>JALHOJ010000010.1:0-62598 GCA_022843045.1 Phycisphaerales bacterium
GCGGCTTCGAAGTCGACACTGATGCCATCGAGGACTTTCTGGAGGCCGAAGGCTTTGTGGACGTTGCGCAGGCTGACGACGCCTGTGCCGGGGGGCACGGTGGGTCTGGGCCCTTGGTGGGGATGGGCGGGGGGGGGAGCGGGGGGCACTACAGTCCTTGGATGCAGGCACGCGAAGGCATGGATGGGCTGGAGGAGTGTGGGACGCCGCGCAGGATAGTGCGCACCCTACTTCGTCGCGGCCCGAAGTTTGACATCGAGGTGGTTTCGACGGCGGGGCGGGATGGGACGCGGATTGAGCGGGAAGTGGTGCGGCATCCGGGGGCGGTGGTGATTGTGCCGGTTTTGGATGCCGGGGGTGGGAAGCAGATCGTGCTGATTGAGAATTTCCGGCTCAGTCTGGAGCGGCGGCTGATTGAGTTGCCTGCGGGGACTCGGGTGCCTGGGGAGGAGCCGCTGGTCTGTGCGGCGCGGGAACTGACGGAGGAGACGGGGTATCGGGCGGAGCGGCTGCGGCATGTGGCGAGGTGGCACACGGGGCCTGGGATGACGGATGAGGTGATGGAGTGCGTGGTGGCGGAGGGGCTGGCGATGGTGGGGCAGCATCTGGAGAATGACGAGGACATTCGGGTGCGGGTGGTGGGGGCTCAGGAAGCGTTTGAGATGGTGTGGGATGGGCGGATTACGGATGCGAAGACGATCGTCGCGCTGCATTGGGCGAGGCGGGTGGGGGTGATTTGATTCCGGTGCGCGGGGGACTCCGGCCTAGAAGGCCGGGAGACTCACGGGCGGGACGCGCGTGCCACCCCCCCCGGCCACTGCCTGCGGCAGTGCAATAGGGCGAGGCGGGGAGCCGATAGAGGTGCTCTTGGGGTGGAGTGTGGAATCGGGGTCGGGCGAGCACCAATGAGAGGGCGGCAATAGGTATCTATGGGCATTTACGACCGCGAGTACGTGTTTCAACGCAAGCAGTCGATGATGGGCGGGACGCCGGTGACGGTGTGGCTGATCATCATCAATGTGGCGATTTTTGTTTTTGGGATGTTCACGGGGAAGGTTGGCGTGCCGCAGTTCACGCGGGAGGTCAACATCCTGCCTGCGGCGGAGGTGGCGACGATTCCGCGGTCGCAGTTGTTGATGGAGAAGAACTATCGGGTGCTGCAGATGACTCCCGCCGGGCTCGGTGCGGGGGAGTTTGCCAGCGAGCAGTTTCGAAGCACGGTTGACAATCAAGTGTGCCGGGTGATCGTGGACAGCCGGACGCAGCAGTGGGTCAAGATCAATCTGTATCAGGTGATGCCGCCTCTGCATGCTTGGGGGCATTTTTCGACGGCGACGCTGCTGGGGGGCGAGGTGTGGCGGTTGGTGACGTTTCAGTTCTTGCATGGCGGGGTCATGCACCTCTTGTTTAACATGCTGGGGCTGTGGATATTCGGGCGGCTGACTGAAGAGGGGATTGGGTCGAGCCGGCGGTATCTCGCGTTCTACCTGATGTGCGGGTTGTGCGGCGGGCTGATGTACCTGATTCTGAACGGGCTGGGGAACATTGCGGCAAGTCTGGGGTATCCGAACATTCCGGGATTGCTGCCGGGAAGCGCGGCGGCACCGTTGGTGGGGGCGTCGGCGGGGGTGTTTGGCGTGATCATGGCGGCGGCGTACTTGCAGCCGCAGTTGCAGGTGATGCTGCTGATCCCGCCTATCCCGGTCAAGATTCGGAATCTGGCGTATGCGTATGTGATCATCGCGATCATCGTGGTGTTGTTCAATTGGAGCAACGCGGGTGGCGAAGCGGCGCACTTGGGCGGGGCGATCGCGGGGTACTTTTTTATTCGGCGCAGTCACCTGCTGAAGGACTTCTTCGCGGAGTTCACGGACATCGCGGATCGGGTGAAGGGGTGGTTTGGGGGCAAGCCGAAGTTGCGGCTGGCGGGGCTGGATGCGGCGCCTCCCGTCAAGGCCCCATCTCGCGGCACGTCGTTGCGGGATATCGATCCGAAGCTGGAGGCGGAGGTGGATCGGATTCTCGCCAAGAGCAACGCGAGCGGGATCGACAGCCTGACGCCTGATGAACTGGCGACGCTCAAGCGGAGCACGGACTTGATGAATCGCGCGAAGCGGTGAGCACGCTCACTGCGGCGGCGTGGCGGGCGCTTCGGGCGGCTTGGTGTTGGCGCGTTCGAGCCACTTCGCGGCTTGGGGGTGGCTGGCCTTTGCGAGGGCTTCGGCGATGGTCTTGGCGGAGCCCTTGGGCGGGCCCGCTCCGGGGCCGTGCTTTTCGGCGAGTTGGGCGTAGACCGGCTCGGCGAGGGCGAGGGCTTCGTCGATGCGGGCATCGCCGATGAGAGCGGCGGCGTAGCCGATGGTCAGGCGAAGCCGCAGGGCGTGGTCGGGCGGAAGGTTCTTCTCGCCTATGTCCAGGGCCTGGCGAGTGAGCTGCACGGCGAGCTTGGGCTGCTTGCGGGCGAGTTCGACGCGGCCGGAGTTGCCCAGAGTGACGGCGGTGCGCATCGACTCGGGCTCTTTGCGGAGCATGATCTCGCGGAGGGAGGCGAAGGTGGAGGAGGCCTTGTCGAGATCGCCGGAGCGTTCGTAGGCATTGGCGAGGTTGTTGAGGAGGTTGAGCGTGGTCTGGTGCTCGGGGCCGAATGTCTCGCGCATGCCGGCGAGGGCGGGCTCGAGGACGGCGACGGCGTCTTTGGGGTTGTTGGTGTCGATGAGGGTCGTGCCCAGACCCAAGGTGATCTGCAGGGTGGTGGGGTGGGCGGGGCCCAGGACGCGCTGGGCGCGCTCGAGCGTGTCGCGCAGGAGGCTGATGGCTTCGTCTTCGCGGCCCAAGGTGTCGAGGAGGTTGGCGAGGTTGGTCGCGGCGGCGAGGGCGTCGGGGTGGTCGGGGCCGAGGTTCTTGACGGTGGTGTCGCGGTTGCGACGGGTCATCTGCTCGGCTTCGCTGAATCGGCCTTGGCCGCGGACGGCGAGGGAGAGCTCGTTGAGGACGACCATCGTTGCGCGGTCCTCCATGCCCAGCGACTTCTCGCGGAAGGCGAGGGACTTGCGGAGCAGCGTTTCGGCCTCTTCGTACTGCTCCTGGGCGCGTAGGGCGGAGCCGAGGTGCATTTGCAGGGTCGCGACGGCTTCGTGGTCTTCGCCGACTTGGGCGATGGTCTGGGCGAGCGTGTCGCGCAGGAGGGCGATGGCTTCGTCGGCCTTGTCGCCTTCGATGAGGGCGACGGAGAGATCGCCCGCTTCGTCGCTCCAGGTCGCGGGATCTCCTTCGAAGATCTGCTTGGAGAGTTCGAGGGCGCGGCGGCCGTGGCGCTCGGCCTTGGTGAAGTCGCCCAGGGAGCCGTAGGTCTGGCGGATGACGTCGTTGAGGCGCATGAGGACCACGGGCTGGTCTCTAAAGTCGGCTTCGACGGTGCCGGCGGTTTTGTCGAGGGCCTCGCGGATGGTCATTTCCTTGCCGGCGGTGTGTTCGGGCGAGGCTTTTTCGAGCAGAGCCACGAGGTAGCCTGCGACGGCCTGGGTGGTCTTTTTGTCGGTCTCGGCTTTTTCGCGGGCGGCCTTTTCGGCGACGTTCAAGCGTTCGACTTCGACGAGCTGCGCGGCGACTTGCTTTTGGGCGCGATTGGCGCGGTCGGCCTGCCACAGCGCGGCGATCAGGCCCGCAGAGAGCGCGACGATGACGGCGGCGATTGCGCCCACGAAGGCGGCGTGGCGCTGGGCGAACTTGCGGGCTTGGTACCAGGTGGTTTGCGGGTGGGCCTGGACGGGCTCGTTGCGGAGCAGGCGGCGGAGGTCGTCGGCGAGGGCGGAGGCGGATTGGTACCGATGCTGCGGGTCCTTCTCCATCGCCATGGCGACGATGTCGTCGAGTTCGGTCCCGCCGCCGCCTTCGCCCAGGACTTTCGAGACGCGGCGGGGTTCGTGCTTTCGGACGAGGTCGATGGCGCTGAACAGGTTCTTGCCCGAGAGGTCAAGCGGCAGGTCGCCCGTGAGGGCTTCGTAGAGCATCACGCCCAGGGCATAGACGTCGGTGCGGGAGTCGATGGCGCGGGGATCGCCAGAGAGTTGTTCGGGGCTCATGTACTCGAGCGTGCCGATGAGCTGGCCCGCGCGGGTGTTCATGGTTCGGTCGTTGGATTCGCTGCCCAGGCGGGCGACGCCGAAGTCGAGGACCTTGGGCTGGCTGCCGGCCTGACTTGCGGGCTGGTCGATGATGACGTTGCCTGGCTTGAGGTCGCGGTGGACGACGCCTCGGCGGTGGGCGTGGTCTACGGCGTCGGCGATTTGGGCGATCAGTTCGATGCGGGCGGTGCGGCTGGGGTTGGTGTCTTTGATGAAGCGGGATAGGCTGGGGCCTTGGACCAGTTCCATCGCGATGAACATGCGTTCGTCGTCGTTGACCTTGGCGCGTCCGGCTTCGAAGATGTTGGCGATGCCGGGATGGTGGAGCATGCCCAGGGCTTCGGCTTCGAGCTCGAACCGGCGGAGCATGGAGGGGCTGGCGACGTCGGGGCGGAGGAGCTTGAGCGCGACGGAGCGGTTTGGAAACTCCTGGCGGGCTTCGTAGACCACGCCCATGCCACCCTGGCCCAGTTTGCGGACGATCTTGTACTTGCCGACGCTGGTGACGGGCTCGTCGTTGATGGCGATTCGGTTGGTGAGGTTGAGCGGCGAGGCTGCGCCGGTGTGGTCGAGGAAGATGTGGCGGGAGTCGCTGCTGTGGAGGAGGCTGGAGACTTCGTCGTAGGCGGTGGGGTTCTCTCGGCGAAGGCGCTCGAGGATCGCGGTGCGTTCGTCACTGCCCTCCGGCAAAGAGGCGACTTGGTCAAAGACCTCACGGGCGAGCACTTCGGTCGGTCTGGCGATCACGCGGCGTTCTCCAATGAGCTTCCGGCAAGCGCTTGCGCGGTTTCGCGAAGAGCGTGGGGGACGGTAGGAGAGGGCGAAGATTTCAGGGTTTGGTTGATCACAGTGGCCGAATCAGGGAGAGAGGCCAGGGGCGAGCGGCCCTTGGGAGTCCTGGGCAAGACGCCCATGCCACTAGAGGCAAGGGCCTTCGCTGAAGACGCTGAGGAACGAATCGATGTCGGCGGGGTCGAAGAGGGAGCCGTCGTTGTTGAAGTCGATGTCGTTGCAGGTGGCGGTAGCGGGGACGCAGGGGCCTTCGCTAAAGACGCTGAGGAACGCGTCGATGTCGGTGGGGTCAAAGAGCGACGCGTCGTTGTTGAAGTCGATGGGGTCGCAGACGTTGCCGATGGGCGTGAGCAGGCGGATGACCGCCCAGCCGCGAAGCGTGCTCGTTGAGCTGCGGATGAGCACGATCGCGTAGACGCGGCCGTTGGAGCCGAAGCGAATCGAGCCGGGAGCGATGTCGGCGAGGATGGCGTTGTCGTTGGCGAGGCCGTCGCCGTTGAGATCCAGCCCGTCACCTTCGCGGAGGATCACGCCCGCGGTCTCGTGCACGATCACCGTGTTGGTGCTGCCGCTTGCGTTGGTCTTGCCTGCAAGAACCCACACGTTCGTCGAGTTGATCGCGCCGCCCATGAATGTCGTCGAGGTGGCCTCGGCGTCGTTCCAGAGTTCGGTCGCTCCGGGGAATATGGGTGTGTTGGTTTGTGCGATGAGGGTGTCTGCACTGTCACTGCAGACCGCGGCCCAGTCGACGGTGTCGGCGTTGGAGCCGAAGTACAGGGCCTCGCCTCCTGGGCCACCTGGGCCAACGGAACTTGGGAATGATGCGCTGGTCGCGGGTACGTCGATGAGAGTTGCGACGGGATTGGAGAACCCTGAACCTGGCTTGACGAATCCCTCTTGCGCGATGACGGCGTTGTTGCGGACGAGCACCATGTCGGTATTGGTGGGGCCCGAGAGCCGTGCGACGTACCACGATGTGAATGAAGAGCTGTTACCGCCCGTCGTGAATTGGTCAACCAAGAACGCCGCGAGAGGTTGGTCGGGCGAGGCGAGCTGGGAGGATGGCGTGGTCGTGGTGTTGGAGGCGATGAGCGAGCCCGTCCCCGGCGCGGAGAGGTGGAAGAGTGCTTGCAGCGTGGGCGCGCCGGCAAAGAGGCTGGCATGCACGCCCACGAGACCGTTGGGCAGCAAGTGAACGGCTTGGAGCAACGGGCCGTATCGCACGCCGGCGGGTTGTCCCAAGGCCTGCGTGTCTTCGCGAGCAATCGTGGCCCAGGTTCCGCCGCCCGATTCGGACCATCGCGTCACCAATTCATCATCGTTGGTCGTGCCGCCGAGGTTGGCGGCGAAGGCGATCTGGTTGGCGTCGTTGGCAGAGAGGGAGGCGCCGAAGGCGTCCCAGGTTCGAGAGCTGACGTAGGAGGTCTGGGAGGTGCGGGCGATGATGCGAGCGCCGCCGGCGGTGGTGGTGTTGTCGAGCGTGCCAGTGAGGATGGCTTCGGTGGCGGCACCGCCTGCGGTGGGAACGACCCGGGCGCGAATGGCCCAGCGGTCGCCGCCTGGAGCGACGGCGAGGGCGAGAAACGCATCGGTCAGGGAAGCACCGGCTTGGAATTGGAGGTTGGGGGCGGGGGCGGCTCGCGTGGGAGAGCCCGGGAGGTTGGAGTACAGCACCAGCGGGGGCGGTGACTGTGCGAGCAATGGCGCGGTCGCGGCGAGCGCGACTACTGTGAGAAAGGCCGAAGCGTGAACGTGTGGCGTCCCGATGCTCACGCGGCAAGCGTAGTGGGCGTCGTCCTCGGTGGGCGGGATGAAGTTGAGACTGCGCTGACGCAACTTGGAATAATCTCGGACGTGAACTTAGGGCAGTTGTGAGGTCGATGGTCTGATCCACGGTGCAGTTGAACTTGTGTGAATCGAATGCACTTGTGCGGTGGTGATTGCGTGGTACTTTGGGTGTTGTGATGCCGGTTCATTCCCAAACTCAGACCCACGCGACGCTGCTGGCCCGATTGGGCGAACAGGGGGACAGTGCGCAGCGGGGGCGGGCGTGGGGGGAGTTTGTGGATCGATATGGGGAGCTGATCCGCGGGTTTTGCAAACGGCATGGGTTGCAGGCGAGCGACACGGATGATGTGTTGCAGGATGTGCTGCTGTCGCTAAGCAAGGCGATGCCGGGATTTGCGTATGACCCGAAGGTGGGGAAGTTTCGGTCGTACTTGAAGACGGTGGTGCTGCACGCGATTTATCGAAAGTTGTGTCAGGCGCGGGGCGGGGCGGTGCTAGGTGATGTTGACTCGATGGCCCACGCGCAGGCACTGACGGCGAGCGGGGATCCGGCGACGGATTCGCAGTGGGAGCAGGAGTGGCGGCAGCATCACCTGCGGCAGGCGATGCGGGTAATCGATGCGGAGTTTTCGGCGCGGGATCGGGCGATCTTTGAGCGGTACGCGATCCGCGGGGAGTCGGCAGAGGCGGTGACGAGGGACATGGGCGTTTCGATCGAGGCGTTGTATCAGATCAAGAGCCGGATCACGCGGCGGCTGAGTCAGGTGATTGAGATGCAGGTGGTGGAGGAGGGATAGGAGACTGCCGCGGAGGTCGCGGAGGAGAGAATGGAGAGTTGAGAAAAAAGAAGGGGGGCCGCGGAGTTTCGCAGAATCGCGCGGATTTGATACGAGAGTTTGTTCTGATACGCGTTCATCCGCGCAAGTCCGCGGCAACCCTCCTTCTTCCGCGTCGGCCGCACGCTTCGCGGTGCAACTGGTTCGAGCCACGCCGTGACTACGCAACCGTCCCAACTCGATTCTGGCCCACCTTCGGGAGCGTCGTGGTTTCAGGATGAGAACCTGCTGCTGGGCGAACTCAAGCGCACGCGGGGCGGCGGGCCAACGCTCAGCATTGCTGGGTATGAAGCACTGCGCGAGATCAAGCGGGGCGGCCAGGGCATCGTGTTTCGCGCGGTGCAGCGGTCGACCAAGCGCGAGGTTGCGATCAAGGTGTTGCTCGACTCGGCGTATTACTCGGCGAGCGGGCAGAGGCGGTTTCAGCGGGAGGTCGATCTCGCGGCGAGTTTGCGGCATCCGGGCATCGTGCGGGTGTATGACAGCGGGCAGACCGAGGACGGGCGGTCGTATCTGGTGATGGAGTTCGCGGAGGGCGTGCCGCTCGATGAGTTTGTCAGGCAGACGAAGCAGGACACGGGGCGGACGCTGCGGGCGTTTCTGAAAGTGTGCGATGCGTTGCAGTATGCGCATACGCGGGGCGTGATTCACCGCGACATCAAGCCCAGCAACGTGCGCGTTGATGCGGAGGGGAACCCGCGAGTCCTGGACTTCGGGCTGGCCAAGATCACTGATGATGAGGCGGCGAGCAAGTCTGGCACGCCCGGGGCGCGCGACTCGGCGCATCGCGAGGCGACATTGACCACCACGGGCCAGTTCGTTGGCAGCCTGCCCTGGGCCAGTCCCGAGCAGGCTCGGGGCGAGCAGGATCAGGTGGACACGCGCAGCGATGTCTATTCGCTGGGGGTGATGCTGTACCAGTTGCTGACGGGCAAGTTTCCGTATGACGTTTCGGGTGCGTTGCACACCGCGCTCAACAACATCGTGATGGCACAGCCCACGCCCGCGCGGGTGCTGCGGGCGGATCTGGATGAGCAGATCGAGGTGATCCTCGCGAAGGCGCTGGCGAAGGAGCCGAGCGAGCGATATCAGAGCGTGGGAGACCTTGCCGATGACATTCGTCATCACCTTGAGGGCGAGCCGATTCGGGCTCGGCGTGAGTCGGCGTGGCGCGGCTTTCAGCGGGCCGCCAAGCGGTATCGCGTGACGATGGCCGCAGGCGCTGTGGCGATCGTGGCATTGGCCGCGGGGACCATCATGACGGCGCGTTCGGCCCGCGAAGCCCGGGCGCAGCGGGACATCGCGGAGAAGCAGACGGCGCTGGCGGTCGAAGAGTCGGCTCGCGCGACGCGGGAGAAGGAGACGGCGGAGGCGACGGTCGGCTTCCTCAACGACTTGCTGGGCGGCGCGTCCACCACTGAAGGCATCGGTGCGGACGCGAAGGTGATCGATGTGGTACGCAAGGCCGCGGCGACTGTGGACGAGACGTACAAGGACCAGCCTCGGACGCTGGCGCAACTGCACACCGCGCTGGGCAACATCTTCATCTCGCTGGATGACATCCCGGCGGCCCGTTTGCACCACGAGCGAGCCGTCGCGGTGATGGCGGGGATCAAGGACCTGCCTAAGGATGACATCGGCGACTTGATCGCGCAGGGCGGCGTGGCGACCACCTTTGCGTACGAGGGGGACTTCGCGAAGTGCGCCGAACTGATGAGCACAACGATCCAGGGATACAAGGATCGCGGGATTCAGATTTCGGATGAACTCGCGAACGCGTACTCGGTCCTGGGCGTGTCGTATCGCAGGATCGCGAAGCTCGACGAAGCGATCGCGGCGTATGAGGCGGGGATCGCGGCGACACCCACTCCGAAGAACCCCGACGACCCCAAAGCGATCGGCGCCCGCGCCAACGCGATCAACAATATCGCCAGCGCGAATCACTCGAAGAATGACTATGTCAAGGCGGCGAGCGGCTATCGCGAGGCGATGGAACTGTTCACTGAGGCGTTCGGGCCCGAGCACGGGCAGGTGCTGGTGACTGCAAGCAACCTGGCGGTGCTGTACCTCGATGAGGGCAAGTATCAGGAGGCGGTGGAGGTGCTGCTGCCTCGGCGCGAGATCGCGGAGCGTGTGTACGGGCCCGAGCATCGCTCGTTTTTCATCTTCCTGAACAACCTTGCCAACGCGTACGAGCAGATGAAGGACCATGACAAGTCCCTGGCGATCTACGAGGACGTGGTGGCGCGGTATCGACGGGCCAGCAAGGCGGAGACGCCCGAGTTCATCGCGCCGCTGGGCAACCTCGCGGGCGTGTATGCGACAGTGAAGCGGTTTGATGATGCGATTGCCGCCGCAAGCGAAGGGATGGAGCTTTCGAAGAAGGTGTACGGGTCGGACCACGGCTCGACGGTGATTGCGACGCAGACGCTGGGGCTGTGCCTGTCGAAGGCGGGCCGGGCTGGGGAAGCGCTGGCGGTGCTGGAGCAGGCGTATCGCCAGGCGACAAGCGACAAGAGCCCGATTGAGGCGATGTGGCGTCGCCAACTGATCGCGTCCACATATGCGTACTCACTCGCGGAGAACAAGCGGCTTGAGGAGGCGCTCGCGGTGCAGGCGAGTGCGATGGATGCGTGCGTGAAGCAGTACGGCGAGACGCACTTTGCGAGTTTGCGGCTGATGGAACAGTCGACCAAGATTCTGGAGATGGCAGGAAGGGCGGAGGAGTCGGCGGCGATGCGGAAGCGGTGGGAGGGTGCGAAGGGGGCGAAGTAGCGCGGTGTGCCGGGCGGGAAGCCTTGCGGGCTCACGGGCGGGACGCCCGTGCCACTGGAAGGCGTCGGCGGAACGCTCGTGCGACGCGCCGCGTACGCTCCGGCCTTATGTTCTCGATTCAGGTTGAACACACGATTTCGGCGGCCCACTCGCTCACTATCGCGGGGGTTCGTGAGCCTGTGCACGGGCACAACTGGCGGGTGGTCATCACGCTGGTTGGCTCGACGCTTGATGAGGACGGTTTGCTGTGTGATTTTCACACAGTGCACGAGCATCTGGTTGAGGTACTGTCGCGGTTTGACAATAACAACTTCAACGAGGTGCCGCCGTTTGATGATGACTTGCCCAAGCGGCTCAATCCGACGGCGGAATTGATCGCCAAGCACGTGGCCGACGAGTTGCAGACCCGCATCGGGGCGTCGCTTGCGCCGCATGCGAAGATCGCGAGTGTCAGCGTTTCGGAGGCGCATCGGTGCGTGGCGACGTACGCTCCGGACCGGTAAAGGGGATGTACCCGCCTCGTATTCCAGCACCCGCCCCCCTCGCAGAGAGAGCAGCGTTCGCGTCATGCCCGAAGACCTGATTGACATTCGTCAGACCCACGCCGACAGCCAGAGCGCCGAGGGATCGCGGTACTTTCATCGCGATCTTTCGTGGCTTGCGTTCAACCATCGCGTGCTGGCGCAGGCCGCGGATGATGGGATGCCGCTGCTCGAGCGCGTGCGGTTCATGTCGATCTTCACGAGCAACCTCGATGAGTTCTTCATGAAGCGCGTGGGGCTGATCAAGCGGCAGGTGCACGCGGGGATGGAGGCGCCATCGCCCGACGGGCGGACGCCTCGCCAGCAGCTTTCGGCGATTCGCGAGGAAGTCACGAGCCTGCTGTCGCTGCAGGCGAAGATATGGGACAGGGAATTGGTTCCTGCGCTGGCGAAGGAGGGTGTGGCGATCGTGCGCGATGCGGACCTGACGACGCGTGATCGAGCGTTCGTCGAGGAGTGGTATCGAGCGCAGCTGTTCCCGGCGCTCACGCCGCTTGCCGTCAATCCAACGCATCGCTTTCCGTTCATCAGCAACCTGTCCAACAACATTGGACTGCTGATTGAGAACCCCACCGCGAGCGCGGCGGAGCGTCTTGCGCGAGCCGCGCGGGCGGAGCTTCGCAAGCGCGGGCCGAGCGAGCGACCCGGCAACAGTCTGTCGAACGCGACGTTCGCGCGAGTGAAGGTGCCCAGCGGCATGTCCGCGTTCCTGCGACTGCCCGAGAAGAACGAAGCCGGCGGTCGCAAGGGTTCGGCGGTGCGGTTCTTGCCCATGGGCGAGATCATCCGGACTCATTCGACGGACCTGTTCCCGGGCATGACGATCCTCGGGCGCTTTGGCTTTCGCGTGACGCGCTCGGCGGGCATTCAGAAAGACGATCTCGACACGGCGAACCTTCTGCAAAGCATCGAGGCCGACCTTAAGCAGCGCAAGTTCGCACGCGTCGTTCGCATGGAGATCGAGCCCGATGCTGACGACGCGACGCAGCGGTACTTGATGGACAAACTCAATCTGGATTCGCAGGACGTGTATGAACGCTCCATGCGGATCGACTACCTCGCGCTGAGCGAGATCGCCGACCTACCCCGCCCGGACCTTCGGCACAAGCCATGGAAGCCCGTCGTGCCCGCGCGACTGGCGGTCGTTGCGAATGGCAAGAAGGCCACGAGCGGAGCCGCGGCGGCGAGCAATCTGTTCTCGCAGATTCGCAAGCAGGACATTCTGGTGCATCACCCCTACGAGAGCTTCCGCGACAGCGTGGAGCGGTTCATCGCGGCCGCCGCGGCGGACCCGGATGTGATCACGATCAAGCAGACGCTGTATCGCACCACGCCCGACAGTCCGTTCATTGAGAACCTGATGCGGGCGGCGGAGGCGGGCAAGCAGGTGGCGTGCCTGGTCGAGCTTCGGGCGCGGTTTGACGAAGGTCGCAACGTGTCGTTTGCTCGGAAGCTCGAGCGGGCCGGTGTGCACGTCGCGTATGGCGTCATGGGCTATAAGACGCATTGCAAGACGAGTCTGGTGGTGCGCAAGGAGAAGAGCGGGCTGCGGTGCTACGCGCACCTTGGCACGGGCAACTACCACCCCAAGACGGCGCAGCTGTACACGGACCTTGGTCTACTCACCAGCGATGAGGCGATCACCAGCGACCTGGTGCACCTGTTCAACTACCTGACGGGCATGGCCAAGGAGCCCAACGTCGACACGCTGATGGTCGCGCCCTTCTCGATGCGGCAGAAGACGGACCAACTCATCCAGCGCGAGATTGATCTTGCGAAGAAGGGCAAGCCGGCCCGGATATGGGCCAAACTCAACGCGCTGGAGGACCGCGATGTGACCGATCGTCTGTACGAAGCCAGCAAGGCGGGCGTGCAGGTACATCTGATCGTGCGCGGGTTCTGCTGTCTGGTGCCGGGCGTGAAGGGGTTGTCGGAGAACATCCGCGTGAGCAGTGTGGTGGGGCGGTTCCTCGAGCACTCTCGCGTGTATCACTTTGGTGGCGGATCGGAAGATCCTGCGGACGGCGATTGGTATATCTCCAGCGCGGACTGGATGTATCGCAACCTTTCGAATCGCGTTGAGGTGGGCTGTCCCTTGCGCGATAAGGAGGCTCGGGCGCGTGTGGCAAGGATGTTCGAAGTCCACGAACTCGACCATCGCAACGCATGGGAACTGCGGTCGGACGGGATGTACGTGCGTAGGGCCCTCAAGCCCGCGGAGGCCGCGAAGTTGCCTGCGACGAGCCCGCAGCGATTGGGCACGTTTGAGTCGTTGATGCGTGAAGCTCAAGGCTGAGTCGCCCCTTGGGCTCAAGCGAAAGGCGAATGAAGTCAATAAAAAAACGCCCGCGTGATGTGCGGGCGTTTTCGTTGGGTGTGCTGTGACGCAACGGGCGATCACCCGCGGGGATGTGCATCAAGCCCGCCGGCGGCGCATCGCCAGCAGTCCGCCCATGCCCGCCAGCGCGACCGCGCCGGGCGCGGGCACCAGCGTGATCACGCGGATGTCATCCGTCGCGGTGCTGGTCGCAAAGCGGTAGTTGATGCGGTTACCCGAGAGGGTGAGCGTGAAACGCTCCGCCTGAGACAGTTCAAGCCCGCGGGCTTCGTTGTCGGCGTAGGTTGTGCCAAGCGCGCCGAGGAAGTCAGACGAGTTCAAGTCCGCCCGCAGCACGATGATGCCGATCACCGTCGCGTCGAACTCGATGAAGCCCTCGTACGCGGAGGTCGCGCCGGCGACCGGATCGGTGTACAAATAGTGGCTGTTGATCACGGTGCCGGCGGGGATCACGCCAGGCGTCAGCGAACCGTTGCTGGTGTACACGCCCGGGACGGTCGCGTTCACGAACAGGCCCGACGCGAGCGTGAAGTTGGTGACTTCGTTGAAGGCGTGGGCCTGCGTATTGCTCTCGAGCGCGCCCAGGGCGGTGCTCGCGGGAGCGGCGATGATGCTCGTTGCTCCGCCGCCTGTGATGATGGCGGCGTGCGCGAACGTACCCGCGCCCACGGCGATCGCCGCGGCGCACAGTGTGCGAATCTTGCTCATGAATGTCTCTCCTCTCAAGGCCGCCAAGTACGGAAGGCGGCGTCTGTCTCGTGCCATCCTAACGCGTGAGGAGCGGAGTTCATGCCGGCAGAGGTCGCAAGTTTGGAAAATGCCGACCAAACCGGTGTGGTGTGCCGTTATCGGCACCCCAAGCGGGTGGTCGAAATTGTGGATCGCTGCGGTGTTTTGGCCGGTGCGTTTAGCCGGTGGACTGCATCGCCGCGGCGAGGCCGCTCACGCTTTGCAGCAGCAGTTGGTCGAGCGCAGGCTTGTCGACATCGCCTGCCCCGCGGCGGCGGCGGAGCAACTCGATCTGGACGAGGTTCAGGACGTCGGTCCATGGGTTGCGCTCGTGGATGGAGCGCGTGATGATCGGGGCTTCGTCGCCCAGCCGTGTGTGGCCGTTCATGCGGAGTACGCCGCGCACTGCATGGTCGAATTCGCGGTGGAGGATCGTGAAGAAGCGGTCGCCCTGCGGGTGTGCGTGGGCGTATCGACGGACGATGGGCATGCGCACCCGCGCGAGTTCGCCCGCGGCGTTGTCGATGACGGTGCAGAGCCATGCGCTGCGGCGATACTCGCTGGCGAGCAGGGCGAATTCAGCGTCGGTTGCGTGCGAGAGCGCGGCGCCCAGCCCGAACCAACCGGGCGCGAGGCAGCGCATCTGGACCCACGAGAAGACCCACGGAATCGCGCGAAGTTGGTCAAACTGGGACTCATTGGTCGACCCCGCGCTGCCCAGGGCTCGCATGACGGGACGGCTGGCGATGGGGAATCCTGCGATCGCGGAGATTGGAGACGACATGGCGAACCACGACCAGAACTCCGGGTCGTCGATCAGGGTGCGATACGCCTTCATCGAGGTTGCCGAGAGCCGCTGGAGCAGCGCGGGCAGATGCTCGGGCGGCGCGGGGTCCTGCTGATCGCTTGACGCGAGCAACGCGGCGTGCACGATCTGCTCCAGGTGTCGCTGCGCGATCGCGGGCAGGGCGTAGCGGAACGAAATGACTTCGCCTTGCTCGGTGAAGCGCAGGCGCCCGGTGCGTGCGGGGCCTGGAGAGGAGAGAATGGCGCGGCCCGCGCGCCCGCCGCCTCGGCCGATGGTGCCGCCTCGACCGTGGAAGTATCGCAGGAGCAGGCCTCGACTGGTGACGACGCTGGCGATGCTGCGCTGGGCGGTGTCGAGAGCGAGGTTGGCCATCAGGAAGCCGCCGTCCTTGTTTGAGTCGCTGTAGCCGAGCATGATCTCCTGCATGGGGCGATTCAGTTCAGGTGCGAGGCCCTCGGGAATCAGCGAGTCGACGAACGAGCGATAGAGCGGCTCGTCGAGCATCTCCTGCACGAGCGATTCGCCGCGAGAGAGGTCGTCGATGGTCTCCAGCAGCGGCACGACATGCAGCATGCCGGCGAGGCGGGCTTGTGGCGGGTTTGCGCCGTCGCGCGTGGCTCGGGCGAGGCCGACTTCCTTTAAAAGCAGCAGCACTTCGAGCATGTCGCTCACGCCGTGCGTCATGGAGATGATGAACGACCGAATTGCGCGGCGATCATTGGCGATGGCGCGGCGGGCGACCTCGAGCGTGCGGATCAGTTCCGCGGTGTCGGGCGTGAGGGCGGCATCGACGGGTCGGAGCGGCCTGGGCTGCGTGAGTTCGCGGCGCAGCACTTCGAGTCGCTGGGTTTCGTTCAGCGACGCGTAGTTCGTGCAGACGCCAGATATCGCGAGCAGTTCGGCGACGGCTGCTTCGTGCACACGGCTGTGCTGGCGGAGGTCCACCGTTGCGAGATGCAGCCCGAAGGCGCGGGCCCGCACGATGGCGTCTGCGAGCCGCCCGCCCCGCGCGATCTCGCCCAGGCCCATGCCCGCCAGCGCATCGCGGATTGCCAGAAGATCCTTCAGCAATGCGGCCCCGTCGTAGGTGGGGTCCGTGTGCACGCGGCCCCGCATCTGCATCAGCAAGATGCGAATCGGCTCGTGCTGGCGTTGCTCGAGGCTCGTGGATTCGATCACGCGATCGGTGCCGGCGGCTTCGACGTGCTTGAGGAACCACTCGGGAACTTCGACGCATCGGCGCGAGAGCGTGAGTTCCTGCTTGAGGTCCAGCAACTCGCGGTCCCAGAGTTCCACCGCCGCGCTGCGCATGAACGCGAGGGTCTGGGCCGTCACGTCCGCCGTGACGCGTGGGTTGCCGTCGCGATCGCCGCCGATCCAGGTGCGATAGCGAATCAGGGGCGGCAATTCGGTGACGTCGAGCGTGTCTTCGCCAAAGACCTGCGTCGCGGCGTCGCACAGTTGTCGCATGAGGCGCGGCACTGTCTGCCAGATTGACGAACGCAGGAAGAAGACGCCGTTCTTAACTTCGTCGTGGACTTCGAGGCGTTTGGGGCGGACATCGTCGGTCGCAAGCAGCACACGCACGAGTGCATCGATCCGGCGCTGCGCGTCGCGTTCTTCTGGAGGCGGCGAGCCTTGCGCGCCAAGGTGCTGCATGAGGTCGGCGAGGCGGATCAGGTTGTCGAGCACGCTGCGGCGCTTGGCCTCGGTGGGATGGGCCGTGAGCGTGGGCTGCACATCCAGCCTCGCGATGAGCGAGCGCACGCCCGCCGCGTCGAGCCCCGTTTCCTTGAGGCGCACCATGCACTCGAGGAGCGATTCGGCCCGCGGGTTTTCCATGTTCGCCGAGAGCGCGCGCTGGCGGTTGATGTCCGCGATCTGCACCTGCTCGGCCTGGTTCAGCAGGTGGAAACGCGCGGTGACGAATCGCAGCACGTCGCCCAACTCTCGCGGCGAGAGCGCCTGCACGCGAGAGGTCGCGTCATCCCACGCGGCGTGCGTGATCGCGTCGCCGGCCCGCTCGCAGAGATCGCGAAGTTGAAGCGCGGCATCCCGCCCGCGCGAGAGCCCGCACGCAGGTGCGGATCGGGCGAGCACTTCATCGAGCATGCCGCCGTGCTTGAGTCGCGGGGTCGTCATGGATGATTGTTGCGCGGTGTGACTCGCGGGCACGCAGGAATCGGGTGAACTTCGCGGATTGGGCAGGTACATGTGACACCAAACGCTCCATCCGGCAACACTCACTCGTTCGTCCAAGGAGTCTCTGCGTGGCTGTGCTCGTTGTCATCGCCTTGTATCTTGCCTGCGGCCTGGTGTTTGCCACTTGGTTCGTTGGTGGCGGCGTGGCGAGGATCGACAGGCTAGCGGCGGCGGCGCGATGGTGGGTGCGGGCGGTGTGGGCGCCTGGGGTGGTGGGGATGTGGCCGGTGTTGTTGTGGATCGTGGTGCGAGGCAAGGAGCGTGGATCGTGACGCGGACGCAGCGGCGCGTGCATGTGCTCATCGTGGCGCCTTCGCTTTGGGCGCTGGTGTTGTTTGTCGCGTGGGTGCTGTGGCGATAGGAGATGCAATGGGGCATGCCTACAAAGCCATCCAGTGGAATCATCACAAGCGCGTGTACGACGCCGTGATCGCGAGCAGTGTTGTGGTGTTCGTGGGCGGGTTCGTGGGAGTGGGCAAGCTTGTCTGGACGGGCGAGCGAGCGATCAGCGACCCGGTGCTGCTGCTGCGAGGGCTCGCGGTGTGCGCGTTCGTCATGCTGCATGTCATCTTGTGCATCGGGCCGGCGGCGCGGCTGTCAACCTGGTGGGCGCCGCTGTTGTACAACCGGCGGCACCTGGGCGTGACGATGTTCTTGGTCGCGCTGGCGCACGCGGCGCTCGCCACGCTCTACTACGGCGGCTTTGGCGGGCGCAATCCGCTCGGAGCGGTGCTGGAATCGGGCACGTTTCGCTCAATCAGCGGCTTTGCGTTCGAATGGCTTGGGCTGCTGGCGATCATCATCCTGTTCCTCATGGCCGCGACCAGCCATGACTTCTGGCTCAACAACCTGGGCGCAAAGGTGTGGAAGCGGCTGCATATGAGCGTGTACGTCGCGTACGCGGCGGTCGTGCTGCATGTCGCGCTGGGCGTGATGCAGTCAGAGACCAGTCCGGTCGCAGCGTGGCTCACGCTCTCGGGCGTGGTGCTGGTCGCCACGCTGCACACGGTCGCGGGCGTGCGGGAGTTTCAGCGCGACGCCTTGGCAGCGCGGGCGCGTGAGGACGAATGGATCGATGCCGCGGGGATCGACGAGATTCCGCCTTCGCGCGCCAAGATCGTGCGCGTGCTGGGTTGCAATCCCATTGCGGTATTCCGACACGAAGGCGGCTTCAGCGCGGTGTCGAACGTGTGCGCGCATCAGGGCGGGCCGCTGGGCGAGGGCAGGATCGTGGGCGGGTGCATCACGTGCCCGTGGCATGGGTTTCAGTATCTCCCGCACAATGGGCAAAGCCCGCCGCCTTTCACGGAGAAGATCTCCACATACGAGGTCCGCGTGCGAGGCAGTCGCGTTGAGGTGCGGGCAAAGGCGTTGCCGCCCGGCACGCCGGTGGAACCTGCACGGGTGTTGCCGGTGGAGCGAGTCCTGGGGGACGAGGAACAGCGACAGGGAGAAGCGCGATGACCATGTCGAGTCCACGCTCGCCAGAAAGGCAGCCACAGAGAAAGCCCGAGGCGGACGCTTCGCACACGGGCGACGAGTTCTATGTGGGGTATCTTCCGATCTCGAGGTCTCAGCGGTCGACGCTGCGGCTGATCGTCCCTGCGATCGTCCTGATCTTCGGCGGGGCGATCGTGCTGCTCGCCAGCGTGCAACGCGATCCGGGGAGCGGCGTATGGCGAGAGGAGGTCGCTGAGTTCACGGGCACAGTCTTTGCGCAGCCCGCGCCGATGCTGCTTATCGCGGGCGAGTCTGAAGACCGAGTCGCGCTGTTGGTCGAAGAGGGCAAGCATGGGGCGGGGCCGCGGGTTGCAGAGTGGGATGGAATGCGGGTCACGGTTCGCGGACGGGCGCTGGAGCGTGAAGGGGGGATGATGATGGAGCTCGTTGCGGGCAATGACGCTGTGCGGGCCGCGGAGGGTGTTGTCATCACGCGGCGAAGCGTCGCGTCAGGAGAAGCCACGTTCCGCGGCGAGATCGTGGACGCCAAGTGCTACCACGGCGCCATGAAGCCGGGCGATGGGAAGGGCCACAAAGCCTGCGCGACGCTGTGCATTCGCAACGGCATCCCACCGATGCTCGCGACCGCTGAAGGTTCGGGAGGCGTCTGGCTGCGATTGCTGGTCGTTTCCGGAGGTATGGACTCTGACACGCTGGCGAAGGTTGGCGAGCCGGTTGAGTTCCGCGGCGAGATGTCCCGCGTTGCGAACCTTGACATCATCACGATCGAGCCTGGCTCGGTGCGGCGGATTGCAAGGTGAGTCTGCGATGCAACGCTGAGCGGGGAGCCTTTGCGCCAATGAGTGAAACGCGCAGAGTTCAGTCATCTTGATGGCGGCATGCCGTCCTCGCACCAGCATCGCCAAGTCACTTCGTGCCGATCCCCGCATCGAGTCGCGACTTGCGAATCGCGTCCAGCAATCCAGATGGCACGTTGTGCATTGCTGGCGCGTCCGCGGGCGTGCACGCTTCCCGCTCCAGTTGCACCGTCCTGCGGTACTGCTCGAGATACCGCATGCACGAGGAGCACTCGCGCAGGTGCTCTTCGAACCCGCGGCGCGTCTCCTCGGGGAGCTCGGCATCGAGATAAGCCATCAGGAATTCGTTGACATCTTTGCAGGTCATGGGCTGCTCGCTGGTGATGGGAGTCGTGTCGTGTGAATCGGGTCGCGGAGCGTGTGAATGGTCGAAACGTCAGGTGCTGCCAGAGCCGCTTGCCCACGTGGGATCCATGTGGGGGTCAAGCAACGCCTTGAGTGCCTGGCGGGCACGGTGGAGCCGGACCTTTACGGCGTTGGGCGTGTCGCCCAGGGCCGCTGCGACGTCTTCGGTTGATAGTTGCTGGATGTCGCGCAGGAGTAACATTTCGCGGTACTGATTGGGCAAGTCTTCGATTTTGTCTCGAACCAGGTCGAGCACTCTGGTCCGCTCGAAAGCATCTTCCGGCTGCCAGCGGGCGGTCCACCTTGTCGGGTGGCCGTCGTCCTTAAACGTCGGCAGCAGTGGCTCGATCGACGTTTCCGGACGCCGGCGCCTGCTGCGGAGCTTCATCAGGCACTTGTTGATCACGATCCGCGTGATCCATGTCGACAGTCGCGAGCGGCCGTCGAAACTATCGATGTTCTTGAACGCGCCGAGCATGGCCTCCTGCACCGCGTCCGCGGCGTCTTGTTCGTTGCCGAGGATGCGGCGAGCGGTCGCGAAGAGCATGGCGGCGCAGGCCGCCGCCAGTTCGTCGTAGGCTCGCCCCTCACCAGCGCGCAGGCGCGCCAGCAGCGACGCGTCATCGCCCGGACCCAAGTCCGTCGTCAGCGTGCCGCTGGTCGACGTTGTCGAGCGCATGTGTCTGCTCCCTCAGTCCAGTCAGCGGTGCCGCACGGTTATTCGTGCCTTTGCCTTCGCGACAGAACCCGCGCGGGTGTCTGTGTGCGACGTTGTCGTATGTATGTTGCCGCGGGTTCGTGCCGGTTACAGGGACAACTGATCAAAGGACAAAGCTGCGTTCGGCCCACAACTTGTCAAAGAGCGCCGAGCGTTGCCCCGCCTCCGGCAGGCGCAGGGCGCACGCAACAAGCAGATCGACCAGCGCGTGGAAGTCGTCAAGGCCGATGAATTCCGGGCCGATGCGGGCGGGGCTGGTGTTCGTGCCGGCCTGCACATTCGCAAGGTCGGCCATGTTGTGGTAGTTGCCCAGGGGGAGGCAGACGCAGGTGGCTTCGTAGCCCGCGCTGAAGTACACGCTGGCTTCGCACGCGCCGCCCGCCATGAGCTTGCGTTGCCACTTCCACTGGGGCAGGTCGCTGAGCTTCTGGGCCGCGGTGACGGTGCTGGGTGCGCCGGCAATCTCCTCGGCGCGCTTCGCGATCGCGTCGGTGAGCGTCGGGCTGAAGACGCTCATGCGGTCGCCCACGCGGACGATCGGGCCGCCGTGGATCGGGCTCTCGGCGAAGCTCCGGCTGTTTTCGAGCGCGATCACGCGAGCGTCCTTGGGCATGGTGCCCTCGCGCACCGCCGCGATTGCGCCGATGAAGCCGATTTCTTCGGCGCGGGTGAAGAGCAGCCGGATGTCTTGCGTGATCAGGCTCTGATCCATCGCGTCGAGAGCATCGACCATCGCGAGCATCGCGGCGACCGCCGAGAGATCGTCGCACGCGAGCGTGTGCATTCGGTTGTCGCGAATCGTGGGCGGCCCAACGTCCCACACCGCGACGTCACCCACGCGAAGGGCTGGGTTGGGTGTCGCGAGCTCGCAGAGGTAGTGCTTGAACGGGCCCGGCTGATCCGCGACCACGCCGGCGAGCCGCGCGGCGGTGGGCTTGTCGTGCTGGTCCCACACGACCACCTTGCCATCGATGAAGTACTCATCCATCACGCCGCCACGGAAGGAGAGTTGCAGCGTGGAGGGTGCGATGATGCGTTCGACGACAAACGCGGGGTGGTCGAGGTGGGCCGTGATGTAGATGGGCCGCGACGAACTCGCGGGGGCAGCAGTGGGGGAGGTGGGGACGCGGCGCACGGTGATGTTGCCCGCTTGGTCGCGGTCGCTGCGCCAGGTGGGGCGCTGCGCGAAGAAGCGATCAAGATACGCGATGACGCGATGTTCCTTGCCCGCCGCGCTTGGAGTGCTCGTGACTTCCGCGAGCCAGTGCTCGTGCAAGGTGCGCTGTGCGGCGGCGATGGGCGGGAGGCCTTGGGCGGTGTGCATTGGCGGAGCGTAGAGCCGCTGGGCCTCGTGGCATGCCCTTCCCGGGCGTTCATATGCTCCCCACGTGACCAGCGACGACAACCAATTCGACTGGAGCCGCGCTCCCGACCCCCGCCCCGATCCCGCTCGCGAGGTCGGCGGCGTCATCGTGAACGGGAAGTTGGTCGCGCGCGAGTCCGCCCTCGACTTTTCGTTCGTCGCCAGCGCGGGGCCGGGCGGTCAGAACGTGAACAAGCGCGCGACCAAGTGCGTGATGCGCGTGCCCTTGCGAGCCCTGGACCTTCGCCCCGACCAGCTTGACCGCCTCGCGTCGCTGGCCAGCCTGTACCTGACGCAGGGCGGCGAGCTGGTGATCGACTGCGACGAGAACCGCTCGCAGGGCCGCAACAAGGACGGCTGCATCGAGCGGCTTGCAGACCTGATCCGCCGAGCGTGGAACGCCCCCAAGCCCCGCAAGAAGACCAAGCCCAGTAAGGGCTCGATCCGCCGCCGCCTTGACGGCAAGCGCGAACGGGGCGAGGTCAAGAAACAACGCCGCCGGGTGGACGACTGAGCGGCGGCATCCCGCCATCCTGCGGACACGCGTATGCGGTTCCTTCCTCGGACTTCCCTCGTACCGTCCGCACCTATGACCACCTCGAACGCTCCCGCGGGCAAGAAGACCATCCTTGATTGGATCGAATGGGTCGGCAACAAACTGCCCGAGCCGGCGCTGCTCTTTGCGATGCTCGCCGCGATTGTCGTCATCGCCTCAGCGGTCGGATCCTTTGCGGGATGGAAGGTGCAGCCGGTCCAGCTGAAGGTCACGATGGTCGAGAAGGTCGACGCGAGCGGCCAAAAGGTCCTCGACACGGAGGGCAAGCCCAAGATGGTGCCCAAGCTTGATGCGAAGGGCAAGCCCGAGACGACGCTCGAGCCGGTGGGCAATCCGCTCACGCCTCGCAATCTGCTCACGCTCGAGGGGCTGTATTGGATGTTCTCGTCGATGATCCGCAACTTTGTGACGCTGCCCGCGTTGGGGCTGATCTTCACGGGCATGATCGGGATTGGCGTGGCGGAGAAGTTCGGGCTCTTCAACGCGCTGATGCGTGCGATCGCGTTGGCAACGCCCAAGAAACTGCTCACGCCGATGATCGTCTTCATCGGAGCCAACTCGTCGGTCGCGAGCGACGCGGGGTACATCATTCTGCCGCCCCTCGCCGCCGCGTTGTATCTGGCCATCGGCCGCCACCCCATCGCGGGCCTCGCGGCGGCGTTCGCGGGCGTGGCGGGCGGCTTCGGGGGCGGGCTGTTCCCGACGGCCGCCGACGGCTTCCTCGCGGGCGTGGCCACCAGCGCGTCCCACATCATCGATCCGTCGTATCCGACGGTGCTTGCGACCCACAATCTGTACTTCAAGGCGTTGTCGGCCGTGATCGTGTGTCTTGCGGGCTGGTATGTGACCGACCGCATCGTCGAGCCGCGATTGATGAAGCAGAAGGGACTGGACAGCCAAGACACCAGCGCAATCACGGACCTGTCGCTCAAGCCTATCGAGAAGAAGGGCCTGACATTCGCGATGATCACGATGGTCGCGGTGTTGGGCACGTTCGCTGCGCTGATCCTGATTCCCAACGCCCCGCTCCATGGGAAGGGCGTGCCTCGCCTTGCCAACGGCCACGTGCCCGCGACGCAGCCGATCAAGGTGCTGGAGGGCGAAGCAGCGACCAAGGCGACGCCCGAACGCACCTTGCACACGCAGCCCCGCGAAGTCGTCAAGGAGAACGGCGGCGAGCGCGTCGTCGATGAGGGGTTTGTGGTTGAGTCGGCGGGCAAGCCGACCATGCTGGAGCGCCCGGGGGATCGCTGGTCGCAGGTGATTGTGCCCATCATCCTGCTCACGTTCCTGATTCCAGGCATGGTCTATGGCGCAGTCACCGGCACCTTGCGAGACCAGAAGGACTTCGTCGACGCGATGTACCACGGCATCAAGTCGATCGTGCCCGTGCTCGTGATCTCCTTCTTCCTGGGCCAGTTCGTCAACTACTTCACGTACACGGGCCTGGACCGCATGCTCGCGTACGCGGGCGGAGCGTTGCTGGTCACGGCGGACCTTCCCGTGCCCTTGCTCCTCACCCTCTTCGTCATGCTCGTGATCGCTGGCGACTTTGCGATGAGCGGCATGCTCAGCAAGTTCGGCGTCATGGCCCCGATCTTCATCCCCATGTTCATGATGGTGGGCATCAGCCCCGAGCTCACGACCGCCGGGTATCGCATTGGCGACAGCGTTGTCAACATCGTGACGCCCCTGAACAGCTACCTGCTGATCATCCTCGCCGTGCTGCAGAAGTACAAGAAGGAAGCGGGGCTGGGGAGCCTGATCAGCCTGATGCTGCCCTACTCGTTTGTCTTCGGCATCATCTGGACGGCGTTCCTGCTGGTGTGGTACTGGTCCGGCCAGCCCCTGGGCCCCGACGCACCCCTGTCGTACATTCCTCCCACCTAATCAACTGGTGGCCCGCCTCTCCGAGGCGGGCCACCGAATGATTCCCCATGAACCTCGACGGCCTCCTCTCCCATCTCCGTTCCGGCCACAAGTGCGTGCGCATCACCACGCACGAGGAGTCCGAGTGCGTCCAGCTCGCCGTCGAGGCTGCGATGTCGATGGGCCTGAACGTCTTCACGTACTCCGTCACGGGCGGCATCCGAGCCGCCGAGTTTTCCAGCGAAGCGCCCAAGCGCCTCGACACCGAAACCACGCCCGCGGGTGCGCTCCGCTGGTTCCTGGGCGAACTTCGCAAGCCCGCGATGTTGATCACGCTCGACCTCGCCGATCAGCTCGGCGACTCGGTCAACCTCCGCGCCTTCCGAGACATGCTGGAGGCCTTCACGCGACGCCGGAATGACGAATCCTGCATCGTGATGATCGATCACAACGACAACGTGCCCCCGGTGATTGGCGGCATGAGCGTGCGATACGAGATCGAGCCCCCGACCGATGCCGAGATCGAATCGATCGTGCGTCAGACGCTTCTGCTCGTCAAGCAGCAGCGGCCTGTTGAGGCGAAGGTCAGTCCGAAATTTCTCGCGGGGCTGGTGCAGAACCTGCGAGGCCTCACGCGTCGTCAGATTCGCTTCATCATCCACGAATCGGTCGCCAAGGACGGCCACCTGGCTGATGACGATCTCCCCGCGATTCAACGCCGCAAGCGCCGCCTGCTCGAGGATGCGGGCGTGCTGGACTTTGTCGAAGCGCCGACGAGCCTTGATGACATCGGCGGCCTGTCCAAGCTCAAGGCGTGGCTCAAGGTCCGTGAGATTTGCTTCAATGATCCCACGCTCCCCACGCCGCGAGGCCTGCTGCTGCTGGGCGTCCAAGGCGCGGGCAAGAGCCTCGCAAGCAAGGCGATCGCCACGGCGTGGCAGCGTCCGCTCATGCGACTTGATCCCGGCGCCCTCTTCAACAAGTACGTCGGTGAAACCGAACGCAACCTCCGCGACGCCCTGCGACAGGCCGAGGCCATGGCCCCGGTCGTCCTGTGGATCGACGAGATCGAAAAGGGCTTTGCGAGCGCGGCAAGCACCAGCACCGATGGCGGCGTCTCCCGCCGCATGTTCGGCACGCTGCTCACCTGGATGCAGGAGCACCAAAGCCCGGTCTTCCTGGTCGCGACTGCCAACGACATCGAAGCCCTGCCTCCCGAACTGCTCCGCAAGGGCCGCTTTGACGAGATCTTCTTCGTCGATCTGCCCGGTCCGGAAGTCCGCGAAGTGATCTTCCGCATCCACCTCAAGAAACGCGGCTACCAGCCCGCCGAGTTCGATCTCAAGGCCCTCGCCGCAGCCACCGACGGCTACAGCGGCGCGGAAATCGAGCAGGCGGTGATGAGTGCCCACCTGACGGCCCGCGCGGCGAACACCAAGCCCAAGACGCAGGACATCGTCGCCATCGCACAGGCGTCGCCGCCCTTGAGCGTCACGATGGCTGAGAAGATCAGCGATCTCCGCGAGTGGGCTGTCGGGCGGTGTGTCCCGGCCGATTGATGGAAGACATGCAGCCCGACCGTCAGGGAGGGCTCCTGCCTCAACTTGCATTGCTCACCGCAAGCAGTCCTTGATAGCGTGCAGGCCGCTTGTGCTTCCTACCCTTGCCTTCCCCAAAAAGTCCTCATTTACCCTCGAAAGGCACCCATGTTCGAATCGCTTTCCGTCGTTGCGCCGCAGGAATCCGCTGATGTGCTCGTGCTGGGCCGGTTCAAGGGCGAGGCCCTCGACGCGCGGAGCGCGAAGCTCGACAAGTCGGGCGTTGCGGCCGCCGCGAGTGAGCTTGCTGAATGTTCTGGCGACGCGGGCAGCATCGGCGAAGCCCTCGCGACGGGCGCGTTCAAGCGCGTGATCGTGGTCGGCCTGGGCGAGCGAGCGAAGTTCGCGCCCGGCGCGATGCGTGCCATGGGCGCCGCCGTCGCCCGCCGCCTCGCCGCCATCAAGGCGACGTCAGCCCACATGGAAATTGCGACCGCCATCAGCAGCGCGGCTCCCACTGAAGACAAATCCGCCAAGGGCAAGAAGAAAGACGATGCGCCGAAGATCGACCTCTTCGCCTGCGGCAGCGGCGTGGGCGAGGCCTTCGGCCTGCTCGCCTGGGTCTGCGACGACTTCCGCGGCAAGGCCACCA
Organism: Phycisphaerales bacterium; assembly: GCA_022843045.1. Classification (GTDB taxonomy): domain Bacteria; phylum Planctomycetota; class Phycisphaerae; order Phycisphaerales; family UBA1924; genus BJHL01. The sequence continues at coordinate 26,294 of JALHOJ010000010.1, forward strand.
AGAAGCCCGAGCGCAAGGCCCTCAAGATCAGCGCGGGCGGCACGCGATTCGCCCAGGGCGTTGAGCGAGGCGTCGCCCTTGCTGTTTCCGCGAACTACTGCCGGACGCTCAGCCAGACGCCCCCCAACGTCGCGACGCCTTACTACATGGCCGACCAAGCCCAAAAGCTCGCCAAGCAGTGCAAGCTTGGCTTTAAGGTTTGGAAGGATGACGATCTTGCCAAGGACAAGTGCGAGGGGCTGATCAACGTCGGCAAGGCCAGCGAGAACAAGCCCTGCATGATCCGTCTTGAGTACAAGCCCGAAGGCGCCAAGGCCGACGACAAGCCCGTCGTCCTCATCGGCAAGACCATGACCTATGACAGCGGCGGGCTGTCGCTCAAGATCAACAACGGCATGGTCGGCATGAAGCGCGACAAGGACGGCGGCTGCGCTGTCCTGGGCGCGATGCACGCCATCGCCACGCTTATCAAGCCCAAGAAGCGCGTCGTCGCGTATCTCTGCGCCGCTGAGAACAGCCTCAGCGACGAGGCCTATCGCCCCGACGACGTTCTCACGTATCGCAACGGCGTCACCGTCGAAGTGACCAACACTGACGCCGAAGGTCGCCTCGTCCTCGCCGACGCCCTCTGCTACACCTGCGACAAGGACAACCCCGCGTTCATCGTCGATCTCGCGACGCTCACCGGCGGCGTCATCACCGCCTTGGGCAGCACCTACTGCGGCATGTTCTGCGACGACGACGCCCTGCGGACCAAGGTCGAGGCCGCCGCGAGCGCGAGCGGCGAGCGCGTCTGGCGCCTCCCGATGCACGAGGAGTATCGCGAGATGATGAAGAGCCCCATCGCCGACATCCTCAACAGCAACCCCAACCGCAAGGCCCACGCGGGCCAAGGCGCCGCGTTCCTCAGCTACTTCGTCAAGGAGGGCACCCCCTGGTGCCACCTCGACATCGCAGGCGTGCACGTGGCGGAGAAGAATGCCGGGATGTTCATCGATGGTCCGACCGGCTGGGGCGTGCGGTTGCTTGCCGAGTTGCTGGACGCTTGATCCACCCCAAGCCCACAAACCCGGAGCGTGACCGAAGGGGACGCTTTGCTCACTTTGAGACGGTGAGATGGTGAACTTGAATCTCGAACGGACGGCGACGACAGTCGCCGTCTTTTCTTTCGCAGGTACGCAGGTTCACACCCCGACCGGCTGACGCTTGCGTTCTCGCGGAGATCGTGCCGACACGATCGCGCTCGGGCGCGAGACTTCAACCAGAATCGTGTCATCCGCCGGGGCGCCCGCTCTGAACGCCTCCATCCTGCTGAACACTTTGTCTGGCCACTCGCCCTGATGCGGGTGGGTTGTGCCAACTTCGTTGATGATCTTGCGAAGGCCATCGAGGCCCAGCAGGCGGCCAGACAGGCCTCGGGCCTCGTTCATGCCGTCGGTGTAGAGCAGCAGCACATCGCCCGGGTTCATCGCCATCTGCTTGGGATCGGGGACGTAATCCGCGTCGGGGCAGGCTCCCAGGACGAACGCAGTTGATTCCAATTCCACCAGCGAGCCATCCTCGCGATAGAGAAACGCCGGCGGGTGCCCGCCGCTTGCGTACTCGAGCATGTCGTTGGTCGCGTCGATGCGGACGATCTTCGCCGTGAGGTACACGCCATACGGCGCGAGCGTGAGGTGGGCGTAGCGATTGAGCAGGTGCAGCACGTTGCCAGGCGCGATGCTGGGGTGCTCGGCGAAGATACGACGCAGTTCGCCCCAGATGCGATTGACCGTGAGGGCCGCGAGCACGCCGTGTCCGGTGACGTCCAGCAGCACGACCGAAAGCTGATCGGGGTTCTGTTCCGGGCGATGGACGTACAGGAAGTCCCCGCCGATTTGCTGCATCGGTTCGTACTTGTAGTGCACCCGCACCGCGCCGTCGATCACTTGCGTGGGGAAGAGCGATTCGTGGATACGCCGTGCGTCCACCAGTTCGCGTTTCACCTCGCGATACCGCTTGTAGAAGAACGTGCGCTCGTACCGCTCCAATCGCTGCGTGTGTCGCAGCGCACACAGCGCAACGCCTGGCAGCCCGATCAGCAACCCCCAAGGCACCATCAACAATCGCGAACCGATACCGCCCGTCCCGATCGTCACTTCCAGCCCCGCCCACACCGCAATCACCGGCACCAGCGGCATCATCGCCTGACGAGGCGACCAGGGCAGGAAGCAGCACGCAAGGAAGTGGACGATCCCCGCGACCAGCAGCCCCGACGCCTGCGCCCCGGGTAAGCGCGCGAGCACCACTGCGAGCATGCCATGCACCGCCACCAGCAAGTAGCTCAGACGAATCAGTTCCTGCCCGGTCATCGCCTTGCGGCGCACGGTCCAGAAACACCCCGCGTACCAACCCACCAAGAGCATCTGAACGAGGCTCGAAAGCAAGAAAGGCCAGATCGAGTCCGTCTTGCTGCGAAAGCCTGGGATCAGCAGGCTGAACATCGACACGTCGGCCAACTTCAGCACGACCGCCAGCAGCCAGAAGAACGCGGCGACCGAGCCCAGCGCGCCGGAGAACCACAGAAACCGACGTCGCAGCAACGCGAGCGTGTACCCCTCAAACTCCTTGACGAGTTCGGGCGTCCAGTGCTGGGGCGAGCGCCCTGGCTGTTCAGGTTGAATCGACGCGAGCGGCACGATCCTCCATCCTCTCCAACAGTCCCCCCGAGAGAATTCCCAACCCAACTTCTAGCTTCCAACCATCGTCCCAACAGCTTCCCCGGCGTGGGAATTGGAAGCCGGCTTCGCGAACCCGCCTGATCCGTTCAGGATACACGAAAACCAGACGGATTCCTAGCGCGAAATCCGCTGGCGCGCGGGCTTTCGCAGGTTGTTGGGAGATGCCGATCGCCTGTTACCGTCGCGACCGTCTTATCGCAAGGCCTTGGCTAGTCGCACTTTCTGCGCTGGATCCCTTTCAGGCGGCGGGCGCAGCCCCATTTTCGTTTGCGGGGGTCGGGTGGGACTGGGCGATCGTCGCCGCGAACTTGCACTGGCGAATCCCCACATACACAAGCGTTTCGAAGACCAGCAGGCCGAGGATCGCCCCGCCGAGCGTCAGGACGCCCGTGACCAGCCCTTGGACCCCGATCAGCGGCACCGTCGGGCCGAGCAACCCGGACAGATCGATGACGCCTTTGGGCGCCCAGCCCAGCCAATAGGTGGAGGCGAACATGATGGCCATTCCGAACAGGGGAAGCAGGCCCAGCAGGATCCAGCCGACGCTCGCGTGGCAGCAGACCTGCCACGCCCCTTCGCGTGTGAGTCGCCAGCCGCGCTGGCGGGCGAAGAAGCGCACGCCTTGGAACTCGATCCAGGTGAGCAGCCCCAGCAAGAGCGCCACCGCGCTGGTTTCGAGGATGAGCATCAGCGTCTTGATGGCAAACTCTGCGACCAGGCCGCTGCCGCGCGCGCCGCGGGCTGGATCGCCGATCAGGACGCCCACCCATGGATCGACCACCAAAAATCCCGCGACGTACAAGTTGATCAGTAGCAGCCCCGTGCCGGACTTTGGTTCGATCCGCAGCGAGCGAAATAACTTTTGCGGGCGTTTCAGCGCGGCGAAGTTGGTCTCAAGCCATGGCCCAACCAGCCCGAGTCCCACGCGGAAGATGCGCCTGCGGAACGTGCGAACGTGACGGTTTTGCCAGGCTGAGCCGGTTCTCCTGCGTGGCAAGGACGCCGCAACTGGTTCGCCGCATTCGGGGCAGTTGCCGGTAGGCTCGCCCGCGGATTCATGCACAAAGTCCTCGATCGGGTAACCGCAGGCCTCGCACAGGAGCGTCGCGGGCGTGACGTTCGGGGCCTTTGGGCCGTCTTGTGCGTCGGGCGTTGGCAGTTTGGGCGTCGCGATCACCGTCACACCTTTCGCTACGAGCCGACCAGCCCCCACGGATCGCAAATTCTCGCACATCGCGATCACATTATGGGTCAGGCTGAAGTCCCGACGCTTCAAGCCCGATAGCACCGTGGTCCATTGCGCATCGCTCCGCCGTGCGGCGTGCAGCGTGTTCAGTGGACGCCAGTTGGAAGCATCCACAGAACCGAGGTCGCCATGCACAGCCCCAGTGTCAATCGCCGCCGCTTTGAACGCTTCCAGTTGCCGCCCGCGTACACGGCGATCCACGTGCGGACGCTGGACGAAGAGACGTTCAAGTACGACGGGCACACGTATGACATCAGCGAAGGGGGCGTGCAGTTTGAACTGGACTATCCGATTGAGCCCGGCACGGCGGTGGCGGTGCAGATTGATCTGCCTCCCGCGCTGATGAGCCACACTGGCGATGTCGGGCCTGGGCGGGCGGTGTTTCTGTTTGGGAATATCGTGTGGCTGGATGACAGCGAGCCGGGGCCGGCGCGGATGGCGCTGGCGATCACGCGGTATGCGCGGGCTGGGGATCGGGAGCGGTTGATTCGGGTGTTTGCGGGCGGGCAGTTGGCGCGGGTTGCGGCGTGATGAAATGCCTCGTTCGTTGGCTTTTAGTTCTCCACTGCGCGTCACATAGAGCGGCGGTACTTTCTACGCGAGCTTGATGCGGATCGGGCCCTTCGCGCGCGATGGTTCGACTGCGCGGCCGCCTTGTGCAATTTCAACCAAGCCCTTTGCCACCAACCGCCTTGCGGCGTTGCGGGTGCGGTCCATCAGGGGGTTCCAGTTGTCGGGTGAGACGGCGCGGGCGGCTTCGGAGGGGCAGATGGTGGTGGCGCGGCCGGAATGGGCGACGCGGGACTTGAGCAGGGTGAGGATGGCGAGTTCGAGGGCTTCGTCGAGGTCGCTGGGTTTGTTTCGGCGGCAGGCGTCGGAGCAGTATTTCACCTGATCCCACGAGCGTTCCCACTTCTTTCGCCACGTGATTGCGCGGCCGCAGGTGATGCAGGGCTTCGTGGGGAGGGTGGCCACGCGGGGAGTTCGCGGGATGGAGCGGGGCGGATGCGTGGGGCGCTGCGGGTATTGTGCTTGGGCGGTTCTGATCCGATACCATTTCGCATCAGCGCGTCCTCTTCCCAATCCGAGTGTGGTTCAAAGCCTGGCAAAGGACGGACGGTGTCGCTGCCCGTGCAGGGCGGGGCGGGCAAGCACGGGCCGGTCAAGAAGTCGAAGATGGGGAAGTGGCGGTTTGGCGTGCTGATCTTGGTGCACGTGGTGATGATCGCCCACTTGCTGCAGTGGCTGTATCACGGCGTGACTGTGTCGCCCGTCGAGCCCAGTGAATCGATGTACACGCTGGAATCCGGCCAGTTGAACGCCGGGTTCATCATGTTTTGTCTGGCGATCATCGCGACGCTGGTGTTCGGGCGTTTCTTCTGCGGGTGGGCGTGTCACGTTGTTGCCCTGCAGGACGCGTGCACGTGGCTGATGAACAAAGTGGGCGTGCGGCCCAAGCCCTTTCGCTCGCGTCTGCTTGTGTGGTCGGGGTTGCTGCTTGCGCTCTACATGTTCGTCTGGCCGACGTTCAAGCGCGAAGTGCTGTCTCCCTTCTCGCGATACGCGACTGAGCAATTGGGCGCGTGGTTCATGGGTGAATTTCTGAATGCTCCGCAACTCAAGTGGGTCTTCGCCGATCCACCCCGCGGCTTTCCCTACGTGCTGGGCACCGACAACCACTTCCCTGGCCTCACCAATTCGCTCATCGTCGAGGACTTCTGGGCGACCTTTCCACCCTGGTATGTTGCGATTCCGTTCCTCATCATCTGCGGCTTCGTGACCGTCTACTTCCTGGGAAACAAGGGCTTCTGCACCTACGGCTGCCCCTATGGCGGCTTCTTTGCGCCCGTCGATCGCTACTCGATCGGCCGCATCGTCGTCAACGACAAGTGCGAGGGCTGCGGCCATTGCACCGCGGTCTGCACCAGCAACGTCCGCGTGCATCAGGAGGTGCGCGATTTTGGGCAGGTGATGGATGTAGGGTGTATGAAGTGTCTGGACTGCGTGAGCGTCTGTCCCAACGACGCGCTCTCGTTCAAGATCGCCACGCCGGCGTTTCTCGTGAAGCCGCGAACCAGCGAGGCGAAGGCCGGAAAGGTTCGTCGGCCCGAGTATGACCTCACCGTCCTCGAAGAGTTCGCCGTCTTCGTCCTCGCGTTCCTGCTGATCATCTCGTTCCGCGGCATGTTCAACGAGGTGCCGCTACTGATGGCGATGTCGATGGGCGCCATCGGCGCGTTCTGCGCGTGGACGCTCTGGCGCATGGTGACGACTCCCAACGTGCGCCTCCAAAGCCTCCAACTACGCGTCAAGGGCAAGATCACGAAGGCTGGGTTCGTGTTCGCATTGCTTACGGTGCTCTATCTCGCGCTCGGGGCGTGGTCGGGCTTTGTCCGCGCCAATCGCGCCGTTGGCGACTACCTCGACCAGACCATCCTCACCAGTCAGGCCGCGGTGTTCGGCCCCAACTACGCCCCAGACCCCGCCGACAAGGCCCAGTCCCTTCTCGCCATCTCCTTCTTCGAGCGAGGCGGCTTGCCCGAGCACGGGGGCATCGGCTGGAACCACTCCCCCGCGACATACACGCGGCTCGCGTGGCTGCACGCCGTCGCGGGCGATCGCGCGAAGGCCGAGACCTACATCAAGCGCGCCACCGAAGTTTCTCGCCCTGGGCCCGCGCTGGTGTCGGGCATCGCCACGATCTTCCAATCCCAAGGCCGCACCGCGGCGGACTACGAAGCGTTCCTCAAGACCGTGCTGGAGCGTTTTCCCGACGCCCACCATGTTCGCATCGCCCTCAGCAACCTCTACTGGGGCAACAACCGCCGGCCCGAGGCCCAACAGCAGATCGACGCGATCCTCGCCGACATCCGCGGCGCGGACGACGAAGCGTTGGTCAGTGCGCTGAGCTTCCTTGCCCGCACCGGCCAGGTCGACATGGCCCTCGAGAAGTTCCCCGAGATCCTCCGCCTCAAGCCCACCGCCGCGAGCCTGCGCGCCCTCCGCAGCGCAATCGCCATGATGCAGAACCAACCCGACGACGCGGCGACTTGGCTCCGCGAGGCCATCGAGCGTGCGCCGCGCAACCCGCAGTACCACCTCCAACTCGCCCAGACACTCGCCCTCTCAGGCAAGGAGTCGCAGGCCAAGCAAGTGCTCGACCAACTCAACCGCGTCTACGATAAGATCGACCAGCCCCAAAGCGTGATGCCCCCCGACGCCCGGCTCCGCATGTTGCTGGGCCAATAGTGGCAGGGGCCCGCGGCCGATGAGTCCAAGGGCCATCATGGCCCTTGAGTCTCTTGGTTCGGGTTCCAGTTGCCCGAGGGGCTGGAAGCCCCTGAGACGCAGGGTTTGGCAGGCCGTGCCACTTCCGCGAAGCAACGCAAACGCTCCAATCCAATGCAGCCGCCAGCCTCCGCTGGTCGATGTACAAGCCCTGTCGCTTGCGCCCAAGCGTCACCGCGCTGGGGGTACGCTCCCGCTACGCCGATCCGCCTTACCCACTCCTCAGGAGTTTTCCGTGCTCGCCACTCGACGTATTCGCCGACGGACATCTTCCTCCCTTCGCGCCCTTTCGGCCGTCGCCTGCCTCACGCTCAGCGCGGTGGTCTTCGCGGGCGGCCCCGCGCGTTCCGCCGGCAGTCTGCAGGACGAAGTTCGCGGCTTGGTGAATTCGTCGAAGCTCGGCTCCGCCCGCGTGGGCATCTGCCTCATCGACGCCAACTCCGGGCAGGTTCTCGCGTCCTACAACGCCAGCGATGCGTTCACGCCCGCCAGCAACATGAAACTGCTCACGAGCGGCGCGGCGATGATGGTCCTGGGCAGCGATTTCGCCTTTCGCACCGAGTTCGTGACCGCCAACGACAATCTCATCATCAAGGGCAGCGGCGACCCGGCCCTGGGCGATCCGATGGTGCTCCGCCGGGGCGATGACAAGTTGACCGTCGATGACGTGCTCAAGACGCTCGCCGGGGCCTTTCCCAAGGCGGGCGTGTCGACGATTCACGAAGTGATTCTCGACGATCGTGTCTTCGATCGCGAGTTCGTGCATCCGCGCTGGAATCCTGAGAATCTGCATCTCTCGTACAGCGCGCCGGTTGCGGGCATCAACTTCCACAGCAACGTGCTGAGTTTCTTTCCGCGTCCCAACCCCGCAGGGCCTGGCGCAAGCCCGGTCTACAGCACACAGCCGACCGCGCCCTGGCTGCGTGTCGACGCGTCCAAGGCCCGCACCGTGGCCAAGGGCAGCAACTCCGTGTGGCTGGCGCGAGAAACCAGTTCGAGCAACGATGATGTGTCGTTCGTGATGCGGGGCGATGTTGCGGTGCAGGCAAAGGTGCCCGCGGATATCACGCTGCTGAATCCGCCTGTATTCTTCGGCCGCGTCTTTGCGACCAACCTGCTCGCCGCGGATGTGATGGTGGGTGGCGGGGGTCAGGTCACGATGTCGTCGCCGCCGGCCAGCGTGCGTTTCGCGCTGCCCGAGGAACGCTTCGACACCGCCACGCTGCCCAACCAGCGCACGGTTGCGGTCGTCAGCACGCCCATCGCCGAGGTTCTCCGCCGGTGCAACGTCGACAGTGAGAACCTCTACGCCGAGGCCCTCTTCAAGCGCATGGGCTTCGAAGCGACCAAGGAACCTGGCAGCTGGACCAACGGCGCGGCGGTCCTCCGCATGATGCTCTCGCGTGAACTGGGCCCTCAGGCCGCAGCGACCACGACGGTGTCCGACGGTTCGGGTCTCTCGCCCGACAACCGAGTCACGCCCAATACGCTCGCCCGCTGGCTCGAGGTGATCAGCAAGAAGCCCTGGGCCGACACGTACATCGAAAGCCTCGCAACTCCAGGCGAAGGCACCCTCGAACGTCGCTTCCGGGGCGTCAAGCTTCGCAACCAAGTCCACGCCAAGAGCGGGTACATCAAGGGCGTCCGTTGCTTGTCGGGCTACGTCACCGACAGCGAGCACCAGGACAAGCTGATCTTCGCCGTGATGGTCAACGGCCTCCCGCCCGCGGGCAGCGAGATCGAACACCAGGAAGCCCGCAAGCTGCACGAGGAAATCGTGCAACTGCTCGATCGCGCGATCTCGCGTCGGACGGTGAGCGAGCCAAAGGTCGGCGGCTGATCGTGGCAGGGGCTTCCAGCCCGTGAGTCCCGAGGCCTTCCAGGCCTTGGGTGTCGGCGCATCTCGCGAGAAGTGCTCGAAGCCATCTCCACTCACGACTTGGAAGGCTGTGCCACTCGTCACACGAACAACCCGCCGCGCTCGTGGTCCAGCAGCCATCGCTTCCGTTCGAGGCCCCCGCCGTAGCCGGTGAGCGCTCCATCTGAGCCGACCACGCGATGGCATGGAATGATGATGCTGCGAAAGTTCGCACCGTTCGAGAGCGCGACGGCCCGCACGGCCTTTGCATCGCCCAGTACCCGCGCTTGTTCGCCGTAGCTGCGCGTCGTGCCCGCGGGGATACCTCTCAGCACGCTCCAAACGCGCTCCTGAAAATCTGTCCCGACACCAGGCGCGAGCGGCACACCAAACTGCACGCGACGCTTCGCGAAGTACTCGCCCAGTTCGCTGCGGACCTTCTCCAGCACGGCGTTCTCGCCCGCGACTATGGCGAGGGGCGAGGTGGAGGCGGCGGACGAACGTGCGTATGCGAACGTCGCCAGCCGCTTGCGTACCCGCAGCAGCTCACGCTCCAGCCCCTTGCGATCAATCCAATCGAGCGTGACAAGTCCCTCGCGCCCTTCGATCTCTGACGAGACGGCGATCATGGGCCCCAGGGGCGACTCGATCCAGGCCGCCGTCAGCACGGCCTTCTCGCTGGTGCGTCGTTCGCTCGGCGCATCGCCCAGCAGTCGCCGGAGGGCGTCACGAAAACCGCTCGAACTTGTGAATCCCGCCGCGGCTTGCGCCGTGCTCATGCTTGTTCCCTTTCGAATCGCTGCGAGCCCGGCGCCCATGCGTTTGGCTCGTTGGAATGCCGCGAATGTCATCCCCGTGTGTCTCTGGAACGCTCGCTGCGAGCTGCCTGCGGGAATCTTCGCTTCGATCAAGTCCCGCATGCGCACCGGGACGGGCCATTCACGCTCGATCATCGCCAGCATCCGCGCGACGACTTGCGGAGCCGCGCTCCGTTGTGCATCCAGCGGCTTGCACCGCTTGCATGCACGATACCCATGCAGCATCGCTTCACGCGGACTCGCGAAGAACTCCACATTCTTGTCCAACGGCGGCCTCACCCGACACGTGACCCGGCAGAAAATCCCCGTGGTCTTGACCGCCACCATGAAGCGACCCTCAAACGCCTCGTCCTTGCGCCGCATTGCCGCGAGCATCACGCTTCGCTTGGGCAGCGGTCCGACCCCGATCGACTTGGAAGGCGCGGCACTCATCACGCCCCAACGTATCAGCGCGAAGCCCCGCCGACCGACGAAATTCACTCGCCAAATTCACTTCACACGCCCACGCCCGACGAACCGCGACGCCAAACTCTCATCACTCATCATTTCGCACTCTTCACTGCCTGCGCCCGCCCAACCATCCCCCATGCCCTCCGAGCCCCGCTCCACCCTGCTCCCCGACTACCAGCGTCACTGGCCCGCCTACTTCGACGCCATCGCGGGCCAACCGCCCCGCGACACCTGCCTGCGTGCGCTCGCGGCGTGCGCGGAAGGCGTGCGACTCCTCGACGAGAACTTCATCGCCTACGACCTCGCTTGCGGCGAAGGCCGGGACACCCGCGCGATCCTTGCGAGCGACGCGCGTTGGCGTGTCGTCGCGATGGACAGCAGCAAGGAGGGACTCGCGAGGCTTGCAAAGTCACTGGGTGCGGACGCGTCTCGAGTGCGGGTCCTTGAGACATCGCTCGAAGCGGTTGCGGACGTGTACCAACGCGATCTCACCCTGCCCCGCCACGCGTGTCTGATCAACGCGAGCTTCGCCCTGCCGTTCTGCCACGAAGATCACTTTCCGACGTTGTGGAAGTGGATTGAAACCACGCTCGCAGGCGACACAATCCGCCCCGCGGGCCTCTTCGCGGGACAGTTTTTCGCCCAACGCGACGAATGGGCCACGGTCAACCCGCGCCGCCACGTGACTCGCGACCAACTGCTTGCCCTCCTGAAGGGCTGGCACATCATCCACCTCGAAGAAGTTGAGAAGGAAGGCTCCGACGCCATGGGCGGCACCAAGCACCACCACTTGTTCCACGTCGTCGCGCGACGATAAGCGACCGACGGTCGCAGTCACCCGGTGCCCCGCCCGGCGCACTGATTAGAGCGTGCGACTCCGCCCGCCTGCCGCACGCTTCCAGAGAAGCACAACGCGAAGAGACTGCTGAAGCTCTCAGCCATCTCTCCGCGTTGCTTTGTGCTCCGCTCCGCGGCCTCCGCGATGAGCAGGGTACTGGTTTTCCGCCGAGGGCTTGCAGCCTTCGGTTCTTACAGGCACGGGCCTTCGCTGAAGACGCTCAGGAACGAGTCAATGTCCAGAGGATCAAACAGCGACTGGTCGTTGTTGAAGTCCACATCGTTGCAGGTCGCGCCCAGGGGCAGGCATGGCCCCTCGCTGAAGACGCTCAGGAACGCGTCGATGTCCAGCGGATCGAACTGCGAGTTGTCGTTGTTGAAGTCGATGGAGTCGCAGACTCGGCCGCTGTTGCAGACGGTGCCACGGACGCGGAAGTCATCGAGGGCGGCGACGGCGAGGGTGTTGCCCGAACCGAGATTGCCAGCGATCACGCGGACGCGGATTTGGGTGCTGGGGGAGAGGGAGAGACCTGAAAGGGTGAAGGACGCGGGGACCCAGCCGCCTGCGCTGTTGTTGGGGCCGAGTTCTTCGGCGGTGGTCCAAGTGGCGCCGTTGTTGACGGACACTTGGACGCGGAAGAGATCGCGGAGCGTGCTGGTGCCGGTGTGGTTGCTGGCCCACCAGCGGTTGTAGGTAAAGGTCACATCGTTAAAGGCGGAGAGGTCCATGGTCGGGCTGGTGATCATCGTCGCGCCGCCGGACATGCCGCTCCCGTTGGGGTTGCCGGTGGCGGTGAGGAAGCACCTGGTGCCCGGCTCGGGCGAAGTGTCGGCGGCGGGGTAGCCGGTGGAACCCGTGGGCACGCCAATGGCCCAGCGGCCGTACTGCGTCCAGAACTGGCCCGGGAATTGGGACTCGACCCAGCCGCCGGCGGTTTCGAAGGAAGACAGGGTGTCGGTGAAGGAGTCGAACGCGGCGGTGGTGTAGGTGCTGCCCGAGCAGGTGTTGTCGATGGGCGCGACGATCTTGACGTTGGTCGTGGTGTCCACCGCGAAGCGGAACTGCACGGAGTTGCCGCAAGGAATGCCAGGCATCGTGACGGAGTACTCGTTGTTGCCGGTGGGTGTGGCGAGGACGGTCGTGTAGTTGCCAGTGGCGTTGAGGCGGTATTCGAGGCGCACGGTGCTTGCCTGAACCTGCTCGCTGCCGTTCTGCACGCGGAGTTGGTAGGTGAGGGGCGTGTTGCTGTTGGTGAAGCTGGGGACGCCGGTCAGGATTGCGATCGACGCACGCTGCTCGACGCAGGGGAGGGTGGATTCGGGAATGCCGCGGCCGATGAAGCCGACGCGCAGAATGCCGTAGTTGGGTGTGCCGTTGCTGATGGAGCCGTCGTCATCGTCGGCGGTGAGATATTCAGGAACCATGCCCGGGTGGAAGGCGTTGCCTGCCTGATCCATGCCTTGGGTGATCATGTAGAAGTCTGAGTGAAGTTGGCTGAGGAGGGCGAGGCCTGGCTGGGTGCCGTCGCGAGCGACGAAAGCGTTGCGCAGGTCCCAGATGAGGCCGCCCAGCACCTGACCGCAGTCGTGGAAGCCGCCGCTGCAGGGGAAGGTGCGCCCGGCGGTGGCGGGGTTGCGCACCCAGGAGGGGTTTTGTCCTGCAAAAAAGCCCTCACCGATGATGGGGTCGTCGTTGATCAGGATCGAGATGGTGTCGGAGAAGCCTTCGCCGAAGGCACCTTGCTGGAGGGTGCCGACGGGCGGGCGGCGGTTGACGAGGAAGTGGCCGTATTCGTGGTTGGCGACGGAGTTGAAGCTCGTGTTGGCGCAGCCGCCGCCTGCGGAGAAGAAGTTGACGGATTGCTGGCTGGGGTCAAAGAAAGCGTTGCAGGTTTGCGCGAGCTGGACGTTGGTGAGGATGTTGGTGTCGATGGTGGTGAGCGAGGGCTGGCGGTCCCTGATGAAGTTGTGGGTGATGTTGGTGTGGACCAGGGCGTTGATCTGGGCGAGGCCTGGGGAGTTGTGGGCGGGAATGTCGGTGGGATTGATGTTGATTTCGACGGGCGTGCCGGGAATCACGTTGGGCTGCGTGACGTTGATCTCGGCGCCCGAAATGTTGTCGATGCGGCTCCACCGGCCGTTCTGCGTGCTGACCGTGAGCGACACCGGATCCGTGCCCGCCCACGGAATCACAAAGTTCCCCTGGCGATCCGTGAACGCCGACACTTCCGGGTTCGTCCCTGCGACCACCACCTTGATCTCATTCACGTTCCGCAGCACCGCCGGGTTGCTCGCCGAAGGCGCAGTGTTTCCGGGCGTTGCAAGGCCCACCACGCTGCCACTGATGTCCGCGTGCAAGATCTCGTTGCGGGCAAAGACAACTTCGTTGGTGGCGCAGTCAACAAAGAACGTGAAGACGCTGGGGTTCGCGGGATCGGTCCGATCCGCGCCAGTGAACTTCCACGCCCGCACCGCAGCGGAACTCGGGAAGAAGTCACCCTCGCCCGTGTACACGACCTGCTCCGCCTCGTTCCATTCCTTGAGCGTCGCGAACCGAGCGATGCCTTGCACGCGCTCCCGGGCCTGGTCGCTCGTGAACGCATCGGCTGCGAAGCCAGTCGCGGGGCGCGGGGCAAGGCGGGCGTTGGCCAGCACGACGTGGTGCGTGGTGTCCTGGAAGTGGCCCAGCGGCGCGGGGCGATTGATCACGACGACGCGGAGTGTGGACATCTCCACCGGCAGGCCGTCCATGAACTGGCGATAGGCCACCGCCGAGAGCTTGCCGTTGCCGATGGGGCCTTGCCAGGACTGCACGAGGTCGGTGCCAAGCTCGAGTTGGCCGACGTCGAGAGCGGTCACCCATTGACGCACCCACGCGTCCGCAGCTTCGGAGTCCGTCGCGGCGTCGTTCATCGGCGCGCCGCCGATACTCAGCACACGCCCCTGGTCTTCAAACGCCGAGACGCCCGGGAAGATCGTCTGGAGCGTGACGAGCGCGGGGTTTTGGCCCTGCCCGTTGGCTCCCAGCGCGTTCGCGCCTGCTCCGCCCGCCGCCATCGCCAACGCCAGCACGATCGAGCCACGCAACTTCATGCGAATCTCCTATGTGAACAAGAGTGATGCCCGGTAATGCGTCCGAGCGTTCTTCCCAGCCGCCGACTTTCTGCCAACAGTCCGCGGTCCCAGTTGCGATGCTCGTCGCATCGCAACACCGATAGCGCTGCGCACATCTCATCCGCGAGACGCACACATACCGACGCACCCCTACGTGCTCGTCCAATTCAGCAGGTCGGCATCCGCTGATGCCCCATCCTACCAGAACCGGCGATTTTCGCAACCCCGAAAGGGACAGGTTCGTGTGAAAATAACTACCGACCCGGCCTTTCCACCGGGCGGACGACCCGCGCCGGGCGCGAGGACCAAGAAGGCGCGTCGATGAGGCGGGCGGACTTGAGAATGGGCGGATCAACCGGCCGCTGGTCCTTGACGGTGACTCGCGAGAGGGCCACGAGCGTTTCGGTGCCCCGGATCATTTCGCCAAAGGCGGTGTACAGGCCATCAAGCCGGGCCGTGCCTTCGCGCGAGAGCGCGATGAAGATCTGCGAGCCGTTGGTGTCGGGATCGTCGGAACGGGCGAGGGAGAGCACGCCAAAGTCGTGCGGGAGGTTTGAGCGTTCCAGGTCGATGGAGTAGCCGGGGCCGCCGTCGCCCGTGCCGGTGGGGTCGCCAACTTGAACGACGAATGGATGCCCGCTCGCAAGCGTCGGCACGATCCGGTGGAAGATGATGTCGTTATAGAACCCAAGCCGCACCAACTCACGGATGTTCCACACCGAATTCGGCGCTGCGTCCGGCCGCAGCCGAAACTCCATCTCGCCCAGCGAGGTGTCAAGGATCACGTGCTGATCGGTGTAGATCCGCAAGCCTGCGTACGCGGGCGGCTCGGTCACCCATTCCATCACGCCCTCGCGGGGGCGGAAGTTGTCTTCGTTGGTGGTGGGGTCGCGGAACCAGAGGCGCCGGCTCTTGGGATCGACCAGTTTTGCGCGGGCTTCGCTGATCATGGGTTGCAGGACCAGCGGCGCGCCGACTTCTTTGCCCGCGACCACGAGCTGCGCATACCGCAGCTTCGGCATCGGTCCTTGCCACAACACTGGAAACAACCCCGCGAGATCCACCGGCAAATCAGCGAGCACCGGCGCCGTCGCCACCGCTCCCTCGCGGCCAACCTCAAACAGATCGATCCGAACCTCGCCTGCGGGCTTCACCACTTGCGCTGGAGCAGCAGGCGGTTCGCCTTCGTTCGGCGCTTCCGCTGGTGCCTCAGGGGCGGGCACAACTTCCGCCTTGGGCACCATCACCTGAATCGGAATCGGCCGATTGACGCCGAAATAGGCCCGGTCCTTGATCGTCGACAGTTGCCCCCAAGCCGGGCTGCTGGCTGCCAATCCTGCCGCCAGACCCGCCGCCACCATCGCCGCTTGGCGCATCGTGCGTATCACGTGCATCGCGTCACCTTTCGCCGCCCCCGGCATCCATAACCCCATGGCCACGGCGGCACTGTATTGTCAGGGGTGCGGTCGGAGCGTTTCGGGTTGGGAACCTCGGACCCGCAATCAGCATGAGCAGCGGTGCGCGAGCCGGGGAATTGGCAGTTATTCGCGAACTTTTGAATCACTCCCATTCGTACAAGCAACGGCATCCACTGCAACAGGGTCCGCGAACCCCTCGGAACCCCCTGGGGACCCCCGTATGCGGAATGCCGCTTCTATCATCGCCCGCGTGCCGACTGTCATGCCCGATCCCGATGAGATTGCCGCCGGCGCGACGCGCTCGGCGGAGGAGCCCATCGAGGTAATTTCCCCGGACGAGGATTATGGCGAAGGGCAGTTGCTGCTCCGCCTGCGGGCCAAGGACGCCCGGGCGTATGAGGAAGTGATCCGCGATTTGACGCCTCGGCTGCTTGCGACCGCGATCCGCATGTTGGGCAATGAAGAGGATTCGCGCGACGCGGTGCAGGATGCGTTCCTGTCGGCGTTTCGGAACATCCAGAACTTTGACGGGAAGTCGAAGTTGTCCACGTGGCTGCATCGCATCACGATCAACGCGGCGCTGATGAAGCTGCGCACCAGGCGGCGCAAGCCGGCGGTGTCGATCAACGATCTGCTGCCTCGCCACAGCGACGACGGACACTTTGAGATGCCCATCGCGAGTTGGCGCGAGAAGCCCAACGCGGAGTATGACATCGAGATGCGTCATCGCGTGCGAGAAGAAATCGAGAACCTGCCTGATGAGTATCGCACGGTGATCATGCTGCGCGATGTGGAAGGCCTTGACACTGCTGAGGCGGGCGTGGTGCTGGGCATTTCTGAGAGCGCGGTGAAGACGCGCCTGCATCGGGCCCGTCAGGCGCTGCGCGAGCGGCTGGCGCCGATGTTCGCGAACCAGTCTGGTGATCAGGATTCGGAAAGGGGGCATCCATGAGCTGCCCCAAGAACCCCGATGGCACGCCCGTCAAGGGCATTCCCACCTGCAAAGAAATCTGTGAGTTTCTTTGTGACTATCTTGAGGGCGATTTGCCCGAGTCCAAGCGGACGAACTTCGCCGCGCATCTGAAGGCGTGCCCGCCTTGCGCCGAGTACCTGCACCAATACGAAGCGACCATCAAGCTCGCTCGCAAGTGCTGCTGCCCCGAAGCCGAGAAGGTCGCTCAGCAAGTCGCGGCGTCGGGCGGCGTGCAAGCCATGCCCAAGGGTTGGGATCCCGCGGCGTGCGACAAGATCAAGGCCGCACTCGCGAGCAAGCCGCCCCCCCCGGATGACATGGTGAAGGCGATCATGCAGGCGATGGGCATGGCGATTCCGCCCAGTTGTCAGGGGAAGGGGCACAAGTAGCTGGCCTGACTCCTGCGGTGTGGCTTCGTACAGTTCATCGCATGGCCACCTACTACCAACTGGACTTCGAGAAGCCGATTACGCAGCTTGAGCAGCAGATCGAGCAGGCCGAGCAGCGGCTGGCGATCGCGGCGAGCAATCCGGGCGAGGCGGATCCGCTTCGCAATGAGCTGGCGGCGATGCGGTCCAAGCGGCAGGTGCTGATTGAAGAGACGTACGCGAATCTGTCGCCCTGGCACACGGTGCGGGTGGCGCGGCATCCGAACCGGCCGCAGACGCGCGATTACATCCAGATGATCTGCCGGGATTTTGTCGAGCTTCACGGGGATCGGCGGTTTGGGGATGATCCAGCGATCGTGACTGGTTTCGCACGCATCGGCGCGAGTCCGGGGATGAAGGTGCTGGTGGTGGGGCATCAGAAGGGCAAGCAGACCAGCGAGAAGATCGCGTGCCACTTTGGGTGTGCGCATCCGGAGGGGTATCGCAAGGCGCTGCTCAAGATGCAGCTAGCGGCGAAGTTTGGCGTGCCGATCGTGACGTTTGTGGATACGCCCGGGGCGTATCCGGGGCTCGGTGCGGAACAGCGCGGGCAGGCGGAAGCGATCGCGGTGAACTTGCTGGAGATGAGCAGACTGCCCACGCCCATCGTGAGTATCGTGATCGGCGAAGGGGGCAGTGGGGGTGCGCTGGGGATCGCGGTCGCGGATCGTGTCGCGATGCTGCAGCACAGTTGGTACAGCGTGATCAGCCCCGAGGGGTGCGCTGCGATTCTGTGGAAGGAAGCCAACGAGCAGACCAATGCGCAGGCGGCCAAGAGTCTGAAACTCACGGCGCGCGACAATGTGGAGTTGGGCATCATCGAGGACATCATTCCCGAGCCGGTGGGCGGGGCGCACCGCGACGCGAGGACGACGGCGACGAATGTGCAGCAGTGGATTTTGAGCCAGTTGCAGGCGCTCAAGCAGGTGCCGATTGAGGCGTTGCTGGAGCAGCGGTATCAGCGGTATCGGAAGTTGGGGCAGTACTTGGAGCAGGATGTGGCGCGGGTAAGTTAAGTGCTGGCTGGCGGAGAGCGGCACGCGTCGGGGACGCGGCATTCGGCATTCGGGATTCGGCGTTCGTAGTGCGGCTGGTCGTATCCTGCGTGCGGTATGCGGCACACTTGTCCACATTGCCAGCGGGCGATTGCACTCGACGCTCCGGCGTCGGGGGAGCAGTTTGCGTGTCCGCATTGCACGAGGGCCTTTGTGTATCACGATCCGGCGTTGCCGCCGCCGGTTGCGGTGCGCGTCGGAGACGATGGTGCGCCGGTGCGGCCGGATCGGGCGGCGGCAGCGGGGTTTCCGGCGAGCGAAGGGCCGGAGGTGGATGTGTTGGTGCTTCGACCCAGCCCGGCGCGATCGCGGCCTTTGCAGTTTTTCGGCTTCGCGGCGTTGGGGCTTGTGGGTGTCGCGGCGGGCGTGTTTGGGTGGGGCAATTCGTGGCATGTGCTCGCGTGGGCGGCGTGCCTGGCGGGCGGACTAACGGCGGCGGCGATTCCGGCGTGTATGAAGGTGAAGTCGCTCACGTCGCAGGTGCGGGTCACGAACAAGCGGCTGATTGATCGGGACGGATTTCTGGAGCGGCGCACCAGCGAAGTGCTGCACAAGGATGTTCGCAATGTGCGGGTCGATCAGACGCTGCGCGATCGGGTGTGGCGGGTGGGGAGCATCGCGATCTTCACGAGCGGCGAGGAAGAGCCGGAGATTGCGATCCGGGACATTCCGAATCCGGATCGGGTGCGGGAGATCATGGATCTGTACCGGCCGATGTAGTACTGGCCCGACGAAACGCGCCCGTCTGGCAGTGTCGCACGCCATCGATCCTTGAAGGCACCACGGAGATCACGGAGATCACGGAGGACACCGAGACGAAGCGCGGCCGCGTACTTGCGCGGATGGGCGCGGCCTTTCAAGACAGTTTGTTTCGATCTGCGTCCATCCACGCAAGCCCACGGCTTCTCTTCTGTCCTCCGCGATCTCCGACGTGAAGCTGTGTTGGCTGGAGGTTTGACGCTCCCTTACGGTCGCGTTTCGTTTCGATTCAGATGCACGGCCCTTCGGCATACACCGACAGGAACGACTCGATGTCGCGAGGGTCGAACACGCTTCCATCGTTGTTGAAGTCGATGTCGTTGCACGTGGCGCCTTCGGGCAGGCACGGGCCTTCCGCGTAGACCGACAGGAAGGAGTCAATGTCGAGGGGGTCGAAGAGGCTCTCGTCGTTGTTGAAGTCGATGCTGTCGCAGGAGAAGGCGCAGATGAGGCCCTGCGTCAAGGCCACGTCGTTGGTCGAAATCGAGATGCAGGGCGTGGAGGCGACGCAGTAGAACCAGCCTTCGTCGGCGGTGGCCACGTTGTTGTGGGTGAGCCACATCGATTGCGAACCAGAGATGGTCGAGCCGTTGCCGGTCGGTCCGTCGCTGAGCGCGACGCTGGGGCCGCTGGGGGCGATCGGGTTCAGGTAGCGATACCACTGATACGTGAAAGGTCCGTTGATTCCAGGTCCCGCGGCGGTGAAGAAGGTGGGGCTCTCGCCCGGGCAGAACGTGGTGGGATCGGGCTGGAACTGGATTGCGTGGGTCTGCAGCGTCATCCCGGCATAGTTGCTGCCGACCAGACCGCAACTGTTCCCGATCGTGCAGAAGTAGGTGCAGTCATCGCCCGCGTTGGGATTGGTGATCGTGAGGGTCGGTCCATTGGCCCCGCTGATGATCGAGCCGGAGTTGCTGACGCCGTCGGACAGGAAGTCCCAGGTTGGGAACGGTCCGCCGCAGTTACGCCACCATTGGTACGTGAGCGGCCCGTCGGCGGGATCGGCGAGGACGCCGACGTCGAAGGTCGCGACGCCCTGGACGCACTCGGCCTGGCTTGGATGGATGTTGATGACGGGAGGGCCACCCAGGGTGAGTTGCACGGCGAGCGAACCTTCGCTGCCGCAGGGAGCGTAAAGCCCGCAGTAGTACCGTGCTTCGTCCTGCGGCTGGACGTAGTCAATCTGCAGCGTTGGCGTGTTGGTGCCGTAATACTGAGATCCCCAGAAGGTCACGCCGTCTGAGATGGGTACAAAGTTCCAGGAGAATGGGGAGGTTTCGCGGAACCACTGATAGGTTTTGGTGCCGGAGCCGATTGCTTCGATCGAGAATGTTGCGGTGCTGTAGGGGCACACGCGAGCATTCAGCGGCTGGATTTCAATTCGTGGATACACGAGGCACGCGATGTTTCGCGCGACGTACCCCATGACTTGATTGTTGTAGTATCCAACACCCGCGATCGCAGTGCCATCTGCGCTGATTGCTTGCGTCTGCATGAGCGCCGTCCATCCGGTCATGTTGACGCCTTTGCTGGGCAGCAGCGGGAAGAGTTCTTCGCAGCCGTAGAACTGACTCCAGATGAAGGAGCGTTGTCCACTGAAGAAGTGGGACGCGATGCCGACGATGCCGCCACCGTCTGCGGTCATGGAGTATGGCGTTGTGCTGGTGTATCCAGAGACTGGGATAGTGCCGAGGCTTTGCAGGACGGGCGTGCCGTGCACGCTGCGCCAGCGAACGCCGCTGCCCGAGGGAAAAAGTCCGCCCAGGTAGAGCGTCATTGCTTTGCCCGAGTCGCTGACGCTGCCAGCACCGCCGTTCCATGCTGGGACGTACATCTGTGTCGGCCCCGGCGCCGTCCATCGGAACGGCTGGGAACTGAATGGCCCGGTGCCGCGAGCGCCGACGATGATGTCGCCTGCGCCGTTGATGCCGTTGGGCATGTCGAGGCCATCGCTGAAGAAGTTGAGGCCGCTCTGGTTCCAGATGAGGGACTTGGTGCCCGCTGGCGTCGCGCCGTAGCCGACGATCACCGTCGCGTCGGCATTGATCGCGGTGGGCAGGCTGCTCGTGCCGCCCGGCGCATGCCCGAGGCTGATCTGCTGCAGGGCGGGGTTCCAATACACGCCCAGGGGCGAGCCGCCCGGCATGGTGTTGTACCCGATGATGTACTGGCCATCGCGGCTGATGCCCGTGACGTGCGTGTCGGTCGAGCCGGGCCACTGGCCAAGGCTTTGCACGCCGCCCGCGGGCGTCCAGCGGTACGCGCGATAGCCGTTGTTGTTCGGGGTCTCGTTGTAGTAGCCGACGACCACCGAGCCATTGCCGCTCATCGCGACGGGTGTGAAGGGTGTCCCAAGGGTGGGGTGGTTGGGGATGGGGGTGATGGTCTGTCCAAGCGCGCAGCCGACGAAGAAGGAACCGAGGGTCGTGATGGCGGTGGTGAGCACGTGAGGTCTCCGGGCGACGAAGCGTCGCAGGGAGTTTGCGCCAGCGGGCCGGACCTTGCAGTAGATCCATGCCAAAGTCGACATTTTCTACCAAACGAAACGCGACCGTGGGGTATCGTCGGGCGCCACCGACCCGAGAATCCGCCACGGAGTGCCACAGAGCCTTGCCGTCGGCACGGACCGAGGCAAGCAGACGCGTTTCGCCGATTGGCTCGGATCGACGCGGACTTCAAGGCAGGATCACTTCGATCCGCGTCGATCCGTGAAGTCCGCTGTGAGGCTCACTTCCTCCGCGCAGTCGGCGTCCTCGTACGTGAACCTGACTTGGTCGGGCGCTTGACGCTTCCGGACGGGCGAGTTTCGTTGCGGGAGCGGCCGTTGAGTTTGCGGTAGTCGGTGGTGAGCATGCCGGCGAAGCCCCAGTTGTCGGTTTCGACTTCTTCGATGACGATGTGGGTGTGTTCGGGCTTTTTGCCGAGGACTCGGACGAGGGAGTCGGTGAAGTCCTTGACCAGTTGTTGTTTCTGGGAGCGGGTGACGTTGCCTTTGGTGATGAGTAAATGGATGAAGGGCATCCGAGTCGGATGCCCTTCGGGTGCGCACGTTGCGGTTCTGCTCGGCCGGTTGGGCCGACACTATCTCAGAGAGATAGTGTGACCTTACCTGGTGTACGCCTCCATGGGCGGACACGTACACACCAAGTTGCGGTCGCCGTAGGGGTTGTCGACGCGGCCGACGCTGGGCCAGAACTTGTGGTCGCGGACCCAGGGGAGGGGGAAGGCTCCGGTTTCGCGGGTGTAGGGGCGGGTCCAGGTGTCGCTGGTGACGACGTGCATGGTGTGGGGGGCGTGCTTCAGGGGGTTGCTGAGCTTGTCGATCTTGCCGGTTTCGATGTCGGCGATCTCGGCGCGGATCTGGATCATCGCGTCGCAGAAGCGGTCGAGTTCGGCCTTCGACTCGCTTTCGGTGGGCTCGATCATGAGCGTGCCCGGCACGGGCCAGCTCATGGTGGGGGCGTGGAAGCCGTAGTCCATGAGGCGCTTGGCGATGTCGTCGGGCTTGATGCCGGCGGACTTGTCGAAGGGTCGGACGTCGATGATGAACTCGTGGGCGCAGCGGCCCTTGGCGCCCTTGTAGAGCACGTTGTAGTGGCCTTCGAGGCGTTTGGCCATGTAGTTGGCGTTGAGGATGGCGAGCTGCGTGGCCTTCTTGAGCCCCAACGTACCCATCATCGCGATGTACATCCAGGAGATGACGAGGATGCTGGGGGAGCCGTAGGGCGCGGCGGAGACGGGGCCCATGGCTTGCGAACCCGGAACGTCGGCATTCGGGATTCGGGATTCGGCATTCGGGAAAGGCGAAAGCACCGGATGGCCAGGGAGGAACGGGGCGAGGTGCTTGGCGACGCCGATGGGGCCCATGCCGGGGCCGCCGCCGCCGTGGGGGATGCAGAAGGTTTTGTGGAGGTTCAAGTGACACACGTCGGCGCCGATGTGGCCCGGGCTGGTGAGGCCGACCTGGGCGTTCATGTTCGCGCCGTCCATGTAGACCTGGCCGCCGCATTCGTGGACGATCTGGCAGAACTCGCGGACGTGCTCTTCGAAGACGCCGTAGGTGCTGGGGTAGGTCACCATGAGCGCGGCGAGCTTGTCCTTGTGTTCGTGGGCTTTGGCGCGGAGGTCTTCGAGGTCGACGTCGCCTGTGGCGGTGTTCTTGACGGGGACGACATCGAAGCCCGCGCAGACGGCGCTGGCGGGGTTGGTGCCGTGGGCGCTTTCGGGGATGAGACAGATGTTGCGATGGCCCTGGCCGCGCGAGCGGTGGTACTCGCGGATGACGAGGAGGCCGGCGTACTCGCCTTGAGCGCCGCTGTTGGGCTGGAGGCTCACGGCGGCGAAGCCGGTGATTTCAGCGAGCCAGGATTCGAGGTCCTTGAACATCTGGGCGTAGCCCTGCCACTGCTCGCGCGGGGCGAAGGGGTGGAGGCCGCCGATGGTCTTCCAGGTGACGGGGATCATCTCGCTGGTGGCGTTGAGCTTCATGGTGCACGAGCCCAGGGGGATCATGCTGTGGGCGAGGGAGAGGTCTCGGCCCATGAGCTTGAAGATGTAGCGGAGCATCTCGTGCTCGGAGTGGTAGGAGTTGAAGACGGGGTGGGTGAGGTAGCCGGATTGGCGGGTGAAGGCGGGGGAGATCTCAGCGGATCCTTGCGAAGCGAGCAACGCGTCGATGTCTTCGCTGGGCGAACCGCCGAAGCATGCGAGCACCTTGCGGATGTCCTCGCGCGTGCTCGTTTCGTCAAAGGCGATGCCGATGCTGCTATCTCCAAAGTCGCGGAAGTTGATCTGGTGGCTGCCGGCGAGGCCCAGCACGCTTGCAATAGTTTTGCCCTTGGGCGTGACTCGGATGGTGTCGAAGTTCTCGCCTGGCGCAATCTCGTGGCCCAACTTCTTGAGGCCCGCCTTGCACGCGAGCTTCATCGAGCGGACGCGCAGGGCGATGCGGCGCAGCCCCTCCGGCCCGTGATAACACGCGTACATCCCCGCGATGATCGCGAGCAGGGCCTGCGCTGTACAAATGTTGCTGGTGGCCTTGTCGCGGCGGATGTGCTGTTCGCGGGTTTGGATGGCCATGCGCAGAGCGGGGTTGCCCTGGGCGTCTTTGCTGACGCCGATGATGCGGCCGGGCATCTTGCGGACGTGCTCGGGCTTGGTGGCGATGAACGCGGCGTGGGGGCCGCCAAAGCCCATGGGGACGCCGAAACGCTGCGCGCTGCCGACGGCGATGTCGGCGCCGAGCTCTCCGGGCGGCGTGATGAGCGTCAGGGCGAGCAGGTCGGTGGCCATGACGACGAACGCGCCGACCTTGTGCGCGGCTTCGATGATGGCGCGGTAGTCCTCGATGCGGCCGTCGGTGGTGGGGTATTGGAGGATGAGGCCGCAGACGTCGGGCGAGAGGTGTTTAGCGAGGTTCGCCGAGGCGTCGATGCCGAGCTTGATACCTAGGCCATCGGCGCGAGTCTTGATGAGCCCGATCGTCTGCGGGTGGCAGTCGCTGGCAACGAGGAAGGTCTTGCGCTCCTGCTCGTGCATCGAGAAGCACATGCTCATGGCTTCGGCGGCGGCGGTGGCTTCGTCGAGGAGGCTTGCACCGGCGAGGGGGAGGCCTGTGAGGTCGCTCACCATCGTCTGGAAGTTGAGCAAGGCTTCGAGGCGGCCCTGGGCGATCTCGGCTTGGTAGGGCGTGTACTGGGTGTACCAGCCTGGGTTCTCGAGGATGTTGCGGAGGATCACGCCTGGCGTGATGGTGTCGTAGTAGCCCATGCCGATCATGGACCGGAAGACTTGGTTCTTGCTGGCCATCGCGTGGAGGCGCTGCAAGGTTTGCTGTTCGCCCGCGGCGTCGCTGGTGCCGGCGAGGGTCAGGTCCTTGGGCAGGCGGATGCTGGCGGGGACGGTTTCGTCCGTGAGCTGCGCAAGGTTCTTGCAGCCGATGAGGTCGAGCATCTCGGCGATTTCGGCTTCGCTGGGGCCGAAGTGGCGCGCGGGGAAGGTGTCGGAGGGATCGAGGATGCTGCGGGGCGTGCCGGGTTGCACCGGCTTGTCGGAGTGGATGCCGGGGGCGGAAGCGGAGCGGCTGGACATGGTCGTCATGGCTGGGCTTTCGAGGAACGGGTGGTGATTGGATGCCGGAGAGAACGCCGGGGGCGAGGGAGCGGAGTGGGGCGGAAAATGAGAGCGAACCGAGATTCGAGATCGATTCATCGAGGGGCGATTCGAGGGGCGATCACCCCAACCGACCCCCTGCAAGGCGTGGCCGGTTCTGGAACAATCTCGACTCGAAATCGTAGCGTGCCGTCACGGCCCGGGGGCAGTCGCGAACAATGCGAGATCGTCCGATTTTGGTCGGAGGGTTGTTTCGTTGGCCCCGTATTTGATTCCGGGTGTGCTGATTTGGACGGGGCATTTTCCTCAGGAGTTTCGCATGCTGGTTGCTCGCCGTTACGTTGGTGTGTCGGGTCGCGTGGGCTTGGCTGCCTGCCTGCTGGCTGTGCTGGCGGGGCAGGCGTGGGCTCAGAACGATGTCACGATCGTGGTGCCGAAGGATGCACCGGCGGGCGAAGCGACGGATGGAGCGGCTCCGACGGTGACGGCGGCGACTCGCACGCGGCCGATGGTGCCGGCGCGGACGGCGGAGGAACTGGCGGCAGATGCACAGGCGTACAAGCAGCACTTGTTCACGCTGGCAGACCCGTTCATGGAAGGGCGTGCGCCGGGGACGGAAGGGAATCGGCACGCGGCGAATTACCTGGAGTGGTACTACCGCAAGTTTGGATTGCTGCCGGGGTTTCCGAAGGACGTTGCGGGCGAGGATGCGCCGATTGAGACGGCTGGGGCGGGCGCGGGGAGCAGCTATCGCCAGCGGTTTATCGCGCCGCCTTCGCTGCGGCCTGGTGATTCGGTGAAGTTGTCGAAGCAGGAAGCGGCGGTGACGGCGAACGGGAACGCGACGGCACTGACGGCAGGGACGGACTTTGCGACGCTTGGGTTCTCGAGTTCGGGAACGGCTTCGGGGAACGTCACGTTCGCGGGCTACGCGATTGAAGAGGGTGAGGAGGATTACTCGAGCATTCCGCGCGATGCGGATGGCAAGAAGGTGCGGCTGGATGGCAAGATCGCGATGGTGCTGCGGTTTGAGCCCATGGACGACGAGGGCAAGAGCAAGTGGAGCAGCAGCCGGTGGTCACAGGCGGCGGACCTGACGAGCAAGATCGATTCGATGATCGATTTGGGCGCGGCGGCGGTCATTCTGGTCAATCCGCCCGGCGCGGATGATCGGCGCGCGAATGAACTGGGCGATTTGTCGATGGGGCTGTCAAACCGGGCTCGCAAGGCCCCGGTGATCATGCTGAGCAACGAGGCGGCGGATCGGTTCGTGCGTCAGGCGGATCCGCAGGGGCGGTCGCTGATGGATCTTCGCAAGGTCGCGGATGATGTCGAGGCCGAGCAGCAGTACATCGAGTTGTCGAACGCGAGTCTGTCGCTGAATGTGGAAGTTGAGCGCAACCCGCTGTGGACGGACAATGTGGGAGCGATCCTGCCGGGCGTGGGGGCGCTCAAGGATCAGGTTATCGTGGTGGGGAGCCACTATGACCATGTGGGATATGGGTACTTTGGCAGCCGGAGCGGTGAGAAGGGGCGCGGAGTGCTGCACCCGGGCGCGGACGACAACGCGAGCGGGACGAGCGGTAACTTGCTCGTGGCGCAGCGGATGGCGGAGGCGTACAAGGCGATGGACCCCGCGACGCCCCGGCGGACGATTCTGTTCGTGGGGTTCTGCGCGGAGGAGTCGGGGCTGAATGGGAGTGCGCATTACGTTCGCAATCCGATCGCGCCGCTGGACAAGCACACGCTGATGTTCAACATGGACATGATCGGGCGGCTGCGGGATGGGAAGCTCGAGTTGTCGGGCGTGGGGACGGGGGATGGGTTGGCGGAGTTTGTCGCGCCGTACACGGAGGAATCGTCGAGCGGCATGACGGTGGCGAGCAAGCCCAGCGGGCTTGGGCCCAGCGACCATGCGAGCTTTGCTCAGTCCAACGTGCCCGCGCTGTTCGCGTTTACCGGGCTGCACGAGGAGTACCACCGCATCACGGATACGCCCGACACGATCAACTTTGAAGGGGCGGCGCAGGTGGCGGACTTGGTGTATCGCATCATTCTGGATGCGAGCACGTATGAGCCGGGATTCCCGTTCACCACGGCGACGGGCCGCAAGCCGGGCGAAAACGCCGGGCGAGACAATGCGAATCAGAACGATCCGAATCTTGGCCAGTCGATGCGAGGCTCGAGCGTGCGATTCGGCATCGCTCCCGGGGACTACGCGGGCAACGAGGAGGGGATCCTGGTGGGCGAGGTGTTGCCGAACCTGCCCGCGGAGAAGGCTGGGCTCAAGAAGGACGACCTGATGATCCGCTGGAACGATAAGAAGCTGGTGGATGTCGAGGGGTGGATGGCGATGCTGGGCCAGCACAAGCCGGGCGATGAAGTGACGATCGTGTACAAGCGCGATGGGCAGGAGTTCACTACCAAGGCGACGTTGGTGGCGCGGACGACGAATCGGCAGTGAGTTTCATGTATCAGTCAGCGGTCTTCGGCGACAAGTCCTGCTTTGCGATTGAGTGGCGAATCCGTCGGAACGGAGCCGTACGGTCGCAAACTGATGCATGGTGTTGGTTTTGGATCGATGGACGCACGGTTCACTGCGCAAGCGACTTTGACCCTGCTGGGTGCATTGCCGCCGAGTTCGATAACATTGAGTACGGGCGGCTGTTGATTCCCGTAGCCGAGTATGGGCACCACTCCCCACAAGAACTCTTCTGCCGCGTCTGGCCAGCAGTCTGGGCTAGCCAATTACCCAACATCGAGTCTGAGTTTTTTGAGCGAATTTTCTTTCGCTCGGCGATCTCGCCAAATGGCAATGAGTGTTTCGATTGGGCTGATGTCTTCATGTTCGATTGGGACAACGGCACTTCTTGGATCGTCGCATGCGAGCCAGAAGATCGAGACAAACTGGGACGTCCGACAACCCATCATCAGGTTCGCGTCGTGTCGGTTGCGTTGCCCACCGACAAGACTCGTCGCGTCTTTCAGGCTGCGGTCGATTGGTTTGATGGGATTTGCGAGAAGGAGCCATGACCGCGATCTGCGGCCCAATCGAGCCGGTCAAGCGTGGGCGGAGACGCCCGACTCCACGAAGCGCTCGAAGCGGGCGCGCCAGGGGAGGTTGATGAGGCTGCACGAGGCGCAGACGAGGGGGATTGCGGCGAGGGCGGGTTCGCCGGTGGCCATGAGGGCGAAGAGCGCGGCGAGGGAGGGGATCAGCATCAGCCAGGCGCGGAGGAGCGAGCCGGTGATGTAAGCCGGGAGCAGCAGGTCGGCGGCGCGATCGCGGCGCAGGCCGCTGACGCGGGCGAAGAGTTGGCGGCGCTGGATGATCCAGAGGCAGACGCCCGCGAGCATGCACATTGCGAAGAGGAGGAAGACGGCTGGGAGGACCATGGCCCGGCGTTCTTCGCCCGCGACGCCGATGGGGGCGCGGAGGTTGTCGCTGGCGGCGAGCCAGATCGCAACGCCAGCGGCGGCGCAGCAGACCAAAGCAACGGCCAGCGCGTGCTGCGTCGCGGCGGACAGCTTTCTTTGCATTCTCCCAGTCAGCATCTGACCGGATTCCTTCCTTCCCAACGCGGCGAGCACGCATGCCGCTGGCGTGAACACGCCATAGAAAGGATACCCGATTCCTGTGGGAGTGTGCAAGCGATATCAGTTGGGTTTGCGTGAACTTGTGGCTGGCGGCCCTTCGAAGGCGGTTGGGGCGGCCCGGGGCGGGGTTTATGGGGCACTACTTCTGGCCGGTCGCAAAGCGGACAAAGGTCTCCCAGCGGCCTTGGGTGGGGAAGGCCCAGACCAGGCCAATCAGGGCAACGCCAACGCCGATGAGGGCGGGCTTGGAGCCGGTCAGGAAGTGGATCACGGCGGCGAAGAGGCCAAGGCCTTCGACCATGGCGCCGGTGATGATGGTGCGGGTCTGAAAGAACTTCCAGATTTTCAGGGCAGCGGCTTCGTCACCCTCCGCCGCGCGATCCTGCCAGGCGCGAGCGGCGGCGCGGGCCATTTGCGGGCGGATGAACAGGCCCAGCATGAGCATGGAGAAGAAGCCCATCCCGCCCAAGGCCATGAGGAGGACTTGTGAGATGTCAGTGGGCGCGGCGGAGGCGTTGCCGACGGGTTGGCGGGATTGTGGACCGACGATGACGCCGACGATGGTGAAGGCGAGGATGCCGCTGGCGAAGGCGAGGATGATGATTTGGAGGGCGCGGAGTTGGCTGGCTTGCATCACGGAGAGTTTAGTGGTCGCAACCGTGCAGGGGTTGGGTGGTGATGGAAAGGACTTCGATGCGCGGCATTCGGCATTCGGGATTCGGCATTCGTGGCTGCAGGAATCGGCGTGCTGGTGTGCTATTCATCGTCTTCATCGTCGTCGGAGCGGGGGGTGTCGCTGCGTTCTTCGATCCAGGCGGCTTGGATGTGTTCGAGGATTTTTTCGTTGCAGGGGTGCTTGGGGTCTTCGAAGAAGCCGGGGAGGGCCATGACGAGCTTCTTGAGGTCGACGAAGCCGATGCGCAGGGGATCGCGGTCGGGGTGGTGCTCGGCGAGCAGTTCCCCGATGAAGTCGATGTCGAGCCAGGTGAAGGGATCGTTCATGGGGAAGAGACGGAGAGAAGAAGAGACGGAGAGACGATGAGAAGAAGAGAAAAAGTGGGGGGGAGATGCGACGAGCACGGCACTTCGCCTTTTCGTCTCTCTTTCTCTTCGTCTCTTCTAGTGCGGCACTTCCTTCACGGCGTTGCGGTTCCAGGCGGGGACGCGGACCTTAATAGCGCCTTCGCGTTCGATGATGCACTGGCAGGCAAGGCGTGAGTTGCGTTGGAGGCCTGGGGCTTCTTCGACGCGGTCTTCTTCGGCTTCGGAGGATTCAGCGAGGTTGTCGCCGCCCTGCTCGATATAGACGTGGCAGGTGCTGCAGGCGCAGACGCCGCCGCAGGCGTGTTCGATGTTGATGCCGTGCTCCATGGCGAGTTCGAGCAGGCTTTCGCCGGTCGCGCCCATGAGCTTCCACTCGCTGACGGCTTTGCCGGTGAGGCCTTCGGGGTCTTCGAGGAAGAAGGTGACGGGGACCACGTCTGGGCCGTGGGGGCGATCGGAGTGCTTGAGGTGCATATCGCCCTATTGTTCGCTTCCCGAAGAGCGGACGATGCGATCTGCAATTCTCTCATGCCTCGATGCCGGGTGGCTCGATGCCTTTTTCGTCCTCGACACGCCTTTATGAGCATGCCCGATCCCCAAGTTCGCGAATCGCAGGCCCCGACGCTGGACCTTTCCGTGGTCGCGCCTGCTCACAACGAGCAGGACAATGTTGATCGGCTGGTCGAGGAGGTCGGTGCGGCCTTGAAGGCCAGCGGGCTGTCTGGCGAGTTCATCATCGTGGATGACGGCTCGACGGACCAGACGCGGGCGAAGACGGTGGCGCTCATGGGCAGCCGGCCGTGGCTGCGGTGCGTCGCGATGCAGCAGACGCCTCCCGGCAAGGGCAACGGGCAGTCGGCGGCGTTTCACGCGGGGTTTCGGGCGGCGAAGGGGCGGCTGATTGCGGTGCTGGACGCGGACCTGCAGAATGATCCGGGGGAACTGCCCGCGATGATCAAGCTCATGCGCGAGCAGGGCGCGGACATGGTGCAGGGGGATCGCAGCCACGCGCGCAAGGACAACGCGGTGCGGCGGGTGGGGAGCATTGTGGGGCGGAAGGTTCGGCTGTGGCTGCTCGGGGACACGATTCGAGATACGGGGTGTTCGCTGCGGGTGATGAAGCGGGAGATTGCGTTGCAGTTGCCGCTGCAATACAAGGGCATGCATCGGTTCATCCCGGTGATGGCGAGGCATCTTGGGTTCAAGGTGATTGAGATGCCCGTCACGCATCGACCTCGCATCGCGGGCGAGACCAAGTATGGGTTTGGGATTGTGCAGCGTGCGCTGCCCGGGCTGCGAGACTTGTTTGCCGTGCGGTGGATGCGGGAGCGGCGGCGGCCGGTGGCGAATGCCGAAATCGTGGCACGGACCGGTCCTTCGGTCCGTGATTCTGGCGAGCAGGCTGAACTCCGCGAGCCGCGGACGACGACGGCGGCGGCTTCGCGATAGTGCGTGGGCGATTCGGCGGGTGCCGAGTTTGTGAGGGCGTGGCTTGGGACGGGAGCGACTTGGCGTTCGCACGGACCTGAGGGCAGGTCCGTGCCACGGGTTCGCTATCCTCGTCGCGATGAAGAAACGCTTCAAGTGGGAACCGCCGGCGCTGATGGCACTTGTCCTGTTGCTGGGGGTGTGGTTGGTGGTTGCGCCGGGGCGGATCAAGGGGCGGGAGGGGGCGCGAGAGATTGATGTGCGCGTGGGGAGCAGCCGAGGGATTGTGGAGGTCTATCGCCCGACCGCGGATGCGACGCCGGAGTTTCGGGTGTTGCTGCGGAACGGGTTTACGGGGCCAACATTGTCGGGCGACGAGTTTCGCAGGCAATATGGGGATGAGGTGTACGAGACAGCGACGGGTGCGAGCGCGAACTGGCTGTTTCGGATCTTCAACATCACGAGTTGGGCGAGCCTGGTGTGGGTCGTGATTGGGTTTGCGGGGCAGATCGCGTTTTCGGGGCGGATGCTGCTGCAGTGGTTCGTGAGCGAGCGGAAGCGCGAGAGCGTGATTCCTGAGGCGTTCTGGTGGTTGAGTCTGATCGGGGGCGTCGCGCTCTTCGCGTACTTCGTGTGGCGTCAGGACATCGTGGGCGTGCTGGGGCAGTCTTCGGGTCTGGTGATTTACGCACGCAACATTCGGCTGATCTACAAGCAGCGGAAGCGAGCGCTCGAAGCGACGGAGCAGCCAGCCGGCGGCACGTGACGCGACTGCCCTCATTTTCGCTTTTCGTTTTTCGCGTTTCGCTTTGGTTTCATACCTTCGCCCGTGCTGTTTCTTTCTCTTGCTTCCGGACCCTCCGTCGCGCTCCCCGCGGGCAGTCAGCCGCTGGGGTTGGTGCTGGTCATCATGTTCGTGACGGCCGCCATCGTCGCGGCGTGCTTTCGGCGTTTCAAGATTGAGGCGATTCCCGGGTACTTGCTCGCGGGTGCGTTGGTGGGACCGCACGCGCTGGGGCTGATCACGGACGAAGCCAGCGTCGCGCAGATTTCGGAACTCGCGCTGGTGCTGCTGATGTTCACGCTGGGGCTGCATCTGGACTTGGGCTCGATGCGGCGCGGGCTGGTGCACATTGTGGCGGTGGGGGTGATCTCGACGCTGGTTTCTGCGGCCCTGATCTGGAGTTTGCTGTTGCTGCTGGGGATTGAGCGGCCTGCCGCCCTGGTGATTGCGCTGGGGGCGAGCATTTCGAGCACGGCGATTCTGGTGCGGACGCTGATGGCTCGGCGCGAGCAAGCCGCGCTGCATGGGCGGATTTCGCTGGGCGTGAGCATTTTGCAGGACTTGCTGAGCGTTGTCATGCTCGCGTTGATTCCGCTGATCGTGGTGTGGGGGGGTGGGCAGCCGGAGCAGGCGGGGCCGCAGATTTTTTCGGGGTTGCCGGATTGGCTGGAGAAGACGCTCAAAGGGGGCGTGGCGATTGCGGGCGTGATCGTGATGCTGGGTGTGGGCAACAAGCTCTTGCCTTGGATTCTGGATCGAGTGAGCAAGTTGCGGAGCGAAGAGATCGTGCTGGTGTCCGCCGCGGCGATTGCGCTGGTGTGCGCGGTGTGGACGAGTTTCATCGGGTTTGGGCCGGCGATGGGTGCGTTTCTGGCGGGGTTCATGCTGGGGCAGACGCATTATCGATTTCAGCTGTCGGGACAGATTGCGCCGATGCGGGATCTGCTCATGGCGGTGTTCTTCACATCGGTTGGGCTGAAGGTCGCGCCGATGGAGGTGGCGGCGAACATCGGTCCGATTGTGGCGACGCTGGTGGGCGTGATTGTGATCAAGATCGCCGTCACCGCGCTGTCGTGCTATCTGGCGGGCATGACCGCGCCGAGTTCGCTGCTCACGGGCGTGTATCTGGGCAACGCGGGCGAGTTCACGCTGGTGCTGGTCGCGGCGGGGTCGGCGATTCTGACGGATTCGGACAACGGCCTGATCATCGCGGTGGTGATTTTGTCGCTGGTCGCAACGCCCCTGCTAGTGGGGCCCGCGCATCGCTGGGCGGCGAAGCTGGCGGGGCTGCCTCTGTCGCCATGGATTCGCAGCGGGGTGCTGCGCGAGGAGCCCAAGGCGGAGTCTCATGTGGAGGTGCTTGCCGAAGCGGAAGGGACGGTGAGCGTGATTGATCAGGCGGATCTTGGGGGCGAGCATTCGTATCGATCGGTGGCCGCGACGGCGGCCGAGGTTGACGGGCGGGCGCAGCAGCAGATGTACGCGCCGGAGGTTGCGCCGCCGCAGCCGGTGGTTGTCGCTCCGTCCGTCCGGAAGCCCAAGCGGATCATTCTGGCGGGGTTTGGGCCGGTGGCCCGCGCCCTCGCGGATCGGCTGGACATTCAGAAGATTCCGTACACGGTCGTGGAGCTCAATGCAAACACGGTGCATCGCCAGCATGTGCTGGGGCGGCGGGTGGTGTATGGGGACATCACGAATCGCGAAGTGCTGGAGAACGCGGGCGTGCATCATGCTGATGCGATCGTGCTGACGATTCCCGATGACGAGGCGGTGATGCGGGCGACGCAGGTGATCCGCGAGATGAACCCGGCGATCTTCATCGCGGCCCGGACGAGTTACCTCTCGGGCAAGTTCACAGCGATGACGCTGGGGGCGGATGTGGTGACGGTGGAGGAGGTCGCGACGGCGGTGGCGATGGAGCGGGATGTGCTGGAGGGGCTGGCGAACCACTTGGGCAAGCGGGGGTGAGGTGGAGCTAGCGGGGGCGGGTGGTGTGGGCTTCTGAACGCAGAGGAAAACGGAGAGAAGAAGAGAGGAAGACGGAGAAGAAGCGGGGTGGGGGCGACTGGTCTGCTGCGGTGTTTCGGTGACCTGGGGGCCATTGAGTATTCGCTGACCAAAAGAGAAAAAAGACAGAGATCACTCTCTGTCTTCCTCTCACTTCTTCTCTCTTTTCCTCTGCGTTCAAAAGCCCTGGGGCGGCACACGCAGATCGAAATCAGGCCTGCTCGCCCACCTGCCAGCGCAGGAAGGCGACGATGCTGACATCCTTGCCAAGGAGGTCCTTGATCTTCTTGGTGGGGTCCATGACGAAGGGCTGTTCGAGAAGCGCGACTTCTTCGAAGAACTTGCGCATGCCGCCCTCGACCATCTTCTCGGCGATTTCCTTGGGCTTGCCGGATTCCATGGCCTGGCTGATGCGGAAGTTGCGTTCCTTGTCGAGCACGTGCTGGGGGATGTCCTTGGCCGAGATGCCCGCGGGGCGCGGCACGGCGGCGGTGATGTGCATGCAGATCTGGCGGAGGGTTTCGTCGTTGATGCTGCCGGTGGCCTGCACGAGCACGCCGGTCTTGCCGTCGTGGTGGACGTAGGAGCCGAAGGCGCCCGAGCCGGGGTCCTGGATGAGCTTGTGGCCGCGGGGATAGGAGATGTTCTCGCCGGTGGAGATGCGCAGGTCATCGACGACCGCCTTCATCGCGGCAGAGGCCGGCACATCGCCAGCGTGTTCGTTGATGGCGAGCTCGGCGACCTTCTTCGCGCCGTTGACGAACTTCTCGTTCTTGGCCGTGAAGTCGGTTTCGGCGCGGAGTTCGATGATCGCGGCGGCTTCGCGGGTCTGAGCGATCGCGATGCGGCCTTCGCCCGCGGCGCGGTCGGTCTTGGTGTCCATCTTGCCCTTGAGCTGCTTGCGGAGCAGTTCTTCGGCGGCGTCAAAGTTGCCCTTGGTCTCAATCAGCGCCGCCTTGCAGGCCATCATGGGCAGGCCCGTGCGGTCACGCAGTTTCATCACGTCCTTGGCGTTCAATTCCATTGCAGTCACTCCGTCTTGCTCGGTCAGGTTTGTCGGTTCTGGTTCGTTTGCTTGTTCTGCTGGCCACGCGTAAGGCAGTGAGACGGTGAATCGGTGAGACGGTGACTCCGATTGGAAGTCATCCTGTTTTTTCACCGTCTCACCGTCTCACACCTCACCGAGTCAAGCTCAAAGCGCGGCACGTGTGTTCGTTCTGGCTCAGCCGTTCGCGGGCGACGCGGCGGCTTCGTCGGCGCGGAACGATGCGCGGCTGCTGCGCCGGCGGGGCTTGTCGCCGCTGGGCGCGTCGCCGGCCATGCCGCCGTCGCCAGCGGGCTTGGATTCGGACTTGCCGGCGGTCGCGAGGTTGGTTTCGCGGGTCTGGCGGCCTTCAGCGCACGCGAGGCAGAGCTCGCGGAGCACCACGTCGATCGAGCGCATGCTGTCGTCGTTACCCGGGATCGCGATGTCGACCATTTCGGGGTCGCCGTCGGTGTCGATCAGGGCGATGGTGGGGATGCCGAGCTTGCGGGCTTCGCGGAGGGCGGTGGTTTCGCTCTTGACGTCGATCACGACCATGACGCCGGGCAGCTTGTCCATGTTGCGGATGCCCGAGAGGTTGCGGCTGATCTTCTTCTGCTCGCGCTTGAGCATGGACTCCATCTTCTTGGAGTAGCTGGCGAAGTTATCGTTCGCGGCGATGGTGTCGAGTTCGTCGAGGCGCTTGAGGCGCAGGCGAATCGTGCGGAAGTTGGTCAGCGTGCCGCCCAGCCAGCGTTCGGCGACGTAGTGCATCTTGACGTCGGGCACGCGGGTCTCGAGGACGCTCTTGGCCTGGCGCTTGGTGCCGACGAAGCACACGTCCTTGCCTTCGGCGACCGTCTTGGCGATGAACTTCTTGGCGAGGAGCAGGCCCTTGACCGTCTCCTTGATATCGATGATGTGGATGCCGTTGCGCTTCCCGTAGATGTACGGGGCCATCTTCGGGTTCCAGCCGCTGCTGCGCTGGCCAAAGTGAATACCGGCTTCGATCAGATCCTGGACGAGCGTGTTCGCCATGGGGCGACTCCTTCTTTCAGCGACACCGGCGGGGAG
This sequence comes from Phycisphaerales bacterium, assembly GCA_022843045.1. GTDB lineage: Bacteria > Planctomycetota > Phycisphaerae > Phycisphaerales > UBA1924 > BJHL01. Next base: position 62,327 of record JALHOJ010000010.1, read on the forward strand.
GAGACTGGTCCACGATCGTCGGAACAACCGACGGACGCGGCAACCCTGCACATGGGCGCTTCCTGGTGGGGGCGAAGGCCTTGCCGCGGTGTGGAACCGAGGGTCGCATCCTGCGACGGGCTTCGCGGGGAAGAGCTGAGCATCGGTTGATTTCCCAAGAAATGGGAATCAAAGCGATGTGAAGCCGAGCCAGTCTGCCGGGCTTCGTGGCATGATAGCAGGTGGAATGGCGGCTGGCGTGGGGTTGAGGAAGAGACGGGATGGGCAGTAAC
>JALHOJ010000010.1:62608-78472 GCA_022843045.1 Phycisphaerales bacterium
GGTCGCATCTTGCCCCAACAGAGGATTCGCCCGCGCACAACGTCCGGCCACCGGTTTCTGTGTGGACTAGGCATACGCCGACTTGGGTTACAAGCAAAAACAGCCGACACATCGATGCGACCGCTCTTGGGAAGGGACGGTCGTCCATAAGGATCGAAGACATGAGTTCCACAGTGGTGCGCAAGGCGATGCGGCATGACGTGTCCATACGGGCAGCGTTGCGCATCGCGCCGACGCACGGCGATGTGGTGCGATTGTCCTCGGGGGCTGCGGGGCAGGGTGGGTGGGTTGAGGTTGATTGCGTGGACGCGTCCATGGGCGGGATGGGGTTCATCTCGACGGTGTTTCTGCCTCGGATGACGCAGGTGACGGCTCGGCTGTTTGGCGCGGACCCAACGCAGGTTGTGCTGGAATGCCCGTGCGTGATTCGGCGCGTGATCATGACGGACCGGCGCCCGGCGTATCACCTGGGTTGTTCGTTTGGGGATCTCTCGCCTGAGTTACAGCGCCTGATCGAGTCGCTGCTGAACAACCTGGGCAGCGAGGAGTGATCTTGGGTGTTTGGTCGAATCGTCAGGGTTCAAGGAAGTTCAGACTGAGGATGCATTAGAGGACCACGCTTGCTCGACTCCCGCAACTTCATCGTGCGCACGCTGCTCGCCGACGGCCTCATCACCGAGGCCGATCTACAGCGCGCACAGCAGCACGCGATGGCGACGGGCAGCGATCTGCTCGATTCGATGGTGCAGCTTGGCATCGCGACGTCGCGGCGGCTGGCGATCGCGAACGCGAAGATCTGCGAGTATCCGTTCGTTGACCTGGCGCACTTTGACATAGACCTTCGCAACGCGCGGGCGATTCCTCGCGCGGTGGCGGAGCGATTGACGGCGTTTCCTTTGTTCACTGTCGACGGCGTCGCGACCGTGGCGATGCAGGACCCGCTGAATCTGCAGGCCATCGATCAGTTACGGCAGTTGCTGCGGTGCGACGTTGATCCGGTGGTCGCGGACGTGGAGGAGCTTCGCTCGACCATCGCGCGGGCCTACACGATGGTCTCGCAGTCGGGCGAGGAGGCCCAGGAAGCCAAGGAAGAACAACTGACCACCGGCGACGAGCCGATCGTCGCGGCGGTCAACCAGATTTTGTCCAGCGCGGCGGATGCCAACGCGTCGGACATTCACGTCAACCCCGAGGAACGCGATCTGCTGCTGCGGTACCGCGTCGACGGTGTGCTGCACAGGCAGCAAGGACCGGCGCGCTCAGCCCATGAGGCGATCGTGCAGCGATTGAAGGTCATGGCCAAGTTGGACATGACGCAGACGCGCAAGCCCCAGGACGGCAAGTTCCGCTATCGCCACAAGAACGAGAACATCGACGTGCGGCTTTCGATCACGCCCACGATCCATGGCGAGAATGTGGTCATGCGTCTGCTCCGCAGTGCGGCCCGCATCGGCCCGATTGGCGAACTTGGCCTGCCCTCCGACATGCAGGGCTGGTTTCAGGAGGCCATCCAGCAGCCGCACGGCATCGTGCTCGTGACTGGCCCCACCGGCAGCGGGAAGACGACCACGCTGTACACGGCCCTCAACGCGTTGAACACGCCCGACGTCAACATCATGACGATCGAAGACCCGGTGGAAATCCGTCTGCCGATGGTGCGGCAGGTGCAGGCCAATTCCGAGATCGGTCTCACGTTTGCCAGCGCGCTGCGCAGCTTCCTGCGACAGGATCCGGACATCATCCTCGTGGGTGAAATCCGCGATCAGGAGACCGCCCAGATCGCCGTGCAGGCCGCGATGACCGGGCACCTTGTCTTCAGCACGCTGCACACTAACGACGCGATCTCGACGATCGAGCGCCTGCAGAACATGGGCGTGCCGTCGTATCTGGTCGCTTCCACGCTGCTGGCTTCGATCTCGCAGCGTCTGGTTCGTCGGCTGTGCCAGAATTGCTGCGTGCCCGAGGCCGATCAGCTGCTGCTCACGCGGGTGCCAGCGGCGCTGCGGATGCTCCCGTATCGCACTCACGCCGGGTGTACGGCGTGTCGCAACGTCGGCTACTCGGGCCGGCTCGCGGTCTTCGAGATGCTGCGGATGACGCATCGGATGCGCACGATGGTTGAAGTCAACTCCTCGCCAACACAATTGCTCGAGGGCGCGAAGGCGGACGGGTTCCGCACGCTCTTCCACAACGGCGTGATCCGCGCCAGCGAGCACGTCACGTCGCTCTCCGAGGTCGCTGCGTTTGCGCAGCAGTTCCTCGATGCCGAGAATCTCAGCCTTCGGGAGGCCGCATGAGCGTGTTGATGTACAAGTACCAGGCGCTGGACGCCTCGGGGAACACGACCAGCGGGACTCTGCGAGCTTCGACGGAGCAGGAGGCCTATCGCAAGATCAACGCGTCGGGCCTGACGCCTGTGTCGCTCGACGTCGTGCGCGGGGCGTCCGCGGGGTTCTCGTTGCAGCGCATCAGCAAGCAGGACATCGTCAACTTCACGCGCGAACTCGCGGTGCTCGTCGAGGCCCGCATCCCCCTGGATCGCGGTCTGCTGTCGATTGCGGAGCACGAGACCAATCGTCCGCTCGCGGCGATGATCCGCGAAGTTGCGACCCAGATCGAATCCGGCGTGCCGATCACGCACGCGCTCGCGAAGTACGAGGACGTGTTCGGCGACGTTTACATCTCGACGATGCGGGCCGCCGAGAAGTCGGGCAACTTGCAGGCCGTCACGCAGCACCTCGCGGAGATGCTGGAGAAGCAGATGGAGACGCGCCAGCAGGTGGTGCGTGCGATGACCTACCCCGTGATCGTCCTCTGCATGATCGCGGCGGCGTTGTCGGTCATCATCGGCTTCGTCGTGCCCAAGTTCGCCAGGACCTTCTCCGCGAGCGGCGGCAAGCTGCCCCTCGCCACGCGTGTCGTGCAGGGACTGGGCGAGAACGTGAATCAGTACTGGTGGGCATATGCGGGCGTCGCGGCGAGCGCGATTGTCGGGTGGATTCTGGCGTGGCGGCATCCCAAGGGGCGCCTCGTGCTCGAGAACTTCCTCACGCGTGTGCCGTACATCGGACGCGTTCTCGTCGCGCACACTGCCGCACGCTTCGCGCGGGTCATGGGCATCGGGCTGGCCTCGGGACTTGATGTCATCGACTCGATGCAGGTGGCGGGGCAGGCGACCGGTCGCCCGGTCTTTGCCCAGGATTGTTCGAACATGACGATGCGGCTTCGCAGCGGGGAGCGGCTCGCCGATGTGCTCGCGGTGACGCGCTACCTGCCGCCCTTTGCCCGGCGCATGATCGGCGCGGGCAAGGACAGCAAGGAGGTCTCGCGGGCGTGCGATATCGTTGCACGCCACTATGACCGCGAAGCGGGCAATCTCACCAAGAACATCAACACGATCGTCGAGCCGATCATGACGGTCGGACTCGCAGTGATCGTGCTGGTGGTCGCGCTGGCGGTGTTCCTTCCGATGTGGCAGATGGCCCGCATCAAGCGTTGAATCGTCATCGCTTGCGGCGTCGCTTCTGGGACCAGTAAACGCCCTCTCCGAGAAACATGGGGTGAGTCCGTCACGTTTATGACGTGCGCCGCGGGCGCGAATCGCGCCGTCTGCGCCGCACGGCTGGATCGGCCCAAGGGCCAAACCGACCTTTGCTGTATGCCGCACTGCGCGATCCATCTCCGTCGTGCCTTCACGCTCCTCGAAGTGATGATCGTGGTGGTGATTCTGGGGATTCTCGCGGCGATCGTGGTGCCGCAGTTCAGCAGCGCGACCGACGACGCGAAGGCGAGTGCACTGCGGTCTGGCTTGGCGGGCGTGCGGGCGAGCATCGCGGGCTATCGCGCCAACGCGATCCTGGCAGGCACGGATCCGTATCCGACGCTCGCGCTGCTGACGGCCGAGGGCACGGTGTTGCAGGGCGGGCTGCCCGAGAATCCGTACAACAAGCGCACCAGCGTGCAGGCCGTGACTCGCGCGCAGGCCGACGCCCGCGCCGTGATCAACGAGGGCACGGTGGGGTGGAACTACTTCGCCGACAACGCCAGCACGCCAGCGGTTGCGATCTTCTACGCCAACAGCGACGACAGCGCGGGTAAAGACGCCAGTAACAACGACATCGCCGCCAACGACTATTGACCGCGGAGCGCAACTCTCTCAAGGACACATGCAGATCCGATCCGTCCATCCTCTTGCTTGCCCCGTGTCGCGCCGAGCCTACACGCTGGTTGAACTGATGACGGTGGTTGCGATCATGGGCATCATCGGCGTAACCGCTCTGCCGGCGCTTTCCAACGCGCGGACGGCGAGTCTGGCCGGCCTTGCCGACCGCGTTGCGATCGAACTCTCACAAGCTCGTGCTCGCGCGATGGCGGAAGGCGTGCCGCATGGCGTCACAATCAGTGCGAACTCGATCGAGCCGCTGACGATCCCCGCCGCGGGCGATCCTCCCGAGGCCGCGTTGACACCCTTGGGCACGGCATCCGATCCGATCTCCCTGCTCGAATATGAGCCCGCCACGCCCAGCGGTGCGACCGGCGGCGACGGATTGAGCACCTTTCCGATCACCATCTGGTTCTCGATTGACGGCACGCCGCACTCGCGATCCTCTTCGGGCGTCGCCCTGCCCGCATGGACTGGCGGTGCCACGGTGACGATCTCGCGCAGCGGCACGACGACGGCCGTGCATCGCGTGATCGTGCATCGCATCAGCGGCTTTGTGGAGGTGGTCACGCCATGATCATCTCTTCTCCATCGCGACGTCGAGCCTTCAGTCTGCTGGAGTGCGTGGTCGTGGTGCTGCTGCTTGCCATTGCCGTGCCGACGACAGCGATGTTTCTCGATCAGCGAGCGGCGCAGCGGGCCGATGCGGTGCAGGCGCTTCGTGCGAGCACGCTGGCACAGGGCGTGCTCGAGCATGTGCTCGCGGACGCTGCCAGCAACGCGCCGGGACTGGGGTACGCAGCGTTCGCGGACGCCAACTCGTACTTGAACACGCCCACCACCGGGCTGAACGCCCGCATCGCCCCGTTGCTGGACTTCTACGACGATCTGGGCGTCACGTGCCAGGTCACGATCGGGTCGCCCGTGTCCATCTCGGGCACGGCCACCGGCGTGCCCGCCAATGACATCTTCCGCGTCGTGACCGTGCGAGTGACGGCGACCTCGACCACAGCAGCTCCCATCGATGTGTCCGTGTCTTCGTTTGTGACTGACCTCTAGCCATGCTCGCGAGTCGCTCCAACTCCGTCCGCCCGCGCCGCACAGCATTCACGCTGCTGGAGACCACCATTTCCGTCGTGATCATCGCCGTGATTGCGGCGGCGTGCCTGCCGGTCGTGAACGGGATGGCCGACAACGCCCTGGCGGCGCAGCGGACGCGGGATGCTGCTGAGGGCGCGGCGTTTGCGATGGAGCGAGCGATTCGATTGATCCGAGACTGTCCAGGCGGACCGACGAGCACGGGCATCACAATCGCGACCGCGTCCCAGGTGCAGTTCTCGGATGGGCGGGGGTTGCGCCTTGATGGCACGGACCTGCTGCTCCGCGACACCGCCGGGGCGGAAGCGGTGCTGGCTCGAGATGTGACGGTGTTCGAACTCACGTTCGTCGCTGGCGACGGCGTGACGAGCACGCTGGCGACCCCAGCGCAGACCGACCGCATCGGCGTGAGGGTCGCGGTCAATGGCTTCGAACTTCGCTGCGCCGCGTTTCCGCGCGTCAGGATGGTGTCGCCATGACGCGTCGCATCGCTCAACCCGCTCGCACATCGCGCGCTCGGCGCGGCGGGGTTCTTCCCGTCGTGGTGCTCATGCTTGCGATCGTGTCGGTCGTCGCGCTGAACGTTATTGACACGGGCGGCCGCGAGACAGAACTGGGCGCGATGCGCATTGAGACGGCTCGCGCCTTCTATGCCGCCGAATCGGGCCTGATCGGCGCGGCCCGCTTGCGACAGGGCGGCCTTTCGCTGCCATCTCAAGGAACGACGCTCACCCTGCCCGCGGGCAGCGCGGGGTCGGCCCAGGCGACGTTTGTGACGGTGCCGGCACCCGCCGCGACGTCGGGTTCAGTTCGGGTGGTAGGTCAAAGCGGCTTGGGCCAGCGCAGGCTGGAATTGCAGTTCCAGCTGCAATAGTGGTCGAGCCGACGAGAGCATCCGTGCGTCCTGTAATCGTGGCGATATTCGAGCATCGCGCGTTCACCCTATCACCTCGCAACTCGCCCCCAAGCCACCGGCAATTTCGACCGATATCCCCAATCTGTCCCGTTCCCACACGCGGGCGGTGTTGGTCTGCCAACCTCGCTCTTCAGAGAGGTCCACGTGCTGCAGCGCGATCCCATCCTGATCAGTCTGTCGCCCACCAGCCTGCGCATCGGCGTGATCGCCGGGAATCAGGTCGCGCGGGTCGAGCGGGTCGCCGTCGATGCTCGCTCGGATGACGCGTGGAAGGGCGGGCTCCGAAGTCTGGACGAAGCGCTTCGCAACACGCTGATCGCATTGAGCGTTCGTCCCGGAACGCCAGCGTTCATCATCTATCACGGTCCGCGCAGCGTCGCGGAAGTCTTCAGCGTTCCAGGCAGCGGCAGCGCGGCGGCCAGCGCAGTTGAACTGTACCTGCATCAGAATCTTCCCAACGCATCCAGCAGTTGGCTGACGGACTATCACCTGCTTGCCGACGGGACGAGCGAGCCAGCGGACCAGGCCCATCCCGTCGCGTCCTCCGGCGCCCGATCGACGGTGCTGACCTACGCCGACTCAGCGGACGACGCGGATGTGCTCGCGGGGTGGGTTCGTCGCGCGGGCCTGGAGGTGGAGGGGGTGCTGCCGGCGAAGGCCGCGATGCTGCTTGCGGGGCTGCGCATTCCGGAAGTATGCAAACTGGATCAGCCCGACGCCCCGCCGCGGGTGTACATCCATCTGGGCGAGCACGCGATGACGCTGACGGCCTGGCAAGGCAAGCGGCTGCTGCTGGCGAGATGCGCCGAGGTGGGCTACTCGCTGCTGGTCGACGCCATCCTGCGCAGCGCGCACCTGCTGCCCAAGTCTGAACACTTCACGCGCGAGCACGCGACCCGCGCGCTCTTCGCGGGCGGTCTGCCCCAGCGGGGCCACGTTGTGGACCACGGTCTGAACTTGACGGGCGAAGCGGTGCTGCCGCTGATGCAGCCGGCGATGCAGCGATATGTGGTGGAAACCCGCCAGACGATGCGATTCGGGATGCTCGAAAGCGACGCATCTCGCGCCTCCGTGCAGCTCATCGGCCCCGGGGCGGGCATTCCCGGCCTTGCCGACGCGCTCGGGGTTGCGCTGGAACTGCAAGTGCAAGTGAGCGAGGACGCCGCGAAGCCAGGCGAGGCCATCGGCGAGGAGCACGTGGGCGATCTCTCGCTTGCACTCGAACTTCGCGCCCATTCCGGCTGGTTCCTGCCCGGGTCGGTCCGCGTGCAGCGGACCACGCGTCGCATGGCACGATCCGTCCGGGCTGGTGCGGCAGTTGCGATCCTCACACTGGGCGCGTTCGCGGGCAAGGCTTATCTGGGCGAGCGCACTCTCCGCCCCGCGATTGCCGAACTGCAGGCGCAGGCCGACGCTATCGATGCAGAGGCCAAGGCCGCCGCGGCGGTGCAGCAGAAGGCTCGCGATCTCGAGTCGATCATGAGCATCACGAATCAGGCCATCGGAGTTCGCACGAACTGGCGGGCCGCGCTGGGCGTGCTCTCGCGGTCGATGCCCAAGGGCGTTGAACTGCTCGACATTTCGGCAGACTTCCGCAGCGCGGACACCGTGGGTCAGCCCGCCCTCTCCATTCGAGGGCGGATTGAGCCGGGGCCGCAGGACCAGGTCTCGAAGTTGCTGGCAGCGATCTCGGCGAGTCCGATCGTCGCGAGCGCGAGGGTTGTGTCGTCTCGCGTGGACGCGGAGGGTGAGCGAGAGTTCGCGATCGTCATTGAACTCAAGGGCGTTGCGACTCCTGGCCATCTGATCAACGACGCGAGCGACGGCGCATTGCCCGAGGCCGGTTCACCCGCTTCGCCAGCAGCCGATTCCAGCAACAACGAAGGCACACCATGACCACGCCAGTACCCAAGTTCGCAACGCCCGCGGCACGCGCGGCGGCCAAGCCACGCGAGGACTCCGGCCTTGCCGGCGATCTTCGCGCCGTGATGCACCATCGCCTCGGGCATGCTCTCGCGATCGCGTGTGCGGGCGCGTGCGTCTGGTTCTTCGCCGTGCGTCCCGTCGAGCGTGCGTATGCGACGCGAATTGAGGAACGGGAGTCGCTGGAGAGCAAGATCGCCAGCAGCAAGGCGAAGGCGACGGGCGGTCCCAGTGCGCAGGAGCAGGCGACGCAGCTGCGCGAACTGCTGAACGATGTGCAGACGTGGAGCGAGGCGTCCCGCGACCAACGCGGCCTGTACGACGCGCTGACGCGGCTCGCCGCGAGCGCGAACGTGCGATTGGAACGGATCGAACCCACCACCGGACAGACCATCGTTCCGATCGTGAATGCGTCGACGGGCACGGTGCAACCGCGCAGCCGCCGGGGGCGCAACGCGGCGGCGACAACTCCGGCTGGGTGGTCCGGGCGCACCGTGGGGCACCGGCTGGCGATCACGGGGACGTACGAGCAGATCAGTGACTTCATCGCGGCGTGCGAGACGGATCTGGGAGCCACCAAGGTGCTGACGTTTCGGATCAACAGCGAAGCGGTGCGTGCAGACAAGCCGGGTGTGGTGGAGGCGACGCTGGAGACGATCCACCTTGCGCTGACGCCGCCGACACCGGAAGCTCGCAGGGACGGCGCGCCGACGCAGCAAGCAGAAGGAGGCGATCGATGAAGAGCATGATGAACCGCGCCTCGTTCTGGACAAAGTCGTCGTGGCAGGCGTTCGCACTCGCGGCGGTGGTTACGCCCACCCTGGGAGTGTTCGTGGCTCGTCAAGTGCTCGCGGAGCGCGGGCCGCAGGCGGCCCAAGCTTCGATCATCACGCCCGCGGGCGAGCAAGCGCTCGCTAACCTCATGCGCGTCGTGCCGGGCCAGCGCAGTGCGGCGGACATTGCGACCATTCGGACACTCGAAGAGATCGCGGCACGCCCCTTCGCCCGTTCTCCGCTCGCGCAGCCGCGCATCGAAGCTGGTCCACGCGAACTGGAGGTCGTGCCGGGCGAGATTCGCTTCTCGGGCAACCTCACGTCGATCCTGGAAACTCCCAACGGCACCGTCGCGCTGATCGGCGGCAGGCTCCGACGCGTGGGAGATCTGCTGGGCAACACATGGCAGCTCACTTCGCTGGACCCAGACGCCGGCGCGGCGAAGATCACGCACAGCTCGGGCGTCACGCAGACGCTCACGATGCGGCGGAACCTCGACAACCTCGATCGACGCTGACGCGTTGGGCGTGTGCCGCTAGCGGCCCTCTTGCAAGACCCAGAACGGTTTGCCCTGGTAGTCCGCGGGCTTGAGTCGTGGACGCTGCTGTGGCGGTGTGTCGCTGCGCAGGAGCATCGCTATGTCAAACAGCACCTGCTCGGCTTCCGCGACGTAGCCGTGACCCAGGATGCTCACGTCGATATTCGTCACTTCGATGGTGTCGATGGGGGGCATGACGACCACAGGCGGGGCGTATCCCGCCCGGGGATAGCTGTGCGTCCACGCGCTGGCCTCGAGGGCCTTGTCCTTCTGCGACACGTACAGCGTGGTCCGCTCGCTGAGCTTGGGATATGCCTGCGCGAGGTCGAAGAAGACCTGCGAATCGATGTCGGGCGCTGCGAGGATGATCTGGCCAAACTTCAGGTCCTTGGTCTCCGGTTCGCTCGCGATCCGCTGCATCACGCGGGCAAGCACGCGGTTGCCCATGCTGTGGGCGATCAGGTGCACCTTGCTGGCGTTGGTGTCCTTGGCCATGCGCACCAGGAAGTGCTTGAGGTGCCTTTCGGCGGTTTCGACCGCGGCTTCGTCGGCGTTGTACTCGCTGATGGCGTCCATGCTGGGCCACGAGTAGAACGCGGTGAGACCGGGCACGTTGAGATCGACGGCGAGCTGCGCAGCGCGGAGAGCGGCCGATTCGAACGAGTTCTTGTAGCCGTGGATGTAGATCACGATGCTGCGCTGGCTGTCGGGGGCGAGTTCGAGCCGGCGCGCGATCTGGCGGAAGAACAGTTCTTCTTCTTCGATCCAGAGTTTCTCGATCTTGATGCGGTCGTCCTCGCCCTTGATCGTGCGCGCCAGCCACCCCGAGCCGGTCGTCCCAACCGGCCGGCTATTGGGCACGTCGCAGATCACCGAGCCAACGTGCAACACGCTCGGATCGCTCTCGCGCGCGTTGGCAAAGCCCTTGGACGGATCCGCGGGATCGCGGAACGCGCGATTCGTGCCGTACCACACCCGGACCTTGCGACCCTTGTCGGTATGTTCGATCACGGGTGCTCTTGAGGGATCGTCAGCATTGCCGCCGATGAACTCGCTGTCGGGCGTGACGCCGCCCATGGCTTCGGGGAGGGCGTCGGGAGTTACGGTTTCGTTGCTGGACGCAACGACGTCCTTGATCTGCTTGTGCAAGTCTTCGATGTGACGCTCGTCGTTGATGGGCAGGGAGTCCACCCGTTCATCCCGAGGCGTGCTGGGGTCGTCTTCCGCCCACGACGGGAACCCTTCGCCTCGCACGACAGATGACGGCGATCCCGCTTCGCCGTCTCCACCCGTCACGGGCGACGAACTCGCCGGGCCCCGACCCGGCCCGCCATCATCAACAGACCCTCCGGTCGCGCCCGATCCGCCTTCCATGGCATCGCGAGGGTCGGGTTGGGCGTCCTTCTTGGAGCCGCAGGCCGGGAGAGTGAGCGTGACGATGCAGGCCGCCATGAGGGCGACGAAGCACGCAGGGTGAAACCGACGAGTCATGGGCGACAATAGGGGGGCATTCGCTCCAAGTTTGCGTCTGCAAACATGCCGAATCGGCAGGTATTCGCGGCGGCGGAATCGTCCATGAAATTCACGCGAGAACTCCTGAAAAACCAAGCAAAATCGCGATGAATCACCTATGATCGCACGCTGCTCGTCGCGTGCGGTTTCACGCCCGCTTCGTCAGCCTCGGAGCCAGCACAAGTCATGCTCAACGACCCCTCCATGGATGGTGCTCTTTCTCGCGTGCTGCGTTCGCCCGATGCGGATTCAGCAGGCGCTACCGATGGCCCCGCCCCACACTTCCAAGGCAAGGTGGTCGAGCAGGACATCCAGCGTGAGCTCAAGGACAGCTACCTGACGTACGCGATGAGCACGATCATGGACCGGGCCCTGCCCGATGTCCGTGACGGGCTCAAGCCCAGCCAGCGACGCATCCTCGTCGCGATGAACGATCTCAAGCTGTTCCCCAATCGCAAGCACCTCAAGTGTGCGAAGATCGCCGGCAACACCTCGGGCGACTATCACCCGCACGGCGAGGCAATCGTCTATCCGACCATGGTGAACATGGCCCAGATTTGGCGGATGCGCGTGCCGCTCATCGATCCGCAGGGCAACTTTGGCTCTATTGGCGGCGATCCGCCGGCGGCCATGCGATACACCGAAGCCCGCATGAAGCCCGCGGCGATGGACATGCTGGAGGACCTGGACAAGGAAACCGTCGCGTTCCAGCCCAACTACGACGACCGCCTCGAAGAGCCCACGGTCCTGCCTGGCAAGTTCCCGAACCTGCTCATCAACGGCGGCATCGGCATCGCCGTGGGCATGGCGACGAGTCTGCCGCCTCAGAATCCCGTCGAAGTGCTCGACAGCATCATCCGCGTGATCGACGATCCGCAGATCGGCCTCGAAACGCTGATGCAGGACGTGATCGACAGTGGCAGCGACGAGAAGAAGATCGTCCGCTATGGCATCAAAGGCCCGGACTTCCCCACGGGCGGCGTGGTGCACGGTCGCCGCGGCATCATCGAGGCATACGCGACCGGTCGCGGCAAGGTCACGCTCCGCGGCTCCTGCCACACCGAAGATCTCGGTAAGGACAAGCAGCAACTCGTCATCGACGAGATCCCGTACAACCTCGCTCAGGACAACCTCGTCGAGTGGATCGTCGAAGCCGTCAAGGAAGAGAAGATCCAGGACGTCTCCGACGTTCGCAACGAATCAGGCCGCGAGGCCCAGACCCGCATCGTGATCGAGCTCAAGAAGGGCATCGATCCGCGCGTGGTCGAGAACCAGTTGTACGAGTTCACGCCCCTGCAGAGCACCTTCAGCGTCATCAACATCGCGCTGGTCAACCACCAGCCGCGCACGATGAACCTCAAGGAGCTCATCGCGTGCTACATCGACCACCGCGAGGTGGTGATTCGTAAGCGGACCGAATACCTGCTCCGCGAGGCCAAGAAGCGGGCCCACGTGTTGGAGGGCATGATCTACGCGGTCTGCGACATCGACGAAGTCATCAAGGAGATCCGCGCGAGCAAGACCCGCGACGAAGCCATTGATCGCCTGATGAAGCGGCGCTTCCGCATCTCGCGCAGCCACAAGTTCGCCAGCCAATTGCCCGAGCGGCTCTGGAAGAAGATCGACGCGGCGGGGGCCGATGGCCTCTCGCTCACGCGGGTCCAGGCCGAAGTCATCGGCAACATGCGGCTCATCCAGCTGGTCGGCCTCGAAATCGAACGCCTCACCAACGAGTACCGCGAAGTCTCCGATCAGATCACCGACTTTGAAGACATCCTCGCCAGCAAGACCCGCATCCTGTCGATGATCCGCAGCGACTGCGAAGAGATGCGTCAGCGGTACTTCTCCCCCCGCATCACCCGCATCGAGGACACCGAGACCGACATCCATATCGCGGCTCTCATTCCCGTCGAGGACGTCGCCGTCACCATCAGCCACGCCGGGTACGTCAAGCGCGTCCCGCTCGACACGTATCGCCAGCAGGGCCGGGGCGGGCGCGGCATCCGCGCCAGCGAGACCAAGGACGAAGACTTCATCGAGCACGTCTTCGTCGCCAGCACGCACGATGACCTGATGTGCTTCACCGACACCGGCCGCGTCTTCGCGATCAAGGTCTACCAGATCCCCGAGATGTCGCGCACCAGCGCGGGCCGCAACATCGTGAACCTGCTTGAATTGAAGCAGGGCGAAAAGACCTGCACGTATCTCGCCATCAAGAGCTTCGAGGCCGGCAGCAACTACTTGACGTTCGTCAGCAAGGGCGGCATCGTCAAACGCACCGCGCTGAAGGCGTATGCCAACGTCCGCAACAGCGGCCTCATCGCCGTGGGCCTCAAGGAAGGCGACAGCCTGCTCGCCGTGACGCTCACCGACGGCAACGACGACCTGATGCTCGTGACGAAGCTCGGCCAGTGCATCCGCTTCCCCGAGACCGATGCGCGAGACATGGGCCGGGCCGCCGCGGGCGTCAAGGGGATCGAGCTCGCCGAGGGCGATGAAGTGATCGGCGTCGTGCGCGTCGCGATGAAGAACGATGCGGAGGGCGATGCCGTCACGGTCGATCCATCGATGAGCCTCCTGACGATCACCAACAAGGGCTTCGGAAAGCGGACCGCGATCGACGAGTACCTCGTGCAGCCCGAAAACGGCAAGCCCCGCAGCCAAAGCCGCGGCGGCAAGGGCCGCGTCGACATCAACCTGACGGACAAGAACGGCCACAGCGTCGCCGCGCTGGGAGTGGGGGCCGGGATGGACCTGGTCGTCATCACCAAGGGCGGCCAACTGGTCCGCATGCCCGCCGACGACATCCGCGAATGCGGGCGAGGCAGCCAGGGCGTCCGCGTGGCACGAGTCGACGAAGGCGACGAAGTCGTGAGCGCGGCGGTGGTGCCAGGGGGGGCGTCGGCTGGCGCCGATGGGGAAGCGGCGTCCGAAGCGGCGAAGTAAAACCCCACGAAGGCAGCCCGTGGCACCACAACTTGCAACTTTGTACGACGTGCTCACGTGACCAATTCGTGTATTGCGTCAGTCTACCATTTACTATGGACACCACGCCGACCCACGAAGCAGCAGGAGTGCCTGCGGCCCAGCGACCAAGAGCTTTCATTTCGTACAGCTGGACTTCGCTCGCCCATCAAGCGACCATCAAAGCTTGGGCTGAGCGACTGCTGGCCGATGGCGTTGACATCGTCATGGACATCTTTGATCTTAAGGAAGGGCACGACAAGTACGCCTTCATGGAGAAGATGGTCACGGATTCCACCGTCACTCACGTGCTCGTGATGTGTGACAAGGCCTACGCGGAAAAGGCCGACGCACGAAGAGCAGGGGTGGGAACCGAGGCCCAAATCGTTTCAAGAGAAGTTTACGATAAAGTCAATCAAACGAAGTTCATCCCAATCGCATGCGAACTGGACGACAAACGAAACTGGTACTTGCCAGCGTTCCTAAAGTCTCGGATCGGTATCGATTTTTCAACGCCCGAGGCGGTGAACGAGAACTGGGAAAAACTAGTGCGACTTCTTCACGGGAAATCGCTTCATGTCAAGCCCGAAGTCGGGAAGCCGCCAGCGTTTCTGAATGACGATTCTGTTCCAGCCAGTCCCGCGCTTGCAAAGTTTTCCGCACTCAAGCAGGCAATCATGAGTGGAAAGCCAGCGATAGGGTTGTATCGCCAAGAGTTCTTAGATGCGTGCATTAGCTATGCTGATGCTCTTCGCATCCGTAAGCAGCCGGATGACGCGAATTTCGGACAACGAGTTGTCGCCGATTGTGCGAAGCTCAAGCTTGTCCGCGATCACATTACGGACTGGGTGCTTCTTGAGGCCCGGCTCGCTCCGAACGACGAATTTCGTGAGTCTCTAATTCACCTTCTTGAAAGCCTGCTTGAAGTAAAGGAGCGTCCAACCGAAGTGACAAGTTGGAATGAGACGTGGTTTGAGGCACACCGCGTTTTTGTCTACGAGACTTTTCTGTACATCGTTGCAGCGTTGATGAAGTGTGGTGCGTTCAGTACACTTCGCGAAGTGTTCTCGACTCACTACCTTCAGCCGGTAGGAGCCCAGCACGGTGGTGAAGGCAGGTTCGAAGGATTTGATTGTTTTTGGACACATTCCGACGCCTTGCAGGTGTTGGCAGCGCCAGGAAAGAGACTCTTGTCACCGGCAGCGGAGCTCATCAAGCGCCAGGCGGACCGCTCCGACCTCCCCTTCAGTTCTGTGATGCAGGCGGAGTTGATGGTGCTGATGATGGCTTTGGTGTCGCCACACGTTAGTCACTGGTACCCCGGGACCATGTTCTACTCTTTCAACCAATCGTTCCCGTTCTTTGTGCGTGCTTCTCAGCGTAAGGGCTTCCAGAAGCTGGCCGCGGTTACTGGAGTTGAAAGCGCAGACAAACTGCGGGCGGCAATACGCATCGGACAGCAGCGGCTGGGGATGGAGCGTTGGCATGATTTTTGGCGGCTCGATCGTGACTTCTCAACTGCAATGAATCTCGACAAACTTGACACGGTGCCTTGATCGCGGCAATATGGCGTGCAATTCGCCGAAATTGAACGCGCACAGAAGCTGTGCGGGACGGCTTGGGTGGCCTGCGGTAGAGCTCGCGTGCCTTTGTTCCTCCCCTATAAACCTGCCTTAGTCGCTCACGCACCTGCGAGCGGCACTATTGCACCAGCGCGGCGCACTTGCATGTGCGTAAGCCGCTCACGAGCCACGCGGAGCGACGTTTGGTCCATGCTGAGTGGCTCACGAGCCATGCGGAGTGACTTTTGGTCCATGCTGAGTCGCTCACGAGCCACGCGGAGCGACGTTTGGTCCACGCGGAGTGACTTTTGGTCCATGCTGAGTCGCTCACGAGCCACGCGGAGCGACGTTTGGTCCACGCGGAGTGACTTTTGGTCCATGCTGAGTCGCTCACGAGCCACGCGGAGCGACGTTT
>JALHOJ010000011.1 GCA_022843045.1 Phycisphaerales bacterium
GCCACAAGCATCTGACGGCGACGCACGGGCAGAGCGCGATTCGAATCAAGCGCGGCGATTTGCACTCGTTTCGAGTTGACTCATTCTCTCCTTCGCTTCGCCGTCTGACGCTGCGTGGACGGACGATTCGCAACAACGTCGTGACACTTCGGTACTGGCTGGGGCCGCATGTGGATGCTGAGGCTCTTGTCGCGATGCTCCGGTGTCTTCAATCTGACCAGCCTGCCAGATGATGCGGGAGTGCCTCGTTCGGTACAATCTGTGATGCATCAACCCGCCGCCACGCCTCGCACGCAGGCCGAGGAATTCCTGACCCGTGAGATGGCGACGCTTGTGATCTATGAGCAGGCCCGCCAGAGTTTCGCGCACGTGAGCGGCTGGCTGCACCCGGCGGAAGGGTTCCTGCTGATGCGTCTGGCGAGCGCGACCAACGCGATGCCGGCGGGAGCGGTCGTCGAGATCGGCAGTTTCAAGGGTCTCTCGACCTGCTGGCTCGCGTCGGGGCTCAGATCGGTGCGATCACGCACCGGCGCGGACGCAGGGAAGGTGTTCGCGGTTGACCACTTCACCGGCTCGCCCGAGCATCAGGCGGGGGGGAAGTTCGAAGACGCCGAGATCGTGAAACACGGCTCGACGCTGCCGCTGTTTCGCGAGAACATCCAGAAGGCCGGCCTCACTGATCTGGTCGAAGTCGTGCAAGCGGGCTCGCTGGAGGCGGTGAAGACCTGGAGCGGCGCGCCGATCCGCCTGCTGTTCATCGATGGCGATCATTCCTACGAGGCCACGCGCGACGACTTCGCGGCGTGGAGCAAGTTCGTGCCTGTCGGCGGATACATCTGCTTCCACGACGTGAACACCTGGGAGGGCGTCACGCGCTTCGTCAAGGAACTGATGGCCGACCCGTCGCGCAGGTTCATTACGGTGATGGGCGCGGCGTCGCTGCTCGTCGCTCGAAGGATCGCCTGAACGCGCTCGCGTGGTGCGAGGCGTCACACCAGCAGCGACGACCCTTGCATCTCGGCGGGCTTCTTGAGGCCCATCACATCCAGCATCGTCGGCACAATGTCGGCGAGGCGGCCGCGCTTGGCTCGGGCGGCGGGTTTGGTCCAGTTGGCGGCCTCGCGATCGCCCTTGAGCGTGCGGGCTTTGTGCTTGGGGCTGACGAGGATCAACGGCACGTCGTAGAGGGTGTGGGCGGTGTGCGGGGCTTTGGTTGTGGGATCGAACATCTGCTCGCTGTTGCCGTGGTCGGCGCAGACGACGCAGGAGCCGCCCCGGGCGAGGGCGGCGTCGACGAGTTTGCCCACACAGGCGTCGACGGTTTCGCAGGCTTTGATCGCCGCGGCAAGCTTGCCCGTGTGGCCGACCATGTCGGCGTTGGCGAAGTTGATGACGAGGACGTCTTCGCAGTCCTTGGCCGCGAGGCGGCGGAGCGCGGCGTCGCAAACGCCCGCCGCGGACATTTCTGGCTGCAGGTCATACGTCGCGACCTTGGGGCTCTGGATGATCTCGCGCTGCTCGCCTGGGAAGGGTTCTTCGCGATAGTCGTTGAAGAAGAAGGTGACGTGCGGGTACTTCTCGGTTTCGGCGCAGCGGAACTGGCGCAGGCCCAGCGAACTGAGCCATTGGCCGGCGATGTTGATCATCTTGGGCGGCTTTGGGAAGGCGACGCCTTGGACGTGGGGCGTCAAGGCCTCCCAGTAGTCGGTCATGGTGACGTAGTGGAGATTCATCTTCTCGCCACGGTCAAAGCCGCACTTGCCGCTGTCGGGGCTGGGCTTGACCTTGGCCCAGAGGGCGTCGGGGAAGGTGAATGCGGCGGAGATTTCGCGGGGGCGATCGCCTCGGTAGTTGTAGAAGATCACGCTGTCGCCATCCATGATGGGCGCGCCGCCTTCGATGACGCGGGGCGTGATGAACTCGTCGCCCTGCTGGCTGGAGTTCGTGGGCGCGTCGTAATAGGCCTTGATGGCGGCGGAGGCGGACTTAAAGACCGGCCCACTCGCGCTGGTGTCCGCGCTCGTTCCGGTCAGCACATCAAACGCGAGCTTCACGCGCTCCCAGCGGTAGTCGCGGTCCATCGCGTAATAGCGGCCGCAGAGCGTGGCGATGCGGCCTACCCGGATTGCTCTGCACTTGGCTTCGACTTGTTCGATGAACGCCTTGCCCGTGAAGGGGCCGGTGTCGCGACCGTCGGTGAAGAGGTGCAGGAACACCCGCTCGCCGGCCATGCCCAGGCGACCGGCGGCGGCGAGGATGGCGTAGAGGTGCTCGAGTTGCCCGTGCACGCCCGCGTCGCTGGCGATGCCGAGCAAGTGCAGGTTGCCGCCGGACTTGATCGCGGCCTTGACAGCGTCGCGGATCGCGCTGTTGGTGTGCAGGCCCGTCTCGCAGGCCTTGGTCATGACGAGCGACTCCTGCGGCACCACGCGGCCCGCGCCAATGTTCTGGTGCCCCACTTCGCTGTTGCCCATCGTGCCTGGGGGCAGGCCGACGTCTTCGCTGCTGGTCTTGATGAGCGTCCAGGGATATTCGCGCATGAGGCGATCTGCGACTGGGGTCTTGGCGAGCTTCACGGCGTTGAAGGAGTCGTGCGACGGATTGGGATTCATGCCCCAACCGTCGCGGATAATGAGCACGCACGGCGAGTGAGCCGGCGCGGCCTTGCCTGTCGCGGCGCCGGCTTTGGCACGCACTTGCTTGGCTGGCTTGGATGCTGCGCGCCGCGTTGCTTTGCTGGCTGGCTTTGACGCCGCCTTTCGCGCGACCCTTGTCAGACGCTTCGCAGCGACGGCCTTGCCTTTGGCGGGCTTGGCGGCCTTGGCTGCAACCTTCTTCTTGCCCTTCTTCGCAACGCGCTTGCTCATGCGCGAGGATACGCGCGGCGATCACACGGTCGCAGCCGCTGGGCTCAAACGAGAGATGGTGACTTGCTGCTTTTCGCTGACCGGCTGCGGCTTATGCCACTTTCTTGCGAGCAGCACCGTTTGTCGCGGCGGGGTCCTTCCGCAGCAGCTCGAACGGATCCGTCAGCCGCTGAATGGGCTTGGCCTTTTCTTCGGGGGCGGTGGCGTCCACGAGGTCGGCGAGGTAGGCGAGCTTGGCGAGGACCATCTTGCATTCGCGCCGCGCCACGCGGGCGTCGATGCCGATGCAGACGGAGCCTTCGCCCATTGCGACCTGGCAGCAGCGCGGGAGGCTGAGCAGGACGGCTTGCATGGTTTGCGTGGGGACGAGTTCGTCGGCTTCGCTGCGATCAACGCGCATGCGGTAGTAGCGGTCGAAGAGCTCGCCCGACTGCTCGGGGACCTTCTCCAGCACCGATTCGCCGTTCTCGCGGTCGAAGGCGGCGGGGATGTAGGTGATGCCGCGGTAGCGCACCTTGACGCTTGCTGCGAAGATCACGAAGCCTGGGAGTTGGCCTTGGACGCCTTGGAGCTGCGTGCCGTGTTCGAAGACTTGGACGGGCTTGTTGGCGACCGAGCCCTTGGCGATCCAGCGGAGGGCGTTCATGCCGCCAGGAAGGTCTTTCCAGGCGCCGATGACGTCCCAGGCCTCGCGGCGGATGCGTTCGTTGGGGCGGTGGTCGGTTTGGAAGCCCATCTTGTACAGCAAACGCTGGACGGGGGAGAGGCGCGAGATCCAGAGCCACTTCACGAGGAAGAGCAGGATCACGAGCAGCACGGCGATCTGGCCCAGCGCGATGGGGGCCATTTCGTGCTGCAACAGGCGCGAGATGAAGAACTGGACCGTCTCCACATCCCAAACTTCGGTTATGGAAAAGGGAGATTCAACCACGCCCTTCGCGAACCCACGAAATGCGGTGGATGGCAGGTGCATGTGTGCGATCTGTGCGGTTTGACGGGAAACACAACGACCCCGCCCCTTCGGCGAAGGAGAGGCGGGGTCGTGTGGGTAGAGAGGTTGTCGGAGGCGGCTTACGCCGCGTTGCGCATGCGGTTGGGGGCCTTGGCCTTGGCGGGCTTGAGCTGGCGGGTGGTGATCCGCAGATCGCCCATGTCGCCCTGCGTGACTTCGGGCATGGTCATGAGTTCGACGATTTCCATGGGGTCGCGGGCGCAGAGCTCGCAGCCCATTTCTTCGGCGAGGCCTTCGGCTCTGGCGAAGACGCCGCCGCCCACGCAGATCTTGGTGTTGGGCACGGCGTTGACTTCGCGGAGTTGATCGATGATGCCGCGGATGCCGGGCAGGTCGCTGGCGGCGCTGGCGAACATGACGAGGAAGTCCGGGCGGCGTTCCTGGACCTGTTCCATGATTTCGTCGGCGGGGATGCCGCCGCCTGCGAAGGAGACTTCGAAACCAGCGGCTTCGAGCAGATCCGCGGCCATTTGGCCCGCGAGTTCTTCGCCTTCGGAGGGGCCGCAGGCGGCGAAGATGGTCTGGCCGTTTCGCGGGGAGAGGGTGAGCTTGCCGCTGGCCTGGTCCACGAGGGAGCGGAGCAGGCGGGTGCCCAGGTGGTAGCTGACCTTGGTCATCTGGTCCTGGCGGTAGAGCTTCTCGAAGAGCTGGTGGGTGGGCCAGTAGACGTTGAGCAGCATGTCCTGGGCCGAGGTTTCGGCGCGGAGGGCGGCGTCGACCACGAGGCGAGCCTGGATGCGGTCGCCATTGGTGAGGGCCTCGAAGAGGCGCTCGACCCAGATCTGGGAATTGGGATTGCTTGCCTGACTCATGTCACGATTCCTTCTCTAGTAGAGCCAGGCGAACGCTCCATCGCCACCAAGCCCATCCACACGCACCCGGCGATCCTCCGCCGGAAGTTTGAACCACTCGACGCTTAGGGAAAGTTTCCCACAGGCGTGGCCTTTGCATCGGAGGTGTGGAGGGAAAGCGGTGGAAGTGGCGGGGGTGAAAAAGAGGCCCCATAACTACTAGGGAGGCCTTTGCGCTGAGGTGAACCCGGCGTGGAAAATTGTTATAGGGCTAGAATGAGGCTTTGTAGCCCCGATAACACACGCAGATGCCTAGGCTCAAAGCCCACGACTGCACGTTCGAGAAGTTCGCGGCCATCAGGTTCTTCTGAAACTCGGCGCGGGGGGTGAAGGTGCTGACGGACTTGGGCAAGTACTTGTAAGCACCGGACTTGTCACCGGAAATCCAGGTGGCGGTCCGGGGCATGACGGAGCCGCAGTAGAAGTCGTTGAACCAGCGGACCGCCGGGTTCTTGGGCTGGTCGAACTCCAAAACTATCAATCTTCCTGCAGGCTTGAGGACGCGATGGAATTCGCGCAGGGCCCGCGCGGGGTCTTGGACGTTGCGGATGCCGAAGGCGATGGAGACGACGTCGAAAGAGGCGTCGGGATATTGGAGTTGCTGGGCGTCGCCCTCGGCGTAGGTGAGCTTGGACGCGGGTTCCTGGGCCAGTTTCTGGCGCTTTTCGCCTGCGTGGGCGAGCATGGCGGGGGTGAAGTCGACGCCCACGACTTTGGCGGCTTGGGAGCGGGTGGCGAAGGCTTGGGTCAGGTCGCCCGTGCCGCAGGCGACGTCCAAGACGTGCTCGCCTGGCTGGACCTTGGCCATTTTGACGGCAAAGTTGCGCCAGCGGACGTCCTGCCAGAGGCTGTGGACGCGGTTATTGAGGTCGTAGGAGTCGGCGATGGCGGCGAACATGCCGCGGACCTTGGTGGGTTTGTCGGCGTGCTGGTGGGGGTTGGCCTGGCCGGCGAGTTCGGCGTCGGACCAGGCGGGTGAAGTTGATTCAGAAGCCATGCAGAGAAGGGTACGACGCCCAACAATCTTGGATGCTGTCCACACCTGCACAAACTCATGCCTCGATGCCGCGTGTCTGGCTGCCTTCTTCGTTGTCCACCTTGTTCGTGCTACTGGCTGCGCTGGTACTGCCTGCTTGCTCCACCAACCCGACGACCGGCCGTTCGCAGTTCAACGCGATGTCGCGCGAGGAGGAGATCGCGCTGGGGACGCAAGCCAAGCCGGAGTTGATCAAGGAGTACGGCGGCGAGGTGGCGCGGGCGGACTTGCGGGCGTACATCACGGAAGTGGGCATGCGGCTGGTGGCAACTACGGCGGAGGATGATCCGTCGCTGACGAGCTTGCCATGGGAGTTCACGCTGCTGGACAGCCCGGTGATCAATGCGTTTGCGCTGCCTGGGGGGAAGGTGTTCATGTCGCGCGGGCTGGCGAGCAAGATGACCAATGAGGCGCAACTCGCGGCGGTATTGGGGCATGAGGTTGGGCACGTCACGGCGCGGCATGTGAACGATCGCTTCGCGCGGCAGATGGGGAGCCAGTTGGGGATCGGCATAGTGAGTATTTTTCTGGGCGCGGACCTGAGCGGTGCGCAGAACCTTGTGGGCATTGCGCTGATGAGCTATGACCGCGAGCAGGAGCTCGAGAGTGATGCGTTGGGGATGCGGTATATGGCGCGGGCGGGGTACAACCCGCTGGGGACCAAGCAGGTCATGGAGATTCTGGCCCGCGAGGCGGGCGGACGGGGCGGGTCGGAGATCATGAGCACGCACCCACTGCCCGAGTCACGCGTGAAGCGGGCTCAGCAACTGCTCGAGAGCGAGTACTCGTTCACGCAGGGGAACCCGCAGTACAAGTTGGGCGAGCAGGAGTTTCAGGCTCGGTTCTTGAGCAAGCTCGCGGCGGCGTATCCGGAGGGGAGGCCGGAGAATGTGCGCGAGCAGATGTTGGCGACGGCGGTCGTGGGTTGTGTGGCGGGATGTCAGGATTGCCTGCGGTAATCAGTGGCCAACGGGCCCCCGGGACGAGCGAAGCTGGGTGTGGAAAGCGTGAATCTCGTGATTGGCATTCGCTTTCGTTTGCGCGCTGGGCCAGTTGGCCGCTCGCTCAACGGCGGCGGCGGCGCGCGGCGAAGAGCGTGATGACGCTGGCGATGGTCAACGAACCCGGCCCCGGCACGACCACCAGCGTCGCGCTGTCCGCGACGCTTGAAGAGCCTGCGGCGGGGGCGTTGCCGAGGCTGGTGACGTAGATCGCGGCGGAGCGGATGCGGGCGAGATACTCGCCGGGTTGGAGGGTGCGGGCGGGATCGCCGTAGTCGATGATCATGCCTTGGTTGATGATGGGTTCGCCGCTCGAGTCGAGCGGGAAGAGTCGGGGGAGGCTTAAGTCAGCGAGGAAGTCCGGGCCGGTGCCGCTCGTGATGGCGGGGCCGCGGGTGATCTGCACTTGCAGGGCTGCCGAAATCTGGAAACGGACTTCTGTGATCATCTGGGCGCGAAGACCGACCTCGGCGTAGTCGTCGACTTCGAAGGGCTCGAGGATGGAGTTGGCGATGGTGGCTTCGGCGCTCCAACTGATTGTGGTGGGCGTCCAACTCGTGGAGCCGCGGGCCGTGCCGGTGGTTTGCAGGGTGCCGGTACCGCCGAAGGCGCCGGAGAGGTTCTGGGTGAAGGTGGCGTTGCGATCGACGGTGCCTTGGGTGGCGGGTTCGAGGAACTGCGAGGCTTGGCCCGGCAGTTCGAAGGTAAATCGCTGCGAGGTGACGACGATGGGCTGGGCCCAGGTTGCACCGGTTGCCACGAGAGTGGCGGCTGCGCCTGCGATCATGCTGACCATCACCTTGCCCATGCGAGTCCTTTCGGGGGATGGCGACGAAGCCCCAAGGCTCATCGACCATCGAGAACATACCCCATAATCAAGCCGCGGCAACCAAAATCCGAAAGTGGTGCTTTCGATCGCGCCCGATCGTGAGAGCGTGCCAAGACTGCGCATCTAAAGCGTGCCTGAATTGCCGAACCATCCCGAATATCACCCCAACGACCGCGATGGCGCGGACACGACACTGCGCGCCGTTGCGCACGGCCCGCAGCCACCAGCGACGGTTTCGCTTCTGGGCGTGGCACTGCATGTGTTGACGGGGCCCCAGACGCTGGACCACATTTCCAAAGCGATACGAGCGGGCGTGGGCGGGTGGGTGGTGACGGCGAATCTAGACATCCTGCGCCGCATCGTGCGCGAGCCCGAAACCCGTGGGCTGTGCGCGAAGGCCACGCTCACAGTCGCCGACGGCATGCCGCTCATCTGGGCGAGCCGCTTGCAGGGCACGCCCTTGCCCGAGCGGGTGACGGGGAGTGACTTGATATTGTCGCTGAACGAGCGTGCCGCTCGCGAGGGGTTTGGGGTGTTCCTGCTTGGCGGGGACATTCTGGCGGACGGCACGCAGGTCGCGGCAACGGCGGCGGCGGAGCTGCGTCGGCGATTTCCTTCGATCAGCATCGTCGGAGCGATCAGCCCGGCGTACGGGTTTGACAAGAACGAAGAGGCGATGGCCGCGATCGAACGCGCGGTCACGGAGGCGAGGCCCGACATCGTGTTCGTTGCGGTGGGCTTTCCCAAGCAAGAGCGCGTGATCGAGCGGCTGCGGCCGCTACTGCCCGAGGCGTGGTTCTTGGGAGTTGGGATCAGTTTTAGTTTTGTGACGGGCAATGTGCAGCGTGCGCCGCGATGGGTGCAAGGGATCGGGTTGGAGTGGCTTCATCGGTTTGCGCAGGAGCCCGGAAGGCTGTTCAAGCGGTACTTTGTCCATGGGATTCCATTTGCTGTGCAGTTGCTCGTGCGAGCATCGCTGCACAGATATACCGACAAGGCGTGATCCAAGCCGCGGAATCAACTGGTCAGTTTGCGTGCGAACCTCGCGGCGCGACACTCTGTCTCTCGGCCACGCGGGTGTTCGCCAGAGGCCGTCGAATCGAGATCGATCACAATCGAAAGACTGCCGGTCCTTGCGAGGTCAATCGAATCGGCGAGATTGCGCCACGCCTCGAGCATGATGCGATTCGCGCTCACGCGGAGACGCCGGGTTTCATCTTCGCGGGTTCGCACGCGAATCAATCGGAAACGCGCGGCGAGGCGACACGATGGCGATGTCGCGGTGTGCGTGCCAAGCATGTTCGCACAGCGGATTGTCCAGTATCACGAGCGCAGTCACGACCGGCGGACGAGTGCCAAGAACAGTGTCCCGGCGGTGTCATGGACGCGCGGCGCCGACTCGGAAAGTGAACCGCTCCTCCACACAAGCGTGCAAACTCAGGACGCTTGTGAAGGCGGGCGGTGGAAAGCGGAGAGGGGGGGATTCGAACCCCCGAGACAGTTGCCCGTCTACGCGATTTCCAGTCGCGTTCCTTCAGCCGCTCGGACACCTCTCCAGAAATTCTCAGTTGTGGGGGCGAGGATAGGACGCTTCGGGCGCGGGGGAAGGCTCTGGCAGGTGGAGGGGCGGGGCGGTTGCATTTTCTGCATTCGTGCCGCAGGGGGAGGAAGAGTTGCTGTGTGGCGTTTTGAGGGCTTGCTGGGAGGATTCGAATTTCCGGTGGGTCGCTTCATTCGCTCATGGCAATCTTGCGCTGACCCGCCGGGTCGATATCGGAACATCCGAGTGCTCTCGGGGGGCGTGAAGTGGGGAGTGGAGCGTGATTTCACGGGTGAGCATGGGGCGGGCGGATTGGACGATTGGTGTGCTGAAGAGGTGAGCAGGTTGCGCGGGCAAGCGTGCGGCGGTGCGGCGGGTTGCCGGGCGTCGGCGTGGCGAGGCCGACGCGTGGACACGAATTTCCGTTGGCCGCGAGAGAGCGGAGTATGCCGGCAAACTCGTTCGCTACCATCCGAACAAGTGCCGACCCCTCCGGTTGATCCTGCTTCGGAACCTGCGCCGGCGCGCGAGTCGTTCCTCGCCCGGCTGCTCGCGCCAGGCGGTCCGCTGGCCAGCGCGATGGAACAGGTGATGGGTGTGGGGTATGAAGTCCGGTCGCAGCAAGCTCAGATGTGCGAAGCCGTCGCGCTTGCGATGCAGGGTCGCTCGCACCTGCTCGCGGAAGCGGGCACGGGCACTGGCAAGAGTCTGGCGTACTTGCTGCCCGCTGCGCTGCGATGTGTGCTGTACGGCGAGCGGGTGATCATCAGCACGCACACGATCAGCTTGCAGGAGCAGATTCTGCACAAGGACCTGCCTGTCGTTGAGCGCGTGATCAAGTTGCTGCAGGAGCAGAACCAACTGCCCGATCCGGCGACCGACGATGGCAAGCCGCGCGAGCTCAAGGGCGTGCTCGTGAAGGGGCGGGGCAACTACGTGAGCGTGCGACGGCTCAAGCTCGCGAGCGAGCGGCAGGAGCGGCTGTTTGCCGACCCCGCGAGCAAGCGCAGCCTGCACGTGATCGAAGACTGGGCACAGACCACGCGCGACGGGACACTTAGCACGATGCCGCCGATTGAGCGATGGAGCGTGTGGGACAAGGTGCAGAGCGACAGCGGCAACTGCATGGGCAAGAAGTGTCCGAACTACGCGCAGTGCTTCTATCAGGCGGCGCGGGCCCAGCTCGAGGACGCGAACCTGATGGTCTGCAACCACGCGCTGTTTTTCAGCGACCTTGCGCTGCGGGTGCAGGACGCGGGCTTCCTCCCGGCGTATCAGCATGTGATATTCGACGAAGGGCACAACGTTGAAGAGGTCGCGAGCGAGCACTTTGGCGCGAGCCTCTCAGAAGGCCGTGTGCAGCACTTGCTCAGCACGCTGTATCAGGCCCGCACGGGCAAGGGATACCTGGGACAGCTCACCCTCACGACCGAGGATCAGCAGGCGCTCGAGAAGGCCATCGGCCTGGTGCTCCGCGCGGGCGATGAGGCTCGCGTTTTCTTCGAGCAGTTGCAGCAGATCGCCGCGAGCAGCGCGAGTGGTTCGAACGCTCGTGAGAACACGGAATCCGGCTCCCGCGCAAGTCGGCCCTGGACACAGCGCGGCTCCACCGCCGAGGGTCGCAGCGAGCCACGCATCACGCGGGTCCGCGAGGCGGACGTCGTTCCCAACAGCATGGCGGGGGCGATGCGCGAGCTCTCGATGCGGCTGCGGGGTCTGCGCGATCTCGCGAAGTTTGAGCCCGACAAGTACGAACTCAACGCGTATGCCCAACGGGCCGAGATGATCGCGGCGGACGCAACGACGCTCGTGAAGCAAACCTCGCCCGCGTGTGCCTATTGGATCGAAGTCACGGGCGGCGACGACGGCACGGGCAGCAACCAGCGCGTGACTTTCGCGTGCGCACCCATCGAGGTTGCGCCGCTGCTCAAGGCCAAGCTCTTCGCGCCTGACAACCAGGTCAGCGTCATCCTTACCAGTGCGACGCTCGCGACCGCGGCCAGAGCCGGCGACGCGCCCCGCACCCCGGGCAACTCCAGTCCCGCCTTCGCTCACGCCCTCCGCCAACTTGGCTGCGATGGCGCGGCGACGCTTCAGGTCGCCAGTCCCTTCGACTATCGCAAGCAGGTCGAGGTCTTCGTCGAACGCGTCGAGATGAAGCCGCGCGCGGAGCAGCCGCCGCCGACGGACTTTGTCATGCCAGGCGACGAAGTGCCCATCTTCGTGCGCGGTCGCTCGGGCGGATATGGCTCCCGCCCCCAATCTGGCTCTGCGTATGCGCAGGGCCTGGCCTCGTGCATTCTCGAGCACCTCCGCGCCACCGATGGCGGGGCATTCGTGCTCTTTACGAGTTTCGCCACGCTCAATCAGGTCGCCCGCGAGCTCGAACAACCGCTCGCGCGACTCGCGCTGCCGTTGCTGGTCCAAGGCAAGGACGGCAGCCGCACCGCGATCCTGCAGAAGTTTCGCGAGGACGAACGCAGCGTCTTGCTGGGCGCAGCAAGCTTCTGGCAGGGCGTCGACGTCCGCGGGCGAGGTCTTCGCAACGTCATCATCACCAAGCTGCCCTTTGACCCGCCCGACCGTCCGCTCGTTCAGGCCCGCGGCGAACTGATCCAAAGCCGGGGCGGCAATCCGTTCATGGAGGATGCCTTGCCGCGGGCCGTGCTGCGGTTCAAGCAGGGTTTTGGCCGCTTGATTCGCAGCCGGGACGATCACGGGCGGGTCGTGATCCTCGACGATCGCGTCCTCACCACGCGATATGGCCGGCTGTTTCTCGATGCCCTGCCCGAAGGCGTCAGGATCCGTACCGGACGCGATGACGCCAGCGAGTAGACCCACCTTTGCATCGCACGTTTGTCCGTCGCGAGTGAATCGAGCGTCCGATTGCCGATAGTGCTTTCCGTGAACCGCCGCGCCGCGCTCATGTCGATCCTCATCACTCTCGCGCTCTTCGCGCTGGTCGCGGGCATCATGCTGGCGCTGGGCACCGTGCCCAGCCGGGCGGCGTTTGACAGCAAGCTGTATCACCTTCCCACGATCGAACAGTTCTCGCGCTCGTGGCCCGCGCTGGACCCGTGGGACTATCTCTCCGCGACCACGCCCGGTTATCACTGGCTGCTGGCGGGAGTGATGAAGGTGTCGGGATCGCTGACGCTCGTGCTTGCGGCGAACGCGGTCATGAGCGCGGTCTTCTTCGCCCTCGCGGCGTGGCTGATCGCGCGGCTTGCGACGCCGATGGACGCAGCGGGCAACGTGAATGGTCGCTCAATCAGTTCGCTCGTGCTTCCGACGCTGCTGTGCCTGCCTTTGCTTGCGAACAACTACCTGCTCATGCCTGGCGTCGCGTTGCTGCCGGATGTGGCGGGGTGGCTGGGTGTGCTGGCGATGATCTCGCTGGCGCTGCGGTCAGGTTCGACGGGTATGACGCTGCTGGCGGGCGGGCTGATCCTGCTCGCGACGGTCTTGACCCGGCAGGTGCACGTGTGGATCGGTGGCCTGCTGCTGCTGGCGCTGTGGATGCCCGTGCAGGACGCGGGGCGGCGCGCGGGCGAGGGCTCGCGGTTCGCGCGAGCCGGCCTTGGCATACTCGCGTGTGTGCCCGCGGCGCTTGTGCTGGTGCTGTTCGTGCGATACTGGGACGGCCTGGTCCCGCCGCGGTTTCAAGGCCAATACCCGCCCCGCGGCGTGCGTGACATGCTGCTCTCGCCCGCGCCGGCGTTCATCCTCGCCGTTGCGGGCGCGATCGGCGTCTTCTTCATCGGCTTCTGGTGGCAGGGCCTCGCGCGGATGTGGCGAGAACATCGCGCACTGCTCGTGCTCGCGATCCTCGCGAGCGCGGCGGTCGCGTTGATCCCCCCCACCACCTTTGACTACCTCGCCGGGCGGCGCACGGGGGTGTGGAACCTCGCCGAGAGGTTCCCAAGCATCGCCGGACGAACTTCGGTGCTGATCCTGGGCCTCGCGATCCTTGGCGGCGCAACGCTTGCCGGATTCGCGTCGCTGCTCGAGCGCCGCACTCGGCTGATTCTGCTGGCGGCGTTGCTAGGCTACGCCATCGTGATGACGGCCAGTGCGGAAGTCTGGCAGCGATATGTCGAGCCGTTCGTGCTGATTGTGCTCACACTCATGAGCGCGGCGGTGATCTCTCGGGGCGGAGCTTCCCGCGGTACGGCGATCTCGCGCGTCGCTGGCGTTGCGCTGCTGACGATCGCGTGCGTCGGCGTGACGGTGCGGACGTTCCAGGCGGGCGTGGAGTCTTGGAGCGACCCGGCGCCGGCACCGATGGACGCGAACCACATCGGCCCGCCCCCGCCGGTGGTGCTGGAGGCGCCGGTCAAACCTGCGGGCAAGACGTTCTGGTGATTTACGAGCATCGCGTCGCAACCGAATCGCTGTTTCAGTTCGCCGCTTCGCGAGCGATGTCAGCAAGCTGGGCACAGTGCCTGCCCACGCCCGGATCGAAGACTCTATAGCCGGTTGCGCGCAGTCCCTCGCCCACGAACACATGATCGATGTGCAGCAGGGGCGTGGCCCGTGGGTACGTCACGATTACGCCCGGTCCCGCGCCGTCGTCGCGGGCATGTCGCATTAAGCCCACCAACTGACCGATCGACCAAGCCCCTCGCGGCGTGTTGAAGTCACCCGCGACAAGATCGGGTTGGCGCAGGCGAGCGATCACGCGCTCGCGGTCGTCGCCGGCGAGGGGCTGATCGAGCCCGTCCTGCGTGCGCAGCATGACGGCGCCGGTGAACGAGTTGATCGTTGACTTTGCCTCTCGCATCATCCGCGCACGCGGAATGTCCGGGTCGCTGGGCAAATCCAGCAGCCACACGACCGTGGTCTTGTTCCACAAGGCTCGCGTGTCGAGCTCGACCAGCAGCCCCTCGCCCACGTCCACGTGCGTCATGCCCCCGCCGTCCCACGTGAACGTCCGTTGCTGCGCGCCCGTTACGCCCAGGGGCATCCACGTGCTGTGCAGGATCGGGAACACCGAGACGATGTGCAGGCGGATGCTGCTCGCGGCGTACGTTCGCGCGCTTTCGTGATACTGCGATGCGTACGGATTCATCTCGTCGCGCACGGGGACGAGCGAGGCTTGGAACTGCGTGTTCGCGAGCATCGTGATCGCGGGCTTCTCGCGCGCGACCAGCGCCGCGGCTTGGGGAATCGTCGCGGTGGTGGCGTTCCAGGCGAAGATGCGGACTTCGCCCGCACCCTGATGTTGCCAGAGGCCCGGCGCGTGCCAGTTGTTCCAGAGCCAAGAAGCCCACGCGAGCGCAACCAGCACGCCCAAGGTGCGCTGCGTGAACTTCTCGCGCGGCGTGGTGTCGCGCCGGAGCAGCAGCCAACGCGCGACGACCAACACCCCAACCAACGACAGCACTGCAAAGGCGGGCACCCACGACATGAACTGCGTGAGCAGTGACCGATCCGAAACAACCCTCCCCACCACCCAGAACCCCAACGCGACCAATGCGAGCCACAAGCACACGTTTGTGAGCAGGTTTCTCCTTGACTGGGGTGAACCCATGATCATTCCTCGTCGTAAATACCTTCTAAATACCTTACAATTTGAGAGAACCCGCTCGATCCTGCTATTATTGGCACGTATGAGGCATCGCCCGTCGGCCTTGCATGGCCCCGCTCTCGGGATTGGCCAGCACGACTCCGCCGACGAGGCATGATTGGAGATTTACGCAATGAAGGTTCGCAACATCGTTCTGTCCGCTGGCGTGGCTTGCTCGTTGTTCCTCGTGGGTTGCGAGGAGGCCAAGAACGCGGCGTCCCAGACCACCAGCGCCGTCGGCGACGCTGCGAAAGCCGCTGGTGACTCGGCCAAACAGGCCACCACTGCTGTGACCGACGCCACGAAGGACGCCGCCGCCAAGGGCACCGAAGCTGTGAAGGAAGTCGCCGCTGATGCCGCGAAGGCGCTCGAATCCGCCAAGGCAGACACCACCAAGTGGCTGACCGACACCGTTGAAAAGCAGTGGCCCGCGATGAAGACCGAGCTCGACGGCGCGGTCAAGAAGGTTGCCGAAATCAAGGACGCCGCGACCAAGACCAAGGCCGAAGGCCTCGTCAAGGACCTTCAGGGCCAGATCCCCAGCATCGAGAAGATGGTGGGCGACATCAAGGGCATGGACTGGTCCAAGATCAAGCTCGATGAGTTCGCCAAGCTCAAGGACGCCGCGGTCAAGGCCTGGGATGGCTTTGGCGTGAAGCTCAAGGAACTGACCGCCCTGCTGCCCAAGTAATGTCCGGGTGAGATTTTCGTAAAGCAAACCCCCGCTTCAAAGACGGGGGTTTTTCGTTTTCCAAACCAAACTCAAGAGCCAAGAACCAAGTTCGCACCCCACCCTCGCGCGAGCCCGCACACGCCGTCCAAGACCACCCTCGCGTTCTCGGTCGCAACTTCCGCTTGGATATTTCCCTAAGTTCCAGTATCGTGTTGCCTCCGCACGCTTCAGCCGTGCGTATCGCAAACCGATGCCCCGGGGACATCGCGATGTCACTGTTCGGGTCGGCCCGCTCGGGCCCGACCATGTGCCAGTTCGTACCGCTTTCGTCCCCGTTCCTCTTCCCATCGTTCCGGAGATTGATGTCATGCTTACTCCCCGCACGCTCGTGTGTCTCGCCGGAGTGGTCGCAGTTGCTGCGGTCGCCGCTTCGATCACGCCCGCCCCGCGCGGCACCACGCTGCTCGCAACGTCCGCATCCTCCGAACCACTGCCGACTGTCGCGATCGCCGCGAATCCCGCGATCACTCCCGCGCAGGAATCCGAACTCGTCGGCCACCTCGAACGGGCCCTCTTCCAGCAGCTCTCGCCCCGCCATCAGGAAATGATCGCCAACGGCTTCTCCCGCAAGGCCCGCCTGGGCCTCAGCGCCGCCTGCTTTGCGCCCGACACTCCCACCGAAGTCATCGAAGCCTTCCGCTCGGGCGTCCCCGGCTTTGGCCAGCGATTCAACGCCGCGACCCGCTGGGGACCCACCGCCCTGGACGTTGACGGCGGCAACCCGGGCGAGCCGACGACGATCACCTGGAGCTTCGTCCCAGACGGCACGATCCTGCCCAATGAGTATGGCGAAGGCGACCTGCCCAGCGAGCTCTTCACGTGGATGAACTCGATCTACGGCAACTTCAACACCTGGAAGCCGCAGTTTGACAGCATCTTCAACCGCTGGTCTGAAGTCAGCGGCCTGGTCTTCGTCTACGAACCCAACGACGACGGCGCGGCGTTCCCCACGACGCCAGGCCAGGCCGGCGTGCGAGGCGACGTCCGCGTCTCTGCGAAGAACATCGACGGCAACAGCGGCATCCTCGCGTACAACTACTACCCCGACTTTGGCGACATGGTCATCAACTCGTTTGACTCTTTCTACAGCGACACCAACAACAACTCCATCCGCCTGCGCAACGTGCTCCAGCACGAAGTCGGGCACGGCATCGGCTTTGCCCACGTCTGCCCGATCCAGAACAACAAGCTGATGGAACCGTTCGTCTCCGTCGCGTACGACGGCGTCCGCCACGACGACATCCGGGCCGCCCAGTTCAACTATGGCGACCGCTTCGAGCCCAACAACACCCTCGCCGCCGCCACTAACATCGGCGCGCTCTCCGCGAGCGTCATCACCGTTGGCTCCGTTCCCGCCCCCGCCGTCGCCAACGCCTCCAGCGTCGGCCTTGCCAGCGCGTCCGACGTCGACTGGTACTCCTTCACCACCTCCGCCTCGGGCGTCGTCACCATCGACCTCCAGCACATCGGCTTCCTGTATGACGATGGGTCTCAGAATGGCAACAACTGTCCGTTCAGCGGCAGCTGCTGCTTCAACGACTTTACCGACAGCGGGCTCGTACCGGTCAGCGTCGAACTGACGACCAGCTCCGGCACAGTGCTCCAATCCGTGCTCGACATTACCGAAGGCTCCGCGACCCTCCGCCGCCAGCTCGGCGCGGGCTCCTACCGCCTCCGCGTCTTCAACGGCTCTGGCACCGAAGGCACGCAGCTCTACCAGCTCCGGGTCAGTTCCGCCGTGTCGCCCTTGATTGTCGAGCACACGCCTGCGGCGCTGCTTGCGCCTTCCAGCGCGACGATCACCGCCAGCGTGCGGGCCGGTTCGCAAGGCCTGAACAACAACAACGTACGTTTGTTCTATCGCTCGGCACCTGGACCATTCACCCAAGTCGCGATGACGGTGGTACCCAACACGAGCAATCTTCGAGCGAACTTGCCCGCCACGCCTTGCCCGGGCGGATTTGAGTACTACATCCAGGCAACCGGCTCGGGCGGCGGCGTCGTCACACTGCCCAGCGACGCGCCCACCTCGTTCTTCAGCACACTCGTGGGCTCGCCCACCACCATCTTCAGCGACAACTTCGAGACCAACCAAGGTTGGACGACCGGCCCAGACACCGCGCCGGTTGGTCTGTGGCAGCGGGTCGAACCCGTCGGCACGTTCGCAGCGCCCGCCGCCGACACGACCGCCGACGGCACGTTCTGCTGGGTCACGCAGCAGTCCGGCGCGTTTGGCGAAGCGGCGGGCACCAACGACGTCGACGGCGGATTGGTTCGTCTCGTGAGCCCTGCAATCAACCTGCAAGGCCGCTCTGGCATCCGCGTCAGCTACAAGCGCTGGTACAGCAACGTCGCGGGCGGCCAAGCGGGCCAGGACGCGTTCCGCGCCCAAGTGTCTGTCAACAACGGCTCGACGTGGACCGACGCGCAAGTGATCGGCCCGGGCACGCCCGACACGATCGAGTTGCAGGCTGGCTGGCGCGATGCCACGTGGCTCTTCCCCGCAAGCCTCACGCCTTCCGCTCAGACGCGAGTGCGCTTCGTCGCCGAAGACGCTGGCCCAGGCACGGTGGTCGAAGCGGGCATTGACGACTTCGTCATCACCGCTCTGGGCTGCGGACCTACCTGCGACGACATCGACGTCAACAACGATGGCGGGCTCTTTGATCCCGTCGACATCGATGCGTTCCTCAGCGTCTTCAGCGAAGGCCCCTGCATCCCGGCAAACGCCATCTGCCAGGACATCGACTTCAACAACGATGGCTCACTCTTTGACCCCTGCGACATTGACAGCTTCCTGCTGGTCTTCAGCGAAGGGCCTTGCACACCCTGCGGCCAGTGAGCCGTCTGTGGAGCGTGGCTGACAGCTGAATCGCGGTGAGACTTCTGCCGGGGGGGCTTGTGCCCCCCGGTTTTTTTAGTCTGCGTGACGCTGACGCAGCTTGGATGACAGACGCGCGATCAGGTGGGCACGTTCGAACTCGTTCACCCAATCCTGCAGAGTCGCGGCGGCTTCGTCGGTCGCGAGTCCCGCGCCTGGGATCATGCACGAAGCGCCGATGGACTTGGCGGCCTGAGCCCTGAGCCTCGCGAGGCTCTTGTCGCCGTAGAGCGAAAGGAAGTCGAAGTCCTCGTTGAGGAACAGCACGGTGGGGACGCGGTTGCCGCCACAGATCTTGACGTGGTTTGACAGTTCGATCGCCTCATCGCGGTCGACGAGGCGGAGGCTGATCATGCCGGCATTGGCGCCGGCGATCGCGCCGATCATGGGGACCTGGTGGACGCAGTCCCCGCACCACGTGCCCGAGATGACCAGTATGTTGATCCGGCGGGTGAACGAAGCGATCAGGGCGCGCTGCGCTTCGGTCATGCGGACCCGCTCGCGGGCGGCGTGCCAAGAGGATTGCTGATCGGGCGTGCCAGTGGCGATATAGGCGTCATAGACAAAGCCGGATTCGAAGAATCGACGGAGAGATGAGGGCTCGAGCATGGGCTTGCTTTCGGAGGAGGCTGGAAGCGCACAGGGAACAAATCGCGCGGCACAGTGCGACGATCGTTGGAACCGAAGCGAGCGGGGAAAACTCGAGGTTGCCGCCACCGCGCGTGCCAACCGCAGCGTCGTCACATCGCTTCGACTCGCGTCACTCGTCAGATGAGCGTGGTGAGAAAAGGTGTCAGACCGAGGCGCGTCCACAACGATGCGCGGATCGCTCACTCATCAGTAGGAACCGCGCCCTGGCTTGCGGCGTCGAGCTCGTCCCACGCGCTGTTGACCGCTTCGGCGTTGGCGCCGTCCTTGTTGGTGGCCAGACGGCTGCGAAGGCGCATGCCGGGGTCGTTGTACCAGCGGATCGTGAGATCGGCGCGGAAGAAGTTGACGCCCATGGGATGGTTGAGATCCTCGCGAGAGCGAAGAGCATCTGCGATCAGGCTGGTGCTCGAAGGATCGATCTCGTACAGGAATCGAGTCACCGGGTTTGGCATGTCGGGCCGGGCGGCGGCGAAGTTTGGGCCTTGGCCGCGATACTGGTAGTTCGAAAGGACTTCCGCGTCCGGCTGACGCCAGGAATCCGCAACTACGTTGAAACCCAGGTCCCCGCGCTGGGACGGGCAGTAGAAGACCTTGGGAGCGTCCACGATTTCCGACGCGTACAGCAAGCCCAGACCATCCCAGCCGTCGGCGGTCTGCCGCTTGCTCGCGGCCAGTCGCAGCGCGATCATGGATTGCGGCTCGGCGCCGGACCGGCCCGGTCCGCTGTGCAGGAACACGCTGGGCGCCAGTAACCCGTTGTTGCCATCGGCGTACTGGAGCAGCCCGGTGCCGATCTGACGCAGGTTGGATTGGCACACGACGCGCCGCCCTGCTTCGGTCACGGTCGACATGCTGGGCAGCAGCAGCGAAATGATCAGGGCGATCACCGCGATCGACACGAGCACATCGAGCAGTGTAAAGCCGCGGCGCATTGCGCCAGCTGCCCGCGAGATGTTCTGCACCCGCACCATCTGGTGAGGACCTCTGTTTGGTTGCACGGCTTCGCCCATCCGGGCGTCGCCGCGTCGCTAACTCGCCCATTCGTGCGTCGCCCGATCGCGCCGCCCGAACGTACTTCTCGGCCTCCATGCATCCGACCGCTTCAGTCTACCACATTCTTCGAATTTACACAAGCCCTTTGCAACCTCCAAACTTTTTGCAAATTCATTGAGTGTCATCCCCTACTACCAAACACCTTCCAGACAGAGCCGGACAGTCAATCCAACCCCACTTTCTACCAAACCTCGCGCGCTTTCAGCGTTATGGCGGGATCCCTCGCGTGTCTCCGACGTATATCCACACGTGGATTCTGCAATCGGTCTTCTGGGGACGATTCCCGGATTCACGTGTGTAGCTTCAGCGGAAAGGACAAGGCAGTGGCCGCTGGTCGAACCCAGCACGACGGACCCGCGGACCGCGCGCTCATGCAGCGCGTGGCTGCCAACGACGAACACGCCATCGCCACCCTCTACGACCGCTTCAGTTCGCTGGTCTATCGCATGGCCCTCCAGTCCATGCCCAGCAAGACCGAAGCCGAAGACGCGGTGCAGGAGATCTTCGTGCGGCTCTGGCGCACGGCGGGTCGGTACGACGACGAGAAGGCGGCGCTGGTGACATGGGTCATGCTCATCAGCCGGCGTCACCTGGTGGACAAGTTGCGGCGCAATCGCGCCCGCCTGCGTCCCACTTCGCTCGATCATCCGGCCTCGACCGCGGCGCCGGTCGCTCCGGGGATGACCAGCAGATTGGACACTGAAGACAAGATGTCGGCCCTGATGAAACGGATCGATACCTTGCCCGAACTTCAGAAAACCGTGGTGACTCGGGCCTACCTGGGTGGACAGACGCTGCGGCAGATTGGTGAAGAACTCAACACGCCTCTGGGGACAATCAAGTCAGCGCTCAGCAGAGCCTTGGTGCGATTGCGGGAACGAACTGGTGAGGAGTTGGTGGTATGACGTTGCGTGAATTGCTCGAAACTTCGAATCTCGCCGCGCTGGGCCTCCTGGATAAGGAAGAGCATGCCCAGTTCGAGCGAGCACTGGCGCAGGCGCCCGAGGGTGTGTGCCGCCAGGTGATCGCGGAGCAGGCCCGCTGGGCTTCTTCGGGCGTGCTGCTGCCCGACGCGACGCCGCCCGTCGCCCTGCGCGATCGCGTGCTGGATGGCGTGCGCAACGCGATCGTCGAATCGTCCATCTCCGCCGATGACTTCTCTCTCCTCCGGGAGACTCACGGCATCGGTCCACGCAAGGTGAGCGCCAGCTGGCGGGCCTCGGCGATGGGCCTGATGGCTGCTGTCGTCGTCCTGGGCAGTGCATTCCTGTACGTCTACCAGACCAACGTCGCGCGGACCAACAGCATCAGCGGCAACTCACTCGTGACCGAGTTCGCCAACAAGTTCGAGGCTGAGTTCCCGGACATCATGTTCGACCCCGCCACGCTGCACGTGATCTTCGTGAGCGAGGACGAGTCCTTTGCCGGCAAGGTCGCGTTCTTCGCCAATCCCGACTGGACCGACAGCCGCATCGTCACGAGCAACCTGCCACGCCTCGACAACGAGGAGTACCGCGTTGTCGAACTCGATCAGAACGATCAGATCACCCGCTCGCTCGTCTCTCTCGCTGGCGGCGTGCAAACCAACCCCATCGTGCTGCCCAAGGTCGCTGCTGGCACGAAGCTCGCACTGGTTCGCGTCGCCACCGGCGCTCGCCAGGACCAGGGCACAGTGCTCATGACCGCCAAGGTCGCCTGAGCAGCAAACCCAATCACGATTCAACGAAACGGGCCCGGCGTCTCCTCCACGCCGGGCCCATTGCTTTGTTCCTGCCTTGCTCACGGCGACTGCACGATCAGGCGGCCTTCTTCTGCGCCTCGTCCTTCTTGACCGTGCGCTTCTCGATGTCCTTGAGGTCGGGCATGCTGACATCGCCCCAACGGGCCTGATCCAGCACCGCCGCCATCTGCGTATCGCGCTCGAACTGCGTCTTCGCCCCGGCGAGCTTGCGCCAGATGCCCATCGCGATCATGCCGAAGAGCAGCACGCCGCCACCCAGCATGCCCAGGGCCCAGTACATCCGCGTCTTGTCGATCGGATCGGTGCCAGACTTGGCCTGCTGTTTGACGGCGGTGACGCTGCCATCGACGCGGGCCGTCTGAGCCGCGTTGGCGTGGCTGACGAAAGCCGCGGTGAAGGTGTCAAGCACTCGCTCCGTGCGTGAACTGCCTTCGCCAGAGAGCGAGAGCATCATCTCGCCCGGCGTGCGCTCCTGCACATCGATCTGCTGTTCGGCGAGCTGCTTGGCCGCGGACGCGGACGCGAGCTCCGCGAACCCGACACGTTGGAATCGTTCGCCCGCCATCTGGTGGAAGCGAGGGTCCTTGAGGATGTTCTCGTGGTACTCCTTCCACTCCGCAAGCTCGGCACCGTTGAGATCGCGCCCGCGCCCGTCCGCTGAGATCACCGACGTCGCAACGAATGTCGCGGGAGCCACTTCGCGGGCGATGCCATAGGACAGCCCTGCGAGGATCGCGATGCTGGTGGTGACGCAGAGCAGTACGACGCCAACCTTGCTCTTGGCCGCCGCGCTCTGCACGCGGCGTTCCGCGTCGATCACGCGCTCGCGGGCCTGGGCGAGTTCGGCCCGCTGGCTGAGGACGCGTTCGGTCTGCTCGAATCGTTTGCGGAGGGCTTCGCTGCCCTTGCGGATCTTGTCGGTCTGATCGCGCATCAGCGATCGCGCGTGCTGCAGGCGGACGCGCTTGCGCTCCATCGACTCGGGATTGCGCCAACCGCCCGGGATGTACGCGCCGTCCTCGTTGCGAGCCCGCAGGCGGGTCTCGAGCGCGACAATCCGCGACATCGCGTCCGAAAGCTGGTGCGTGGTCACCTCAAGCTGCTCCTTCATCTCGTTGCGTTGGCTCGCGTCCTCGCGGATGCGCTCCCGCAGGGCCGACAGACCCGTCTGCGCGTCGGTCGCGCCGGCGAGGCTCGCGATGCTCTCGCTCAGGCGTGCGGCCTGCTCGTGCTCGACGCCCCAGAGTTGCTCGTATTCCTCGACGACGCCCGTGAGCTCGCGCACGATCGCGCCGCGCTGGGAGCGCTCTTCTTCGAGCTTGCGTTGCCACTCGACGACCGCTGCCTCGCCCTGTGACGCGCTGGTGCGTGCCTCTTCGATGGTGCGTTCGATCCGCGCCTTGGTCTCGGCTTCGAGGCGCTCACGCTCCTGTGCGATTGCCTGTCGGGCCTGCTCGCGCACGTCATGCAGTTCCCTCTCGAACTGCTGGCGAGCCTCACGCCGCGCCGCTTCGAGCGACATCGACGCTTGCCCGGCGTGCAGCGCGAGCTGGCTGGCGAGGTTCTCCGCGTGCTGGCTCTCGAGCTTGCTGGCGAGGTCCTGGCGAGTCTTCTCGCACGCCGCATCCATCACCTGCTGCATTCGCTGCTGCGCGGCGATCTCCCACTTCTTCTGTTCGCTCGCGAGGCGCTGATTGCTCTCCGCAAGAGCCGCGGCTTTCGCGCCTTCGATCTCGCGGGCAAGCTCCTCTGCCATTTCCTCCCGCAGACGCTTCTCCAGAGCCGCCGCGGACGCGCTGCTGGCTTCCGCGATCGCCTGACTCAGTCGCTCGCTGCTGCGCCGCTCAAACTGGCGGCGCTCGTCTGCGAACGCGACCCGCTGCTGTTCCTTGGCCTGCTCAAACTCACCGCGCAGTTCATCGCGGTTGCGAGAGAGGGCCTGGTCCATCTCCTGCTCGAATCGAGCGGCGAGTTCCTGAGCAATCGACGCCGCCTTGGCGTGGGCCGCGTCGCGTGCGCTGACGGCTTCGTCGAGTTCGCGACGCAAGCGCTCAACGCCGGCTTCCATCTCCTGGCACCGCTGCTGCAACTGCGACACCGCGCCCGCGGCCTGCTGGCACTGTCCGTGCAGCGACTGGGCGTGGTCCTGTTCGTTCTTGAGCGCCACTTCGAGCTGCCCCACACGACCGCGGAGTTCGCCGGCCTGCTGAGCGTTCGCCTTGGCTTCTTGCAACTCTGTTTCCATCGCGGCGCAACGCTGCTGGGCGTCGCTCACCTGGCCATGAGCCTGCTCAAGCTGCGACTGGCACGCGCTGAGTTGCGTGCGGCTTTCTTCCATGCCCTTCTCACGCTCCGTGATGGTCGATTGCAGGTCCGCGATGCGCTTCTCGCGGGTCGCGATCTGCTTCTGGGTCGCCGCTTGCTGCTCCTCAAGCTGCTTCTCACGCTGGGCGAGTTGCTTCTCGCGTTCATCACTCGCACGGCGCAGCGCGTCTAGCTGCTCGCGCTCCTGTTGCAGCGCGGCGCGGGCCTTGGCCAGTTCC
Source organism: Phycisphaerales bacterium (assembly GCA_022843045.1). Classification (GTDB taxonomy): domain Bacteria; phylum Planctomycetota; class Phycisphaerae; order Phycisphaerales; family UBA1924; genus BJHL01. The sequence goes on from JALHOJ010000011.1 coordinate 24,308, forward strand.
TTCTGGGCCCGATCCAGCGCTTCGCCTTGCTCTGCGAGTTCCTTGGCGCGTTTGTCCAGTTCGCGGGCCCGCTCGCTCAGCTTCTCGGCGTCGCGACGTGCCACCGCGCGTTGCGAGTCGATTTCAGCGAGCGCGGCCGCCGTGGCTTCTTCGCTCTGACGCTGGGCCTCGGCGTGGGCCCGCATCGCGTGGTCGATCTGCTCGGCCCGAGTCGCAAGGCTGCGTTCGCGATCTTCGAGCTCCTGGCGGGCCTGGTCCAGTTGGTGCACCTGCTCGTCGAAGCGGGCCCGCAGTTCGCTCAGCTCCCGGCTCTTGTCCGCGAGTTGGCCGTCGCGCGCATGAATCTCGTCCTCACGCTCGCGCAGGCGATTCTGGAGCGCCTGACGCTCGGCGTACAGCTTGCGCAGCGCATCAAGGCCGGTCTCAAACTCGCTCAGGACCTTGAGCACGTCCTGGCCGCCCGGCACGAGCTGCGCCATCGCCTCGGTGGTCGGGTCCTGCTGCCCTGCGTTCTGGTCGGGGGTGGTGAAACCGTGCTTGCGACGTTCGTTGGACGACATGATCGATGCTCCGCCAATCTGCGTAGTGCCGGCCCCGCTCGCGTGCGCAGCGCGAGCCCGAAAGCCGGTCGCCTCATGCATCGACCCGCGATGTGCGTGGCTGGACGCATCCCCGCGTGGAGGTTGCGCGTCCCAGTACTCGCGCTGGCGCAGCAAGCACAGCCCGCATGACCCCACCACGCGGGCGGGCTTGCCAGGGTTATCCGACGAGGCCACAATCACGCATGGCCACGTTCCTGCTGAAGTCCGAACCGTCCGAGTACGCGTATGCCGATCTCGTGCGCGAGAAGAAAGCGTGCTGGACAGGTGTCGCGAACGCGCAGGCACTCACGCAGCTCCGCTCCATGCGCAAGGGCGACGTCGCATTCATCTATCACACGGGCGACGAGAAGGCGATCGTGGGCCTTGCGAAGGCGGTGTCGAATCCATATGAAGATCCCAAGCAACCGGGAACGACCGACACGGGCGCGCCCAAGTTTGCGGTGATCGATTTGGCGCCCGTGAAGCAGGCACGCACGCCCGTCACGCTGGCGGCGATCAAGGCGGATAAACGGTTTGCGGACTTTGCGTTGGTGAAGCAGTCGCGACTCAGCGTCATGGCGGTGCCGGAAGCACTCGCGACGATCTTGCGGGGCCTCGCGGGGCTGTGAGCCTTGAGGCGATGCAGTCTTCCCTCCCGCGATCCTATTCTGCAGAGTGTTCACAGGACTCATCGAGCATCTGGGCGTGGTCGAATCGGTGCAGCCTTCCTCAGCGGGGGCGCGCCTGCTGATTCGCGCGTCTCGATGGCCCCATACGCCGACGGTGGGCGAGTCCATCGCGGTGGATGGATGCTGCTTGACGCTGGCGGCGGACCCGGCGGCGCAGGGCGGAGCATTCGCGTTTGACGTGATTCCCGAGTCACTCGCAAAGACGACGCTGGGCGGAGTGCTCGCCGGTGCTGGCGTGCATCTCGAGCCTTCGGCGACCCTTGCGACTCTGCTGGGCGGGCATCTCGTGCAGGGACACGTCGATGGCGTGGGACGGGTGCTTCGGATTGACACGACGGGTCAGTGGCGGGTGCGGATTGCGCCGCCGACTGAACTCATGGCCTACTTCGCGCCCAAGGGGAGCGTCTGCGTGCAAGGCGTGTCATTGACCATCGCGGACCTATCGCCTAAAGAGGGCTGGTTCGAGATCGCGCTGATCCCCACGACGCTGGACAAGACCACGCTGGGCGGCCTGCGCGTCGGCGATGGCGTCAACATCGAGTGCGACGCGATCGCGAAGACGGTGGTGCATTATCTCAGGCACTTTGGGTCGCGGTAGAGGAAGTGCGAGAGTGCGAAGGTGCGAAAGTGCGAAAGTGCGAAGGTGTTGAGGTGCCCAGGCTTCAACAAAGAAGGTTGATCACTTGGCTTCTTGGCGCAGCTTGGCGACGTCGAGATCGAGTTTGTCGCCCACGCTGAGCTTGATGCCCTCCGGATTGCTGCCATTGATGTTCAATGTATTGGCACGCAACTCGATGGCGATCACGCCGGCGAACCGGCTGGGATATTGCTTGAGCCGCGCTTCGTACTTGGGGTTGGACCAGGCCCACTTGGGAAGGCGCTCGTTGGGGATGGGCTGTTCTTCGGCGCTCCGCGGCGGCTCGGGCACCATGTGGTGCATCGCGGTGATGCGTCCGGTTGCGTCGACATAAATGATGTCGATCGGAATTGGACAGTCGCGCATCACGAAGTTGAGCGGCTGGGGATTCTTGAAGATGAAGATCATGCCGCCGTCCTCGGCGATCTCCTTGCGGCCCGACAAACCGCCATAGCGATGCTGATCGTCCATCGCCTTCTCGAGCTTGAACGTCTTGCCGCCCAGCTTCAGGTCCATGGTGGGCAGCGTGGGGTTCGCAGGCTGGGGCCAGGGATCGGGCTTGGTGGCGTCCGGCTTGGCGTCGGCGGGCTTCACTTCGGGCTTGATCTCTGGTTTCACTTCGGGCTTGGGTGCTGGTTTGGTGTCTGGCTTCGCCTCGGGCTTTGGCTGCGACGCCGGGGTAGTCGCCGGAGCGGGCGTTGGCGACTGCTGACCGCACGCCGCGCACACGGGCAACATCACACTCAGCGAGCCGAGCCACATCATCTTGGCCACGGTGTTCATCTTGATCACGTTCGCGCCAGCAGCCATGCGTCGTCCTCCGGGCCAAAGACCACCGAGCCCTTGGGGAGTTTATCGACCTCAAACCGCTCGCGAAACTCCGCCGAGCTCATCGATTCACGCCGCGTCGTCACGCCCGACCAGAAGGCGATCAAGCCGATGACCCGCTCCGCGGCAACGCCCTTGGAGCGATACCAATCCAGCCGCGTGTCGCCGTGCCGCTTGGCAAGCCGGCGGCCGTCCATGCCGCGAACCAGCGGCAGGTGATAGAACTGCGGCCGATTGGGACCATGCCACATGCCTAAGGCATCCGCGAGCAGCAACTGGCGGGCGGTGGAATCCAGCAAGTCATCGCCTCGCACGATGTCGGTCACGCCCTGACGAGCATCATCCACCACCACGGCAAGTTGGTACGCGGGTTGACCGGGCACCGCCAGATCGCGACGCGTCCAGATGATGAAGTCCCCCACTGTTCGCGCCGGGAAGTGCTCCTGCGACCCCGCGACCGCATCCTCGAAGCGCACACTCGCGTCGGGCGTCACGAAGCGCCACGTCGGCGCGTCATCGCCAAAGGATCGCTCGCTCGCCGCGCGAGCGAACCATGCCTCCGGTCGCAGCCGGGCCGGGAAAGCGACCTCGTGCGTGCCCTCGTTGGGCGCGCTCTGGGGCGAATCAGCTTGCGACTCGGCTGCCGAAACGGATATCGAGCCGGGCGTTCGCATCGCATCCGCGCCCCGGGCCAGGGCCTCGCCGATCTGCGTCCGCGTCATCGCGGTCGGGTAGGCGTGCCCGCTCGCCACCAGCCGCTCCATCGCGTTGCGATGATGAACCGCGTCCGCCGACTGCATGATCGGGCCGTCGTCCCAATTAATGTCCAGCCATTCCAGCAGCGCGATGGTTTCGCGCACCACCGTGCCACCCGCCAGCTTCACGCGGGGCGTGTCGAGGTCCTCGATGCGCAAGACGATCTTCCATCCCGCGTGCCTCGCCATCGCCCAGTTGATGAGAAACGTCCGAGCGTTGCCCAAATGCAGCGCGCCGGTGGGCGAAGGAGCAAGTCGGGTTGTGCGCTGGGAACTGGTCATCGTTGCGGGTGCAGATCACATCTGAATCACACTGATCACAATTGCATCACGCCTTAGGCTTGATGAATCGACTGACCCAGTGCCCGTCCATCGCGATGGACCCGATCACGAACCCCACCGCCGCGCCAAGTGCCACGTCGCTGGGATAGTGCGCTCCGAACACGACGCGGGCGCACGCCACGATGACCATCAGCCCGATCAACAACGGCGAAAGCCGCGGATAGAGCCGCATCAGGGCCGCCGCAGTGCAAGCCGCGGCGGCCGCGTGGCTGCTGGGCAAGCTCCACAGATCGCTGGAAATGTCCTTGGTTACTTCCCAGCTTCGCGCCCACAGGTAGGTAAGCTGCACACCCGCGACATCCGGCTGCGCATCGCGCGGCAGCGGAAACGCCCGCCAGAAGAACGCGAACGCGTGGGGCGAATCAAACCCCTCCATCGGCACCCGCCCCGACGCCTCACCAAACACAATCCGCGGGCGCGGCCGGCCAAACCCCATCTTGAGCAAGTTGCAGATCAGGGCATTCGCGAGCACGCCCGCGACCAGATCGAGCACGCGCGGGAACCTCTGGCGATCCTGCAACAGGATCACCAGCGCGACGATCACGATGCTGGTAAACGCTCCAAACTGCTGCGCAAACTCGAGTTCGCGCCGCACGTCGCCCCCCAGCCGCTCCGTCAAACCGCCAAACGGCCCAATCGTGGTCATCACCCACGAATCCAGGGGCATCAGGGCCAGCGTCGCGAGTCCTCCCGCGCCGAGAATCAGGGCCGCACGCTTGCCGGTCATGGGCGCCACCCACCACGCAGCTGGCACGCTCGTCGACTCCCTCGCGCTTCCCCGCGAAGTTGCCATCGCGTCAGTCTGCGAAGACTCCGAAAAAGTCGGCGACGGGTTGGCGTTATAGTCCGCGCTCATGCGTGAGGACCAGCGTAGCGATGCTCCTGCAGTACGCGCCAGCGGCGCGAGGACGCCCGCCGCACGGGATGCGACCCACGTGCATCTGCTCGGACATTCCGGTTTCGCGACCTGGACGCGGTCTTGGCGGGGCGGCGTGCTGCTGGTTCTGCTCGCGCTGCTCGTGCTGGTGCCGGGCCTTTGGCAGTTGCCGCCCTTTGATCGCGACGAACCCCGCTTCGCGCAGGCCAGCCGCCAGATGCTCGAAACCGGCAACTGGATCGTGCCTTTTGTGCAGGATCGCCCCCGCCTCAACAAGCCGCCGCTCATCTACTGGCTGCAGGCCGGAACCGTCGCGATCCTCACAGGGAGCGACACCAGCAAGGACGCGATCTGGATGTATCGCCTGCCCGGCATGCTCTGCACGATCGGCACCGTGCTGCTCACTTGGCGACTGGGCCGGCGCCTGATGGACGCCCGCGCCGCGTGGCTGGGCGCGGCGCTGCTGGCAATCTGTCCGTTGGTCGTCGTCGATGCGCACCAGGCGAGATCGGATCAGTTGCTGCTCTTCACCGTCGTGCTGTCTCAATGGGCGTTGTGGCGTGTGCTGCACGTACCCGAAGCGTCAGCGACGAGCCCGAGCGAGTCAAGATTGCCACTCGCCGCCCTCCTCACGCTCGGCGTGATTCTGGGAATCTCCATCCTCGCCAAAGGCCCCATCGGCCCGTTGATCGCGGGACTGACCGCGGCGACCTTTGCACTGGCAACACGCCCCTGGCGAGGCTCGCCCCGCTGGCCGCTTCGAGCAGTCGCAGGAACGCTCTTGGTTGCTGTGGTCGCATGCCTGATCGTCACGCCCTGGGTCATCGCCGTCGCCAACCAAGTCGGCTTCGACAAGTACGCCAAGATCGTCTTCGACGAAACCATCGGCCGCAGCGCGGCGGCCAAAGAAGGGCACGCCCTCTTCCCAGGCGTCCACACCATCGCCCTCGTCGGTCTGTTCTTCCCAGGCAGCCTCCTCACGGGCGCTGCGATCCTCGCCGCGATCCGCAAGGGTTTTGCACGTCCCGACACGACGACTCCATCGCGATGGTCGCGTGTGTGGACGGGCCACACTGGCACGCTGTTCCTGCTCTGCTGGGCATTGCCTTCATGGATCGTGTTTGAAGCGATCAGCACGAGGCTCGTGCACTACGTGATGCCGCTCTACCCCGCCCTCGCGCTGCTCTCGGCCCGCGTGATCCTCCGGGCGAGTGCTGGCGCGTTCACGCCGATGGGTGAGCGGCTGACGAAGATCGGCTTCCTGATCTGGGCGATCGTCGGAGCCGCGCTCACGGGCATCGCGCCGCTCTCGCTCGCGATCTTCGCGTTCACGAAGGGCCACGCGGACCATCCCACGCGGACGATCGTGCTCGCAGGCGTTGCCGGGGCCGCTTGCATCGCACTGTGCATCGCAGGCGGATTCTTCGCGCTCCGAGGCAAGCCCATTCGCGCCACGCTGCTGGGAGCGATAGCGATGGTCGTTGGGCTCGCGACCCTGCTCGCGAGCACCCTGCCCAACACCCGCGCTATCTGGCCCGCTCGCAATGCCATCGCCGCCGTCAGGAGCATCGATCCGACGATCACGCGGCCAGTCGGCGCGATCGGCTTTCACGAAGATAGCCAGATCTTCCTGTCTCATGGCAGGCTCGTGCGCCTTGCCGATGACGCATCGCTCGCGTGGGCCCTGGACCATCCCACTGCGCTCATCATCGCACGCCGCGGCGAGCCCAGTGCTCTCGCACTTATCGACGCAGGCTGGACCGAAGCCGCCTTGGCTGACGGATACAACATGAACCGCGGCAAATGGGAAGATCTGGTCGTCCTATCACGCGACCAAGCCGATGCGACGCGACGCGAGGAGCCCGCACCATGAACTCCGCTTCTGCTGCGCAAGCACGGCAAGAGCCGCCTTCACCCACAGGTCTGCTGCTCGTCGACAAGCACCAGGGGCCGACTTCGATGCAGATCTGCGCGAATATTCGGGCCCGTCTCCGCCGCGCGGGCGCGCCCAAGCGGATCAAGGTCGGGCACGCCGGCACCCTCGATCCGATGGCAACGGGCCTGCTCGTTGTGATGATCGGCAAGGCCACTCGCCTTTGCGATCAGTTCATGGCCAGCCGCAAGCAGTACTTGACGACGATTGACCTGAGCCGCACATCCGACTCATTTGACCTCGACGGCCAGGTGACGCCCGCGATCGTCGCATCGATCCCTACGCGCGAGCAGGTTGCCGACGCGGTCGCACGATTCATCGGCGTGATCCAGCAGGCCCCGCCCGCGTTTAGTGCGATCAAGGTGAACGGTCAACGCGCCTACGACCTCGCTCGCGAAGGCAAAGCAGTCGAACTCGCCGCCCGCCCCGTCGAGGTGCACGCCATCACCATCGACGCTTTCGACTGGCCCCTCCTCACCCTCACCATCGACTGTGGCAAAGGCACCTACATCCGCTCGATCGCCCGCGATCTTGGCGGGGCACTGGGCACGGGCGGGATACTCACCAGCCTCCGCCGTACCGCCTCAGGCGACTTTCACGTTCGCGATGCGCGCCGCATTGCGGACCTGCCCCCGCAGCTCACGCAGGCAGACCTGCTGCCAGTGCCGCCCTGAGATTACACCGACGGGCACGCCTGAAACTTCGTCGAACCCAATCCCAACCACGCAGCGACACCATGGTCCGCATGCAGGCCCCACTCCTACGCGATATCTGGAACCAGCAGCCGCTCTTGCTGGGCCTCGCGGCGGCCCACGCGCTCCTCGCCCTCGCCTTCATCCCCGCGATGCTGCTCGACGATCGCACGATCCTGGGCCTGAGCCCCTGGATCAAGCCGCAGAAGTTCGCCGTGTCCATCGCGATCTTCCTCGCGACCATCGCGTGGATCATGACGCTGCACCGCATGCCGATCATGCTCTCGCGTGTGATCGCCTGGATCATCGCCTCGGGCGCGATCGTCGAGATCGTGCTGATCTCCCTCCAAAGCGCCCGAGGCGTGCGCTCGCACTTCAACGTCTCCAATACGCTCGACGGCACGATCTACGGCGTCATGGGCGTGGCCATCGCGCTGGTCACCCTTGCGGTTCTCGTCGTTGCGTGCACGCCATTTCGCGATCCCAAGGAGGGAGGCCCGTCCGGCAACGCCTTCCCGCTCGCGATTCGCGTGGGCGAGTGGCTTTTCCTCGCCGGGTGTGCGTGGGGCGCGTTCATGGCGCCACGCCCGGGCCACACCGTGGGCGGCGTCGATGGCGGCCCGGGCCTGCCTTACGTGAACTGGAGCACGAGTCACGGGGATCTGCGCATCGTGCACTTTGTGCTGCTGCACTCCTTGCAAGCGATGCCCATCATCGGCTGGATCGCGGATCGTGTACTGCCCACTTCTGTGATCGCGCGCTCCGTCATCGTGCTCGCCGCGGCCGGGCTCGCAGGCGTGTCGGCGATGCTCGCGCGGATTGCGCTCTCAGGTCGCTCGCCGTTCTGAAGGTGCGTCGTCACTCTTCGAGCGTCTTCTTGCGTCGCAGCACATGGTGGTAGTGCTGTGCGAAGCGGTGGGCCTCATCGCGGACGGCCTGCAGCAACTTGAGCCCGAAGTTCTCGCGACCCAGCCGGATCGGCTCGCCCCGCTGCTGCACGTAGACGAGCTCCTCCTTCTTCGCGAGTGAAATCACCATCGGCGGCTTGACATCCAGCGTCGCGAAGGCCTCCAGCCCCGCGTGGAGTTGCCCCAGCCCGCCGTCGATCAGGATGACTTCGGGATAGAGCTCGTGCCCCGCCCCCGCCTCGCGATACCGCCGCAGCACCACCTCGCGGATGCTGCTGTAGTCGTCGTTGTCCACCGTCTGAATCTTGTACCGCCGATACTGGTCTTTGAACGGTCGCCCGTCGATGAAGCACACCTTGCTGCCCACGGTTTCGTTGCCCTGCAGGTGCGCGATGTCGATGCCCTCGATGCAGCGAATCGGCTCATCGAGTTCCAGCGTCTTCTGCAGGCTCTTGAGCGCCTTGTCTGGCTCAACGATCACGGCTTCGGTTTCGGGCTGCCAGCCGTCCTTGCGATCCGCCCGTTCGCTCAGTCGCTCGATCGCCTTGATCTGATCGCGCACGCTCGCGGCCTTCTCAAACCGCAGCTCGACCGAGGCTTTCTCCATCTCCTCGCGCAGTTCGCGGAGCATCACGCTCTGCTTGGTGCCCAGGAACTTGACGAATCGCTCGACGTCCGCTTCATACTCGGCTTTCTTGATCTTGTCCGCGCACGGCGCGGTGCATTGCCCGATGTTGTAGAGCAGGCAGGGGCGAAAGAACCGGTTCTTCGGATCGTTCTCGACGATGTCGAGCTTGCACGTGCGATACTTGAAGACCCGCTGCAACGTCGCCAGCGCTTCCCGCAGCGCGCCCGCGTTCGCGAACGGTCCGAACACCTTCGCCCCGCGCATCAGCTCCTGCATCTGCTCATCGCCCGCCCCCGTCGGGTTGCGCGTCACGAACACCCGCGGGAAATCCTCGCGCGTCGTCACCACCAGGTACGGAAACGTCTTGTCATCCAAGAGCCGCACGTTGAACCGCGGCTTGGTGTCCTTGATCAGCCGGTTCTCAGTGAGCAGCGCCTCCCACTCGCTCTCGCACGCGAGGAACTCAAAGTCATGCACCACATCCAGCATCGGCTGCTTCGAGAATCCCAAGTCCGTGCTGGGCACGAAGTAGCTGCTCACCCGATCCGGTAGTCGCAGCGCCTTGCCTATGTAGATCACCACCCCCGTGGCGTCCTTCATCAAGTACACGCCCGGCACGTCCGGCAGCGCGCGAGCCTTCTTATTGAGCCGCAGCATGCGCTCGTCGAATGCCTCACTGCCCCACTCTGGGGGAGGGTCATCCACGCGTCGCTCGCGCGCGCCCGACTCTCCACTTTGGGGGAAGCTTTCATCCACGCGGTAGTTTATATGGAGTGCGCAGCCACATCGCAGATGCGCGTCGCACTTCTACGGAAGTCATGCCGTTCCGGTGCCGATGGTCCGCCGGCATCATGGGGATTTCCTTGGAATTCAAAGCGGAGGATGGATGAAGTTCCGGTCAGTCAATAGTCGTTGCAACATTCTCGCAGCGATCGCGCTGGTCACCACCTCAGGCGGACTCGCAACGGGGGATGACGGTGTCGAGCTCTCCAACGTTCCAGAAATGATGGAGATGTTCGCGCCAGGCCCCAACGTGGGCGAGGAGCGTCTGCCCATCCCCAAGCCCCCTGCGCCGCCGAAAGAACCTTCCGCCGAGCATGCGCCGGTCGAAGCACCCGCACGCCGCCTGCACCTCACGCTGGGTGTGGACTTCACCAACGCCTATTACTCACGCGGCCTGCGTCAGGAAGATCGTGGTGTGATCGCCCAGCCCTATGCCACCGCGGGTCTGGACTTCTATCGATCTGACACATGGAACCTTCAGGCGTATCTGGGCACGTGGAACAGCCTGCATGATCGCAAGACCGGCTCTGGCACCAACGACAGCACGCTCGAGAACTGGTACGAGGCAGACGCGTACTTCGGCCTGACCGCCGAGTACGAAAGCTGGACGCTGGGCGCCCAGTACGGCTGGTTCCTCAGCCCCAACGACGCGTTCACCACGGTGCAGGAGCTTCAGTTCTCCGCCAGTTATGACGACGCGGACGACATGGGGGCATGGGCCCTCGCGCCCAACGCCACGCTGGTGATCGAAACCGGCGACGGCACCTCCGATGGACTCGACAAAGGCGCATATCTGCAGCTCGGCATCGAGCCCGGGTACGACTTCGAGCAATCGACGGTCGAATCGCTCAGAGTGTCTGCCCCGATCATCGTTGGCCTGAGCGCGTGGGACTACTACGAGCAGGCGCCGGGCGACGATGACTTCTTCGGCTTCTTCAGCGTGGGCTGCAAGTGCAGCATCGGGCTTACGTCGGGCGAGGAATGGGGCGAACTGTCGGCGTATGCCGCGGTCAACCTGCTTGTGCTTGGCGACTACGCCTCGCAAGTGAACGACGACGAGGACACCGAAGTCGTCTGGAGCGTCGGCCTCGCCTACTCGTACTGAATCAATCGCACCCACGAATCTCGCCAGGAGTCCCTCATGCGCGGCAGTCTCAAGTTGCAACTCATCATGCTCGGTTCGCTCAGCATCGTGCTCTCGAGCGCGATGGGCTTCATCACATGGTCGGGCCTCAACGACGTCAGCGAGAAGATCGGCGGCATGCAGGATCGCACCGGCCTCGTCCGCGCCAGCGGCACGGCGGACATGATGCACGACGCCATCCGGGGAGATGTGCTCGCATGGCTGTTGGCCGATGGGAATGACGCCCGAGCCGCGGCCCAGAATGACCTCACCGACCACGCCACCACGATTCGCGAGCAGTTCGCGAAGTTTGGGGACGCCAGTATCTCCGCACAAGAGCTCGCGGCGCAGAAGAGCGCCGAAGAAGCCGTCGACGCGTACATCGCGTCGGCCCAGTCGCTGATGCAGTCTGATCCCAAGGACGCCAAGACGATCGAAGCGGCTCGGGCGGACTTCGCAGAGCGATTCGATGCTCTGGAAGAACAACTTGAGGCTCTCTCGGGCCTGATCGAGGAATCCAGCGGTGGCGTTGCGACCCAGGCACAAGCCGCGCCCGGGCTCGTCATGCGAACGATGCTCATCAAGATGGGCGTGGGCATCCTGTTCGTCAGCACGCTGGTGTGGCTCCTGACACGCTCGATCCTGGGTCGCACCTCGCGCATCCAGGAGGCTCTGGCCACGATTGAGCGGGGCGACCTCACGCAGCCGCTCGATGTCACGCAGCAGGATGAACTGGGCCAGATCGCCCGGGGCGTTGAGAAGACGCGCCAGAATCTCGCGAATCTGCTCCGCTCCATCGAGCAGAGCGCCGACGCGGTGCGCGTCGCCGCCGCGGAGATGAGCGAAGTCTCCGGATCGCTCAACGCGGAAGTGAAGAAGCAGCAGAGCGAATCCACGCAGGTGGCCGCCGCGGTCGAGGAAATGTCCGCGAGCGTGCGCGACGTCTCGAACAACGGCCAGCGCGCCGCTCAAGCCGCGGGCGAGAGCAAGCGCTGCGCCAATTCCGGCTCGCAGGTGGTCGACGCCACCGTGCAGGAAATCAAGTCCATCGCGCAAGACGTTCGCCACACCGCCGAAGCCGTCACATCGCTGGGCAAGAAGAGTGAGCAAATCGGTGAGATCATCAAGGTCATCAACGAGATCGCGGATCAGACCAACCTGCTCGCCCTCAACGCCGCCATCGAGGCCGCCCGCGCAGGCGAGCACGGCCGTGGCTTTGCCGTCGTCGCCGACGAAGTGCGCAAGCTCGCCGAACGCACGACCAAGGCGACTGAGGAAGTCGCGAGCAGCATCCGCGAAATCCAGGAGCAGACCGCTGCCGCCGTTTCGATGATGGACGGAGGCACCAAGCGCATGGCTAAAGGTGAATCACTGGCCAATGAGGCGGGCGCGGCCCTCCGCACCATCAACGTCGGCAGTTCCGACCTCGCGGGCATGGTTCAGAGCATCGCCGCCGCAACCGAGGAGCAATCCGCCGCTGCCGATCAGGTCAGCAAGGCTCTGCAGACGATTCAGAACATCACGACCTCCACGATGGGCGGAGCCGAGCGCGTTGTGGAAGCTGCCCGGGGATTGGCCAGCCAGAGCGAGCAATTGAGGTCGCAGGTGAGCCAGTTCCGCTTCTAACTGGAGCATCGCGCGACTCCTGCGCAGGCACGGAACCGACTGCCGGTTCCTGCGCTCGTTGGCACTATCCCTATCCCCTGATCTGGAGAAATTCCAGAGTCGGCTTGCAGTCCGGATGCGTCGCATTCGATTGCTCCCGGCATGCATAGCTGCAAACTCTCTCGTGCCATTGCTCTAGTGCCCGTGTCCATGTTCGCCGCGCACGCGGCTGCTCAGGACATTGCCAACGTCCCCGTAGCTCCGGAGATGTTCGCACCAGCGCCCGGCCCGAACGCCGACCGCCAAGGCATCCCCACCGCGGAATCTCCCGCCGCCACACACGTGCAGGAGGGCCCGAAGTCCGAGTCCGAGGAACCCGGCCCCAACACCGGCCGCCTGCACTTCCTCCTGGGCTTTGACATCACCAACGCGTACTACTACCGAGGCATTCGCCAGGAAGACGACGGCATCCTCGCCCAGCCCTATGCGAGCATCACGTTCGACGCCATCACCCGCGATGACTGGGCCCTGGCCCTGAGCCTTTCCACCTGGAACAGCTTCCACGATCAGGGCACCGGCACGCCCAACGACGACTTCAGCGACAAGTGGTACGAGAGCGACATCGTGGGCGGCGCATCGCTCACGTTTGACAAGTGGACCTTCGGCGCAAGCTACTCCTGGTTCATCAGTCCCAGCGACGCCTGGGACACGATCCAGCAAGTCGACCTCACCGTCGCCTACGACGACTCCGAAGCCCTCGGCGCGTGGTCTCTCTCCCCCACCGCCACGCTCACCTTCGAAACCGACAACGCCGCCGATGGTCAGGATGAAGGCCGATACCTCCAACTGGGCATCGCGCCGGGCTTCGAGCACAGCTTCGGGCAGACCGAGTTCGAGTTTTCGTTCCCCCTCACCGTCGGCCTCTCGATGGGCGACTACTACCAGAACGCGTCGGGCGAGGACGAGACCTTCGGCTTCGTCAGCCTCGGGGCGAAGGCCTCGTTTGATCTGCCCATGCCCAAGGATGTGGGCGAGTGGAGCGGCTATGTCGCCGTCACGGGTCTGCTGCTGGGCGATTCCGCCAAGACCTTCAACGAAGACAATGAATCCGAGCTGATTCTGAGCGCGGGTATCGTGATCGCGTATTGATTTACCTCGATCGCTCTGCAGTCAAACCGGCACTGGCGAAACAAAGGCCCCGGATACGCGTTCCTCGCGCATCCGGGGCCGCTCTCTTCTTTCCAGAAACACACTCTCCCCGACGCAGGTTCCCCAGCCTTGGGTGAACGCCGTGCGCGTCGGAAGGCAAACACCTGAATAACCGGCTTTCTGATCCTCATTTTTTGTTGACAGCTACAAATCCTGCATCCAGCGGCCGATCCGGATATTCAACTCGCATTTGTGAGCCCGAGCATCCCCTTACGGAGACGACGATGAAGACGCCGCAATACAACCAACCGACGCCCTCGCACAACGCTGCCACTCCACCCAAGCACGGCATCAGCCTGACTTGGAAGATCATCGGGGTGGTCGTTGCCATCGTCACCCTTGTGGTGGGCGTCAACTACTACGTCTTCCTGGGCGGATACGCGCGGGACGTTCAGGATCTCGCCGTCGAGCAGGCAGCCGCCTTCACCGCGGTCGCTGACGAAGCGAAGTCGCTGCAAAGCCATGCGATCAAGGCGGGCGCTGTGGATATGCAGAAACTGCAGACGGAAGCGCAGGCCCATATCGCCAAGGGCGGCAGCTACGCCGACACCACCTTCTTCCAGGCCATCCCGGTGATCGTCGGCATGAACGCCGCGCGCAAGGCCGCCGAGCAGGAAGGGCTCGACTTCGCCGTCGCTTCGTTCGAAGCCCGCAACAAGGAAAACGAGCCGTCCAAGGGCTCCTTCCGCGAAACGCTGCTCCGCGACCTGACCAACCAGGTGGAGCAGAACAAGGGCGATGAGATCCACCGCGTTGATACCGCAACCAACACGCTTCACTACATGCGAGCCATCCGCCTCGACGCCTCGTGCATGCGTTGCCATGGCGATCCCGCCAAGTACGACGAAAAGGATGCGGAAGGCAACTTCGACGGCAAGGACGCCCTCGGCTTTGCCATGGAAAGCTGGAAAGAAGGCTACATGCACGGCGCCTACGAACTCGTCGTACCCCTCGACAAGATGGACGCACAGGTCGCCGGCTTCTTCAAGAGCGGCATGCTCGTCAGCGTGCCCCTCGTCCTCGTCGCGGTCGGCGCGTTCGTGTTCCTCCTCCGCGCCTTGCTCGGCAAGCCCCTCACCAAGCTCATCAGCCTCGTCAACGACCTGGGCACGGGTGACGGCGACCTCACCAAGCGCATGAACATCAACCGCGGCGACGAAATCGGCCGCCTCGCCAACGGCATCGACGTCTTCGTCGCCAACCTCCAGCGCCTGATCGGCGACGTCGCGGGCGTCACCCGCGAAGTCACCGCCGCCGCCACCGAAATCTCCGCCAGCAGCGAAGAAATGGCTCGCGGCCTCGCCAAGCAGGAACAGCAGACCAGCCAGGCCAGCGCGGCGGTCGAAGAGATGTCCGCCAGCGTTCGCGAAGTTGCTCAGAAGGGCAGCGACGCCGCCAAGGCCGCAGGCGACAGCCAGCAGGACGCCACCAACGGCACCAGCGTCGTGAGCGACACCGTCTGTGAAATCAAGGCCATCGCCGACGATGTGGGCAAGAGCGCCAACGCCGTCAGCGAACTGGGCAAGAAGAGCGAGCAGATCGGCGAGATCATCAAGGTCATTAACGACATCGCGGACCAGACGAACCTGCTGGCCCTGAACGCGGCGATCGAAGCCGCGCGGGCGGGCGAGCATGGCCGCGGGTTCGCCGTCGTCGCCGACGAAGTGCGCAAGCTCGCCGAGCGCACCCAGAAGGCGACCGAAGAAGTCGCCACCAGCATCCGCGAGATCCAGACCCAGACCACGCAGGCCGTGACCCTGATCGACAGCGGCAAGCAGCGCGTCAGCAAGGGCGTCGAACTGGCGAATGGCGCGGGCCAGGCGCTGGGACGCATCAGCCAGAACAGCACCGGCCTTTCGGGCATGGTCCAGGCCATCGCCGCAGCCGCCGAGCAACAGAGCGCCGCAAGCGTCCAGATCAGCAAGGCCGTCGAAGGCATCGACGCCGTGACCAAGGAAAGCGCCCAGGGCGCAAGCCAGATGTCGCAGGCGGCGAGCGCACTCAGCCAGCAGAGCGAGCGGCTGCAAGGCCTCGTGAACAAGTTCAAGGTTTAAGCGACTCGCACACTTGGTGGCCCACCCCTTCGTGCGGGAGTCCAGACAACGCGAACTTCTCAACGCCCCGCACCACGCGGGGCGTTTTCGCTTCTATTCCCACAACAGCGTGCCGCCAATCCGCGCGCTACCTTCGCAAGAATGCCCGAAACGCCCTCGTTCCAGTCCCCCACCGGCACCCGCGACTTCTACCCCGTCGAGGCCGCCCGCCGCCGCTTCATCACTGAGGCCTGGCGCCGCGCCAGCATCCTCCACGGCTTCGAAGAGGTCGATGGACCCATCTTCGAGCACCTCGAGCTCTACACCGTCAAGAGCGGCGAGGAAATCGTCGCCGATCTCTTCAGCTTCACGCGCAAAGGCGCGGAAAAGACCTACGCCCTGCGCCCGGAGTTCACCCCCACACTCGCGCGCCTCTACGCCACCAAGGCCAACAGCCTTCCCAAGCCCACCAAGTGGTTCACCGCCGGGCCTTTCTTTCGGGCCGAGCGCCCGCAGCGCGGCCGCCTCCGCGAGTTCCTCCAGTGGAACGTGGACTTGCTGGGCGATGCCAGCCCTGCGGCGGACGCGGAGATCATCGCGACCTGCGTGTCGCTCCTGCGCGGGCTTGGACTCACCGCCCAGGACGTGCGCGTCAAGATCAATCATCGCAAAGCACTCGCCGAGTGGCTCACGCAGCGCGGACTTCCGATTGATCGCCAACCCGCGCTGCTCAAACTGCTCGACAACAAGGGCAAGATGCCGCCCGCCGAGTTTGCCAAGGAGATCGCCGCGTTCGGCTTCGCCCCCGAGCAAGCCGAAGTCTTTCAGAAGGGCCTGATCCGCGTCACGATCGACGAGCGCACGCCCACCGGCGCGCCCGCCGACACCGTCGTCGACGTCACGTACTTCAGCGAAGCCATTACGCCCCTCGCCCGCGAACTTGCCGCGGCGGGCGTGCTGGATTGGGTCGACTTCGATCTCTCCATCGTCCGAGGCCTCGCGTACTACACGGGCATGGTCTTCGAAGTCCACGAAGCCAGCGGCGCGGAACGCGCCATCGCGGGCGGCGGTCGCTACGACAATCTGGTCGAGCTCTTCGGCGGCCCCCCCACGCCCGCCGTGGGCTTTGGCATGGGCGACGTCGTGCTCGCGCTGGTTCTGCAAGACCGCAAGTTGATGCCCGAGGACCCCAAACTCATGGAAGTCGCCGGCCAGCGCCCCGACGTCTTCGTTCTCAGCAACGGCACGCCGGAAGCCGAAGCGCAGGTGAAGCCGCTGGTGGGCCTGCTGCGCGCGCGAAACCTGCACACTCGCCACACGTATCGCCAGACCCGCAATGTGGGCAAGCTTCTCGAAGAAGCCGTGAAACTTCGGGCACGATTCGCCGTGATCGTGGAAACCGGCACGACCGCCACCGTCAAGAGCCTGGAAACGGGCCAGCAGACGCCACCCGTGCCGATTCCAGATGTCGCGAAGCTTGTGGGTGGGTGAAGTGATGCGTGCACACGCTTCACGAAATGTGCGCGTCAGAGAGCGTCGAACTCCAAGTGCTCGCGCTTGCGTTGCAAAGCGGGAGCACCGGGCGTGCGACGCTCCATGACGGTCGCGCTTCGTGAAGCGGTCAAACAAGACACCCCCGCGCTGTCGGGCGCAGGGGTGCGATTGACTTGAGAGAGTTGTCAACAAAGACAAGGCTTAGCGACGACGACGAGCCGCGGCCAGGCCAGCCAGGCCCAGCAGTGCCACGCCCGCGGGGGTCGGGACGGTCTGGGGGATGAACACGGCCATCAGCTGGCCGCCTTCCACCAGTTCGCCCGAGATGCCGTAGTGGGCCTGCATGTTGAGCAGCCACCAGCCTGGACCGAGGATGTCCCAGGCGTCGACGATGCCGCTGGTTTCTTCGTTGGTGGTGAGAAAGCCGGGCGCGCCGGAGGTGAAGAACTGCGTATCGCTGATGCCCACATCGACCAGGCTGTCGGCGGCGATGTCGTAGAGCCACAGACGGGCAAGGCGGCCACTGGAACCCGGATCTTCCTGGATCAGGACCTGGCCGAAGCGGCTCATGGCCATGTTGTCGAAGGCCACCGCGTCGGTTGCGCCCGCGGCGGAGATGATGCCGCCGCCGAAACTGCTGGGATCATTGCCCTGGGCCATCATGGTAATGGTGCCGCCCAGTTCGGGGTTGGTGATGTCCGTGAAGCGGGTGCGGTAGAGGCGAGTGGGAGTGTTGCCGCCGCCTTGGTTAAAGCTGGTCGTCACCCAGTAGAAATCGTTGGGGCTGTTGGGGTCCCACGCGCCGTCCTCGGGACGGGCGAATTCGGTCACCGCGTTGGCGACCGAAGCGTTCTCGAACGCGTTGCCATCGGCCCGCTGCGTGGCGGAAAGGTCGACCATCGAGAAGGGCGTGTTGTTGAGGATGGTGCCGGGAGCTTCAAGGGCGACGCCGCTGACGGCCATGCCGTAGGTCTTGCCGCCCATCAGGCCGGCCTTGGTGATGGCGTTGCCGGAGGCCTGCTTGTCGCCCACGTAGAAGTACACCTGGCCTTCGCCGCTGTCATCGGTGCCGGCGACCACGGTCTTGCGCTGAGAGAGGGGGCTGGCGACGGCGTTTTCCCAGGAGAAGTCGGCGAGATCGGGGAGTTCCCAGGTCGAGCGAGCTTCGGCGCCAGTCGCGATGTGCGCGAACGCGCGACCCGACGGGCCGCGTTCTTCGCCGTTCATGTAGATGCGATCGGCAGTGCCGAAGGTGTTGCCCAGCACATCGGTGTACTGGAACGCGCTGATCGGAGCCAGTTCACCGGCGCAGAAGCGACCGAAGCCATCGCCGTTCTGGATGTTGCCAGTGATGCCGCTGGGGTCGGCAGCGGTCTGGACGTAGTCGGGCATGGGGTTAGAAGAGTTGAAGTTCTGGAAGGTGCCAGCGTTGGTGAAGAGGTTGACGTTGGTGGTCAGATCGCGAGCGTCGAAGACGCCCAGGTCATTGCGACGGATGCGCCACTGGCTGACGAACGCGCCTTCGTTGCCGTGGGCGCGGGCGATGCCGTTGCTGTCGCCCAGTTCGTGGTTCACGAGCAGGGTGAAGGTGTTGTTGGCGATGTCTTCCGCGTCGCGGTAGACGCCCATGCCGTCGGGGATGCCGACGAGGCGATAGTTGTTCGCGCCGGTGTCACGGTTCCTGTGGAACTCGGTGTTCAGGCTGGTCGCGATAGAGATGAACTGGACGCCCGACGAAGGATCGGAGGGGATCATGTAGGGCGAAACGGTGGTGCTGGGGCCCGTGATCTGGGCGAGCACGCTGGCAGTACAGCCAGCAACGGCAAAAAGAGCAGCAGTCAAACGCATGTCTTGTCTCCTCGAAAAGTCTCTCTGGGCGAGCCGAGGCCCGCGACAGTCGCGAGCGGACGAACTCATCCGACTTCATTGAACACGCAGCAACCGTCCAATGGATAAAGACGGAGGCAATTCGAGAACAAGGTTTCGTGAAGCGACGCCAGATATCTCACTGCGCCAGATATGCCAAGGACTTGCGCGAGCGCTTCACGATGTTCAGGCGGCGCGAATGAATTATGAAGCACTGGGATCAACGCCCTAGCGCGCCTGCAATAGCTTGGTGTGCAGCAGACATCAGGACTCGGGGAGATCGGAGAGCATCATGCGCAGCGCGTGGATGATCGGCGTGTTCGGACTTCTTGCGATGAGCGGCACCGTCGCCACCGCCGATGTCGTTGTACTTGAGCCGGTGGCAGACAGCACGTTGTATGAGGGCGGCGAAACCGCCAACGGCGCGGGTGCGTTCATCTTCGCGGGCGCGACCACGCGCTTCGGCCTGCGGCACGCGCTGCTGCGATTCGACATCGCGGGGGCGCTGCCCGCTGGCGCAACCATCACCGATGCTTCGCTGACCCTTTTCATGGACCGCACCATCCTCGGACCCGCGCCCTTCACGCTGCATCGCGTGAGCGCGGCGTGGAACGAAGGCGTTGTCAACGCGGGCGAGCCGGGCGGCGCGGGTGAGCCAGCGGAGAATGGCGACGCGACGTGGGACTTCCGTGTATACGACCTGAACCCAACGGCGCGAGTGCCTTGGAGCACGCCGGGCGGCGACTTTGCCCCGGTCGCGAGCGCGAGTACGGTCGTTGATGGCGTGGCGTCGTACATCTGGACGAGCGCGGAGCTTGCGAACGACGTGCAGCAGTGGTTCAATGCACCCGCGAGCAACTTCGGCTGGCTCCTGCGCGCCAACGCGGGCGGCGCGAGCGCGAAGCGATTCGCCTCGCGTGAGTCGGCCGACCCCATGACCCGGCCGCGCCTCACCATCGAATTCACGCCCCCCGGCCCCACGTGCAACGACATCGACGTCAACAACGACAGTTCGTTCTTTGATCCGCAGGACATCGACGCGTTCTTGAGCGTGTTCAGCGAGGGGCCGTGCGTGCCCGAGGCGGTGACCTGTGACGACATCGACTTCAACAACGATGGCGCGCTGTTTGACCCGTGTGACATCGACAGCTTCTTGTTGGTGTTTGCGGAGGGGCCGTGCACGCTGTGCGGCGTGTGATCTGGCCCGAAGGGTGCAAGCCGCCGACCGAGCGTTCAGCGGCAATCGTGAACACAAAGACTGCTGCCAAGGGCTTGCGCCCTTTGGTGCTTAGCCGACTTTGGTGTCGGAATCCGTGGTGGTCTTGGTTTGGCGCGCTTTCATGCGGCGATGGGCGATCATGGCCCAGGGGATGGTGGCGAGGTACGAGAGGGCGAGGCCCGCGAGCGTGAGCCATGGGTGCTTGAGCATGAGGGCCACAAGCACCACAATCGCAACGACGATGGGCGCGACGGCGCGGCGCGAGATGCGTGCGCCCTTGAGGGCGAACATCGGAATGCGGCTGACCATCAGCAAGCCGATGCCGATGGTGTAGAGGGCCACGGCCCACTCCGGGATCAGGATGTTGCCAAATCGTTCGGAAAGAGCAGGTGTGGACTCCACGAAGGCCTGCACGAACGCGGGCACCAGCACCGCGCCCGCGGCAGCGGGCGTGGGCATGCCGACGAAGAACGGACTGGGCCGCGGCTTGGGCGCGGGGGCGGCGCTTGCGGGCACATGGGCCGCAACCAACGGGGCGGCGGTTGCGGCGGAGGTGAAACGGGCCAGTCGCAGGGCGGCGCAGACGGCAAAGACCATCACGGCGATCAGGCCAAGTGTGTCGATGAGTTTGGTGGTCTTCTCGACCAGAATCCACTGGTGCAGCAGCATGGCGGGGGCGATGCCAAATGCGAGAAAGTCGCTGAGGGAATCGAGCATCGCGCCGAACTTGGTCGTGACGCGGAGGAGGCGTGCCGCGCCGCCATCGAGGACGTCGAAGACCGCCGAGAGGACGATGGCGATCATCGCCTTTTGCCATTCGCCCGCGAGAATGAAGTGCAGACTGGCAAGGCCGCAGCAGAGGGCGAGGGTGGTGACGAGATTCGGCACGATCACGGCGATCGGGACGTCACGGGAGGGCTGCTTGGGGCCGAGCTTGAGGAACATGGAAGAAGAGAAGAAGAGACGGAGAGAGGAAGGGAGAAGTCAGAGACGGGCGATGATGGTGGTGCCGCCGAGGGTTTTGTCGCCCGGCTTGACGGTGACGAGGGCGGACGCCGGGAGGTAGATGTCTGTGCGGGAGCCAAAGCGGATGAGGCCGAAGCGCTGGCCCTTTTCGTACTGCTCGCCGGCCTGCGCGTGGCAGACGATGCGGCGGGCGATGAGGCCGGTGACCTGGGAGATGGCGAGCAGCCTGCCGTCCTTGGTCTTCATGGCGAGCGTGCAGCGCTGATTGTGCTGGGCTTCGGGGCGCCCCGCGTGGGCGAAGCCGCCGGCTTTGCGCGCGACTTTCAGGATGGTCCCGGCGAAGGGCACGCGGTTGACGTGAACGTTGAAGACGTTCAGGAAGATCACGATGCGCTGCATCGGTTCGCTCGCGGTGGTCGCGAGTTCATCGGGTAGTTCCGCAGGCTCGACGGCGATCACGACGCCATCCGCGGGCGCGACCATCGCCGACGGGTCGGCCGGAATCATGCGTTGGGGGTTGCGGAAAAACCACAGACAGAACAGAATCAGCAGTGCTGCGGGCACGGCAGCAATCCAGCCCAAGGCCTGGAATTGCCACACGCTCAGCCACGTCAGCCCGCCCGCGAGCAGGAAGACGATAACCAGAATTACCCACCCTTCTCGGGCGATGATGGGGCTGGGCTGATCTGGGATGGTCCGGGAATCGCCCGAAGGCGCAACGGCTGCCGTAGAAATCGTCGTCACGAGGAGATGATAGCAAGTGCCTGCGACACCTGATCTTGGGGAAAACACCCCTCTAGCCCCCTGTCCATGGCCCCAAAATCTCACGTTTCCGGATGGAATAGGGCCATCTACCAAAGCAGAACGCTGTTTTTATCGATGCATGTGAAACCAAAGCGCGGCGGTCCGGGCCGCGCCCGGCAACTTCCCATGTCCACAGTCCGACCCACCATTCTGGTATGCGACGACGAAACGGCGATCCGCTCGATCGTGGCGACCAAGCTGCGTGGAGCGGGGTTGGACGTCATCGAAGCTCGCAATGGCCTGGAGGGCTATTGCTGGTGCGACCATTCGGCCCTGCCGGAAGGCACGCCCGCGAAGTCGCCCGTGCCGCTGGTGCCCGCACTTATCGTCACCGACCTTCAGATGCCGCTGCTGTCGGGCATCGAGATGGCCATGAAGCTCAAGGCCTTCGGGCCCACGTCGCAGGTGCCGGTGCTGATGCTCACCGCCCGCGGCTACATCGTGGAGCGTGAGCAACTCCTCCAGACCAACATCAAAGCGTTTGTGCCCAAGCCGTTCGGGGCCAACCAGCTGCTGGAACAAGTGCGAGCCATGCTCGCGGCGTCCAGCGAGCAACCCGGGCTGCGGATGCCCGGGAACGAAGGAACCCGAGCAGAAGCGGCGTGAATGATCGCCGCGGGCAGGCACACCACATGGACCAGACCCGCAGCCAATCTCCACTACAGATCGTGCTCGACCGATGCGGGCGCATCGGCCTGCTTGCGTGCGCTTTGCGTCCGGATGGCACGATCGAAGACGTGCGAGGGCCGCACCAGCTCTGGTGCGAGGTGCTCAAGACGCCCACCATGGCCTCGACGATCCGCTCGACGGCGCTCTCGGAGCTGCCCAAGCGGGTCCGGTCTCAACTGGGCACCACGCAACTCGATGAGACTGTTTGGTTCGCACTCTGTCCTTTGAGCGATGATCAGGGCCTGCGCGGCTCGATCGCGCTGATCCTGCCCAGCGAGCACGCGGGCACGTCCAAGCTGCTCCAGCAAGCCGCGGACGAAACGGGCATGGACCCTGTGGACTTGCCCGCCCTCGTCCGTGCCACCGCGACCTACACCCAGGCGACGGTGTCGCTGCTGGCGGCGCAAGTCCGCCTGATGGTGTCGGACGTCGCGGCGATCGCACGCAGCGAAGAAGAAGTCGAGGGCTTCACGAAGCAGTTGACCGGCGCGTTTGAAACCATCGACCTCCTGTACTCGCTTGGTCGTGCGATGAAGGCACCCTTCTCGCCCGCCGAGTTCTTGACCAGCTTGTGCGCCCGGGCGCGGATGACGCTGTCGTTTGGATGGGTGGCCGTGACGTTCGCAAGCACGCCCCGCACGCCCCCGAGCCTGCAAGGCATGCTGGTGGCGCATGGCGATCTGCCGCTCGAAGACGACGCGTTCCGATCCGCGATCGCGCCGGCACTGCTCGATACGGAATCGTCCTGCCGGATTCGCACCGACATCCCCGCCCTCACCAATGGTCCCAAGAAGCAACTTCTCACGCAGCCCCTGCTCTGCAAGGGCCACCAGATCGGCGTGCTGGTCGCGGGTGACAAGTTTGGCGACGACCCGATGGTCTCCAGCTACGACACGCAGCTGATCGAGGCCTGCGCGGGATTCATGAGCACGTTCGTCGAGAACGTCGCGCTGTATGACGAACAGCAGGAACTGTTCGTCGGCACGCTGCACGCCCTGACCGCCGCCATCGACGCCAAGGACCGCTACACCCGCGGTCATAGTGAACGCGTCGCGCTGGTTTCGTACCAGATCGCCCAACTCGCGGGCCTCCCCGAACCTCAGTGCGAGCGCATCCGGATTGCAGGACTGGTTCACGATGTGGGCAAGATCGGCGTACCCGAATCCACGCTTCTGAAGCCAGGGAAGCTGACCGAAGTCGAGTTCGGGCACATCAAGAAGCACCCCGAGATCGGCTTCGAAATTCTCCACCAGGTGCCGCTGCTGGCCGACGTCCTGCCGGGCGTGCTGCACCACCACGAACGCTACGACGGCAAGGGATATCCGTACGGCCTCTCGGGCACGGAGATTCCGCTCATGGCCCGCATCATCGCCGTCGCCGACACCTTCGACGCGATGAGTTCGGACCGCGCGTATCGCGCGAGAATGCCTCGCGTGCAGGTGCTCGCTGAGATTGTCCGCTCGGCAGGGACACAGCTTGATCCACGCCTTGCCCAGATCATGCAGAAGGTCAACCTCGCAGAGTACGACGCCCTCTCCGCCCGCCACGCGGCGAGCGAGGCGAAGCTTGCGGCTTAAGCCAGCTGCAGGCTGTTCCTGATGCTGGTTGTTTGCGCGATGATGTGGATGCGTGCGGCTTAGTTGCCGCTGACGCTGGCGGTCACCAGTCGCATGCCCGTGGGCATCGAGAACCCGAGTACGGGACTCGTGGTTTCAACCGGGTCGGATCGCACGATCAACTGCTCCTGCACGGACAGCGAGCCTGACACGAACAACTGGCCGTGGATGGTGGCTCTGCCGGAGACGGTCAGGTTCCCATCGACGTAAACCAGGCCGCTGATGATGGACGGGTAAGCGTCGAGGGTGTCGGTGTCGGTTGAGCCCAAGTAGGTTGCGCCGGTGGGGTTGAGGTTGCGCGCGGCGTCGGCCTCGGTCAAGTCCGCGGATGCCTGGGCCATCTCGACGTTGCCGCCGACGACCAGCGTCGGAAAGCCCGGGAATGCAGGCTCCATCGTGACGGAGCTCTCGATGTGCACGCCGAGGGTCTTGTCGACGTTGTAGATGATCACACTGGCGGCGATACGGGTGTTCTGGATCACGACGTGATGACCGTTGGCATTGATGATGTAGAGGCCTTGGGCGTTGGTCGTGCCGGGCGAGAAGCGGTTTGGGCTGATCAGTTCCTTGTCGAGCGTGAGGTCTGCGCTCAAGGTCACTTCGGTTGCGCCGCTGTTGCGGAAGGCAGTGAGAATGGAGGCGTGGTTTGGAAGGAAGAGGTCGGCGGATGAAGTGACGGTGTCAGTGGACGAAACGTCCACACCCGTAGAGCGTTTTACGGCGGCGGTGTTGAGGACCGTGGGTGATCTTGATCCGCCGACGACGTTTGCTTGCGTGCCGCCGAACTGGAATGACTTGCCTTCGAGGACGCTCACACTTCCATAGATGAGCGTGTGGGAGAGGCAGGAGAGGTTGGCGAGTACGGGCTCGAGCTCAAACTCGCGGGTGCGTTGGACTTCGTCGACGGTCGCGGTGATGGTGGCGCGGAAGCGTTCTGACACGTCGTCGCGGAGATCGGCGTCGGTGGAATCGTTGCACTCGATGCGAATCCGGGCGGGCTCGCCCGTGTTGTTGGGGCCGGTGAGTTCGGTGATGTTGGCGTAGTAGCGGGAATCGGCTCGCCAGACGACGCCTGAGGGATCGTTGGTGACGGTTTCCGCCAAAAGGTTCATCGCCGCGTCGGCTTCGCGGCTGGCGAGGTCGGCGTCGCGGGCGGTTGCCTGGGACGAGAGGTTCACTCGTGCGACTCGAACCGCAGTGACGCCGGCGACCACGACGAGGCCGCAGGCGCCGAGGGCGAAGAGGTAGATGCTGCCGCGGCGGTTTGGTTGGCGTTGGATGAGATTGCGACGCGGGTTCATTGCAGGGCCTCCCACCCTTTGGACCTGACGATGGAGCCTGAGTACACGTCGCGGCCGGCGTGGGAGAGGACGACGCGGATGCGTTTGAGGTTCGTCTCTTGGGGCTGGGCGGTGCCCGGGTCGTCGCTGACGATCCACGTGACGGTGAAGTTGGCGACCCACTGGTCGTCGGTGAGCCAGGTTGCGTCCTTGTCCGTGACGGGCGTGACCATGAGGCCGTCGTAGTCGTCGATGTCGTCGAAGGTGAAGCGGTCTTGGACGTCTTCGTAGGTGTCTGGGCCGAGGGGGCGCGTGGGTTCCTGGGGGTCGCAGTAGGCGAGGGCGCCGACTTCTTCGAGCAAGATGGCGGCCAGGCCGCGGGCTTTGCTCATTTCTTCTGCGAGTCGGCGGGAACGCTGGGATTGCGTGACGGCGGAGAGGCCCGCGCCGATCATGATGGCGACGATGGCGACGGCGAGGGTCGCTTCGATGAGGGTGAAGGCGGAGCGGGCGGGGCGGGAGGATCGCATCACTTCACCTCCGGTTCGTTCCACATGCGTGATTGCACGAGCATGTATTCGCCGGTGATGAGGAGGGCTCGGACGCGGGCGGCGGCGGCATGGGTGGTGGAGGTGGTTGTGGTGGCGGGGCGGCGGACTTGGCCCAGGGCTTCGTAGGACCAGGCGAAGTTGCGATTGGGGAATGTCCAGTTGGTCAGGGTGGCGACGACCGAGCCCGTCGCGGTGTATGAGGGATCGGCTGCGGTTGATTGGGCGGGGAGGGTGAACTGGCTGAGGGCGCCGGGACGGATCACGACCCAGAGGCCGTTGTTGCGTGATTGCCAAGCGACGTTGGCGAAGGAAAGTTCCTGCATCGAGCTTTGGTTGGAGTTGGGCGTGCTTGTCACCGTTGTAGAGACGGTCAATGCGGCGACTTGCGTGGACTCAGTCTTGGTTGGAGCTTGGGTTTGGCCGGTGGCAGCGGGCGGGGTGTTGGTTTGAGTTGCGAGCACGGACAGTTCGTTGATGCCGCCCGAGGAGGTCTGCGGGTGCACGGTTGCGGTGTAGGTAGTTGCGGAGCCGCTGGCAGAGGTGAAAGCGTGGCGGAGCTTGGTCAGTCGCCAATGCGTGACATCTGAGTCAAGCAAGGGCACGATGCAGAGGCCCTGCACGGTGAGCACGTTGGCGGAGAGTTGCTCGTCGGTTGCGGCGGTGAAGGAGGCAAGCACGACTTCGGCGGAATCCGTGGTGCCGCTGGTGGTGGTTGCACTGCGGGTGTGCGTGGAGAACTCGACTTCGAGGGCATCGATGCCGGCGAGGATGGTGGCGGCGGCGGAGCCGTTGACGGTGCGGGTCAGGGGTTGGCCGGTGCCGGGCCAGTGGTAGACGATGGTTTCGGGGATCGTGTCGCCCGTACGGTCGGGGACTTTGAGCGTGAAGCCTGCCGCGGTGCGATTGGACACTTCGATGGCCATCGCGAGGTCGGACTCAAGCTGTTCGAGGCTGATCCGGGACTTGATGGCGTTCTGATCGCGGTCCTTGCTGGTGGGGATGGCGCGGCTGGTCAGGACCATGACGCTGGTCATCGAGACGGCGAGCACGCTGACGACGCCGATGCTGAGCACCAGTTCGATGAGCGAGAAGCCGGGTCGTGATGGGCGACAACGGGTCATGCGCGGAGGTTGATCAATCTGGGCCCACCGGTGCCGCGTAGGCGGCGGTGATGGCTGAGTCGGTGATGTTGGCGGCGATGGCGGCCTGGGCGGGCGCGGCGTCGAGCAGCGTCACTTCGCCGGCTTCTGAGACCTGAAGCACGCGGATGACTGTGCCCGATCGCAGCGCGATCACGATGGTGTTGGAGGGCATGCCGTACTGGTTGAAGGTCACGCTGTTGGCGGCGCCGGTGCGGAGAGCTGCGACGGCGTTCTCGAAGGGGTCCTTGGTCAAGTTGGTCGTTTTGGAAGTCGTGCCGGCGGCCGTGCGGGTTGTGATCGAGTATCGCTCGGTGCTGAAGGCGACGGTCTGGTCGAAACCGAAAGCGCGGGCGTTGTCGCGAGCGCGGGCGAGGTCTGCGGCGATGAGGGAGGCGGCGCGCTCGAGCTTGGAACGGCGCACGCTTGAGAAGTATCGCGGTGCGGCGATGGCAGTCGTGAGCCCGATGATCGACAGGGCGATCAGCAGTTCGAAGGTGCTGTAGGCTCGCCGATCACGACGCATGCGTCTTTACCTCGCGCTCCGTGCCTTTCGCCGATCCTGAAACACAAACACCGACAGCGGCCGTTCGCCAATCTGTCGGTGTCGCTTGATGCTCGTGATGCCGACTAGTAGTCGGTGAAGGGCTCGCCGCGGCTGTCCGTCTGGCTGCCCGCGTTGGCCCCAAAGGTCCAGGCCTTGGTGGTGGCGTTGACGGTGTAGATCCATCCGACGGTGGGTGCGTCGGCGGCGGCGATGCCGCTCTGCCCGCGACGATCGGGGTTGCCCTTGATGGGGAGCTTGGGAATCTCGCGGATGTAAGGCCCGAAGATGTGGGTGCTGTCGGGCGAAGCGTTGGTCGCGCCGCTGACGTCGGAGTACATGGTCAGCTGATCGACAATGTCGGCGACGGTGGGCGGCTCGTTTTCGTGCTCGGTCGTATACAGCTCGATGGCGTTGCGCATCACCGCGAGGCTCGCACGCAGGCTGCTCTCCGACGCGCCGGTGCTACCCCGGCTCATGCGCGGGATCGCGATCGCGGCGATGATCCCGATGATCACGATCACGATCACAAGTTCGATCAGGCTGAAGCCACGGCGGGCGATGGACTTGGCGGCGGTCATGAAGGACTCCCGATACGTTCTGAACTGGGACGCGGCACAGCACGTTCCCACAGATACATGCATCGACGGTTCACTCCACCCGGTTCATCTCCGCAACCCGCTTTGGACGAGTCACCAGCCGCATAAACCGCGTGCGCCGACCACCCGCGCGAGCACTCCAGATGCGCGCGTGGCCCCTCAATGCGTTCCTTTCGGGCTTCGTTACTTTTCGGACGCCTGGATGACCAGCTCGTAGCGGTCCGAACCGTCGACGGTGATCACCGCGGAGCCGGGGGTGGTCGCGGTGCGAGCCTGCACAGACTCAAGGCGCACGGCGCGAATGGATGAGGGGTTCCCACGCTGGCGGGCGGCCACTTCGTCATCCTTCAGCAACGTCCACAATCCCGATGCACTAGGCGAGAAGGCGTACTCGTGCCCGCTGCGGAGCATGTGGCCGTTCACCACCGCCGCCGGCACGGGCCTGGTCATGACGCTTGAAAGCCGAAACGCGTCGGACTTCGCCGCGGAAGCGCCGATGGTCGGGGCATCGCTCACGCTCAACCCCGCGGAAGCGCGAAACGCGTCGGCCAGATCGGTCCTTGACGCTTCCGCATCCTCCAAGGCGTCCACGCGCTCGGCCATTGAGAGCGAGGACGACTGGGCAGGCTGGAACGCGGCCTTCGGCGTCGAGGGGCGCTCAATGATCGCCGCACCGACTTCGGAAGGTCCGGAAATCCCCGAGCCGAGGATGAAGCGATCGACCGCGACCGCGCCCACGCCAAGGCCGACCACCGCGAGAAGGACTTTGTGCTGTTTGGTGAGTTCCACGAACTCAATCACCAATTTGATTCGCTTGGCGTCAACCCCCGGCCGCGGAATTCTCCTGCCGCGTGCCCGAACGATCGGCCTCATCCGCACCACCGGGAAACTTGGAACCGTCGCCCGTCGGAGCTGCGCCGCGGTGCACGGGCAGTGTGTACCACTCCATCTCGACGCGATACAGCCCGCCTCCATCGCCTCCACCGCTCGCCGCAAGCTCGACGCCCACGACTTCGATGTCTCTGCATGCCTCGTGCAACTTGTCCAGGAACGCCAGCACGTCCGCCGGCTGGCCGGTGCCCTGCAGCGCGATGGGAACGCGCCCGTAGTCCGGATGCGCCGGGCGATAATCACCCTGGGGAGCCTCAAGCACGCTGAGCTTGGAATCGGTGGCGAGGCGCATGACTTCGGTGACGTACCGATTCAGCCGGGAGGGGTCCTGCAACTGCACCGAGTGATCCAGTTGCTTCTCGAGCGCAGCGATCTGGGCCCGCGTGCTGTTGATGTCGCTCTCGACGCTGCTCAGTTCGTCCGTCAGTTCCGCCACCGCAGTGCGCTGCTGGATCGCGTTGGATCGGGCCGAATGGACCGGGCGGATCACGCCCACATAGAGAGCTCCCGCCAACGCGAGCCCCACGCCAGCACCAGCCACATGCACCATCATCGAGCGATTGTCGGATCGTCCCTTGAGCGTGTTCATCGCTTGTCTCCGATTGATTGGGGCGCGCCGTCGGCGAGCGTGCAGCGAATCTCAAACCGCACGCTCTCTCCCGCGCCCGCCTGCGTGGTTTCGGTCATCCGCACCTGATCGAAGAAGCGCAGATCCTCAAGCCGCACCGAGTACTGCTGAGCCGCTGTGGTGCTGCTGGCAAGACCGGAGATCACAATGGTCGCGGTGCGCGTGGTCTGGCGATCGCGCGTCGTCCGCTTCTGCCCGCGCCCAGCCTGCTGCAGCGGCTCAGTCCGCGCCACATCCAGGTCTATCCGCTCGATCGTGATCTGCTCGCCGGCGCCGATTGCCGCGCGAGTCAGCACCTTGCCCCAGTCTGCGTGCACGCCCACCGCCTGGGCCGCGCGAAGGGACTTGCGCAGGCCGTCGATCCGTGTCCGCTCACTCGCCAGACTGGCCCGCCGCGATTCGACCTTCGATTCAAGCTGCTGCACAGCGTCGCGGAGTTCCTGCTGGCGGCTGGCCGTTCCGTGAAGGGCGACACCCAGCACGGTCAGCACCAACGCGTAGAAGCCAAGGCCCTTGGCCCAACGCCGCGTCAACACCCGCCGACGCGCCGCCGCGGCTCGCTGCGGACTGATCAGGTTCACCTTCGCGATGCTCATCGCCCGCTCCTTCCATCTCTTCGACTCTCGTGTGCCGCCAGTCCGATGGCCGCGAGTAACGCGCCGTCCTGAGAGACTGCTGACGATGCATCCACACGCACCAAGTCGCGCGGCAGCACCGCGCCGCTTTCCACACTCATCGCCTGCGCGATGCGAGTCCGCAGCCCGCGAATTCGCGCGCCCTCGCCCACGAGTTGGACGCGCGTCATCGGCTGTCCCGGGTACCGCTGCGTCGCGTAGACCAGTGATCGCTGCACCTCGGGAATCAGGCGATCAAAGAAATCGTGCTGATATCGCCGCATCGCGCGAATCAGATCGGCGACCAACGGATCTGCGTCGTCGGTCTCCGATTGCGTGCCGCCCAGGTCCGTTGCCGGAGCGCCGCCCATCAGCGCGAGCTCCGCACCCTCCGGATCCAGTCCCAACCGCTGCTCCAGCACCCGGCACAATCCGCTCAGCGACACCTCAGACACGCGCCGCTCGAAAGCGATCGTCCAATCAGGGCCGTTGGCGTGCAGCAGCAGCACCTGAGCCGCCTCCCAGCCCACCTCGACCACACCGACGAGAGCGGAGTTGTGCCCCATCGCCGCGGCAACGCAGCGTGACAGCGCGCACATCCGCGCGTCCACTGCGCACACCGAAAGGCCTGCGGTCTCGAGCGCGTCGACGGTTGCGTCGGCCGCGCCGTATGCCAGACCTAGTCCGATCGCGTGCGTCGCGCCTCGGGCTCGGTCCGACGCGGGCAAGTCCCAGCAGGCCATCGCGAACGAGTCTGGATCGGCCCGGTGCATGCGGGCAAGTTCCATTCGCGCGATCTCGTCGAGCGGAGCCTTCGAAGAGCGTGGTGGCAGTTCCAGCAGCCCAGTGATCAGGCTCGCGTCCGGTGCGCTCAGCACGACATCATGTGACTCAACGCCCGCTCTCTTGAGCGCGCCCGCCAGCGCCATCGCTTCGCCCTCGCTCAGCGGCCCGGTCGTCTGACGGGGCATCCGCAGCGCAACCCGGAGGCTCGCGACGCCAACCCGCGCACGCTCGCTGTGCCCCAGCAGTTGTGCCGCGCAGACGAAGCGATCGGTCACGTCCACGCCCACGGGCGACTCGCCATATGGCAGGCGCAGGCCAAGGTCGTGTCCCCAGTCCCGCTCTCGGAGCACCTTGGGCGCTCGCCTCGTCGCAAGATCGATCGTCGTCGTCATGGCGTTCCTCCCCCGGGCCCTGCGCCCGCGGCGGTCAAGTCAAACAAGGGCAGCATCATGCTGATGGCCATCGTGCCCACCACCAGCCCAAGAAACAGGAGAATCAGCGGTTCGAGCAAGCCCGTCACCGTCTTGATCGTCTGCTCCGTGTCTTCGTCCATGAACTCCGCGACGCTCGTCAGCACCGGCGCGAGGTTGCCGGTCTTCTCGCCGCTGCGCACCGCTTCGATGACTGACTGGGGCAGCATCGCCGGGTCGTCCAGCGCCGCCGAGAGCGGCTCGCCACGAATCACCGTCTCTTCGGCGCGAGCGAGCAGCGCAACGTACAGGGAGTTTCGCACCACGTGTCGCGAGAGCGCAAGGGCTTCCAGCAGCGGCACCTTGCCGTCCAGCAGCGTGCCCAGCACCCGGGCGATGCGGGCCGTTGCGTACGCACGCGTGAAGTGCCCGAGCTTGGGTGTCTTGAGCGCGAGCAGGTCGAGCGTCCGCTGCCCATGCATGGTGCGCAGGTACAGGAACGCTCCGCCAATCACGGCCGCGAGCCCGCCGAGCACGAAGTACCACTCGCTGCGCACGAACTTGCTGATATCCATGAGGATTGCCGTCATGGGAGGAAGTCCGCTGCCAAGCGTATCGAACAAGCTCTCAAAGCGTGGCAGGACGAACGTGATCATGGTGATGGTCACGCCCAAAGCGACGCACATCAGGAGGCCTGGATAGATGAGGGCATGGCCGACGGTCTTGCGAATTCGCACCTGCTGGCGCACAAGCTTGGACAAGCGGTCGCACATCTCATGCAGTTGGCCGCCCGACTCGCCCGCCGCCACCAGACTGCGACACACCGCATCGAAGTAATCAGGCCGCAGGCTCATCGCTTCCGCGAGGCTCTTGCCCTCCTCAACCTTGGCTCGCAGCTGCTTGAGCACGTCGCGCCATTCGCCCTGCGGGGCCTGCTTCTCGAGGCTCGCCAGCGCATCCACGACGGTCGTGCCTGTGTGCACCAGCAGCGAGAGCTGACGCATCATGAACGCGACCTTCTCGAGCTTGCTGGCGCCACCGGCGAGTTTGAACTTGCCGGAGATCTGCGGCCCTTGCGCGTCCAGCGAGACCCCGCCAGCCTCCGCCGCGCCGAGCTTCATGGCGAAGATGCCCTGGCGGCGCAGCAGCTCGCGCGCCTCGCGCACGTCTGAGCCCTCGATCACGCCCTTGACGGACTTTCCCGCCCTGTCGTATCCGTGGTAGAGGACCTTCACGCGGCCTCCTTCCGCGGCTTGCTCGCGACATGCTCAACAGCGTGCTGCGGCGCGTGCTTGCTCGCCTGGAGTTCGTCGTCATCGTTCTGCGTGACGCGCAGAATCTCTTCGAGATTGGTCTTGCCATCGAGGGCCACCAGCACGCCCTCCTCGCGCAGCGTGAGTCCGCCCTGCTCGCGCATCTTTGAGCGCAGCTCGTGCGCGGGCCGTCCCACGTGAATCATGCGGCGCAGCTCGGGCGTCACTTCGAACACTTCATACACGCCCGTGCGTCCCATGTAGCCGCTGTCGTGGCAGCGTTGGCACCCCGCGCCCTTGTTGAACGCGCGTCCCATCTCCTTGAGCAGATCCGCGTCACGCAGCACCTGCTCGGTCGGGTAGTACTTGGTCGTGCAGTGCGGACACACCGTGCGGGCCAATCGCTGCGCCACCGCGCCGTTGAACGCGCCGCTCAGCAGGTACGGCTCGATCCCCATATCCACCAATCGCGCCACCGCGCCGGGCGCGTCGTTGGTGTGCAGGGTCGCCAGGACCAAGTGCCCCGTGAGCGCCGCCTGCACGCCCACCCGGGCCGTCTGCTCGTCGCGAATCTCCCCCACCATGATCACATCGGGGTCTTGGCGCAGGATGCTCCTCAGCGCGCGAGCGAACGACAGTCCGATCTGCTCGTTCACTTGAATCTGATTCACCATCTCCAGCTGATACTCAACCGGATCTTCAACCGTCAGAATGTTCGTGTCCGGGCTGCGCAGCAGGTCCAGCGCTGAGTACAGCGTCGTCGTCTTGCCGCTGCCCGTCGGCCCCGTCACCAGCGCCATGCCGTGGCTCTGGTTCAGGAACCGCTTGAACCGGTCCATCGCGTCCTTGCGGAAACCAAGGTCCTCCAGGCGTGTACGCAGGTTCGCCTTGTCAAGGATGCGCACCACGACCTTTTCACCCAGCAGCGTCGGCATGCTTGAGACGCGCAGGTCGATCTCGCGCCCTTCCGCCACGATCCGCACGCGCCCTTCCTGCGGCAATCGCTTCTCCGCGATGTCCATCTTCCCGATGACCTTCACGCGCGACACCACCGCCGCATGCATGCCCACGGGCGGCTTCATCAAGGGCCGAAGCATCCCGTCGATGCGATAGCGAATCCGCGTCCCCTTCTTGTCCGGCTCGATGTGGATGTCGCTGGCCTTGTCCTTGACCGCAGTAAGCAGCGCGATGTTGACCAGATTCACGATCGGGTTGCCCGCGATCAGTTTGTCCAGGTCCGTCGACGGGCCCTCATCCACCGCCTCGCGCTCGACCACCTCGACGTCCTGCTCCGTCAGGCTCGTCAAGAACGCGTCGATGTCGACATCGCCCCGCGCGTACTTGCTCACGTACTCGAGAATATTGCTTTCCAGCGCGACCACCGGCCGCACATGGCACCCCGTCACCTGCTTGAGCCGATCGAGCGTCGGGAGGTTCTGCGGCTCGGCCATCGCCACCGTCAAGGTGTCCCCCACCTTGAACATCGGTATCACCTTCAGCCGCTCGCACTCCTCCGCGCTCACCAGCGTCTTGATGAGCGATGGATCGATCAGTCCGTGCCGCAGCACCACGCCAGGCAGCCCCATCACCTTCGCCAGCGCCCGCACCAGCACGCCCGGGCTGATGACGCCCTGACCCACCAGCACTTCGCCGATCATCTTCCCCTGGTTCTTCTGCTCCGCGAGCGCTCGCTCAAGCTGATCTCGCGTCAGCACACCCTCGGCAACCAGAACATCCCCCACGCGCAGCTTCTTGGGCGCGGTCGGCTGGGGCGCGGGCGCCCCCGCGAGCCCCGCATGCTCATGCCGGGCGTCGTGTCGACCTTCGTGCGCATGCCGCTCTGCTTCGCGCGGATCAAGCTCCGGCAGAGGTTCTCCAGGCGGCGGAATAGGCGGATCACTTCGCAACGCTTGTCACTCCAGCACTTCGTCTCTACGTCAGCTCGTCTCTCTTTCGCTTCCTCACAGGAAGCTCCTCACCGCCGACTGCACATCCGCGAAGTGCTCGAACCGCTCCGCGTTGCCCGTTACTTCCAGCACTTCCCGCAGCGTCTCCGTCGCCCCACACAGCCGCACGCTCCGCCCGCTGCTGCTCAGTTCCTCGCTGGCCTGCACGAGCACCTCCAGCCCCTGGCTGTCGACGTACGCCACCTGCGACGCGTCCACCACGAATCGCCCGAGGCTGCGGCTCATGACGTCGCCCAGACGCTGGCGAAACATCACCGCGTCCTGCTGCACCAGCGGACCCGTGGGCTTCACCACCGTCACCGCGCCATGTCTCTGCTCCATGATCTCCATGCGTGCTTCCTTGCCTGATGCACATCACGCGGCCTGCTTCATCTCCGCTGTCGAAGCCGGCACCATGAGCGTGAACGTGCTGCCCTTGTCAATCGCGCTCTGCAGCGTGATGTCCCCGCCGTGCATGCGAATGACCTCCCGGGCGAGAGCCAGACCGATGCCCGAGCCCGTGATGCTCGCCACCCGCTTGTCCTTGCTGCGATAGAACTTCGCGAAGACCTGTTCCTGCTCGTCGGGCGCGATGCCGATGCCGTTGTCCGTGACGTCCACCGTGAACTGCCCGTTGGCCTCGCTCGCCCGCACCGTCACCATCCCGCCCTGGGGCGTGTACTTGATCGCATTCGAGATGATGTTGTGCAGCGCGGTCGCGATCTTGTCGCGATCGCCCCGCACCATCGGCCACTTGGGCGGCACGTCCACGCGGAACGCGATCTCCTTGTCCGCCACCACCGCCTGGTAATCCTGCTCGATCTCTTCAAACATCTTGGGCAGATCAACATCATCCACGCGCAGCTGGAACGTGCCCGCGTCCATTTCCGACACGCTCAGCATGTCCCCCACCACGCGCTCCAATCGCCTCGTCTCGCTCGTCAGCACGTTCAAACACCGCGCCTTGATCAGCGGGTCCTTGTCGCCGTCTTCCACCAGCTGTTCGAGGTACAGCCGCATGCTCGTGAGCGGCGTGCGCAGCTCATGCGTCGCCTGCGCCACGAACGAGTTTCGCGATTCCTGCGCCACCCGCTGCTGCGTGACATCTTCGAGCACGATCATCGCCGCGCTCCCGTCCTCGCGCCGCATGGGACGCACCGTCGCCCGGAGTATCGACTTCTCCCCGCCCGCCTCCCTGGGCTCCACAGTCACTTCCATGCTCGCCCGCTGGCGCTGCTTGCCGGTCGCCACCAGTTGCGCCGTCTGCGTCACATCCCGGAACGGCACGACCTCATCAACATGCTTCGACACCGCGTCGGGCTTCTGCACCCGAAGCAGCGCCGCCGCCGCGCCGTTGATCGCCCGTACGTTGCACGACTCATCCAGCACGATCAGCCCCAGCCACACCGCGTCAAAGGCCGCGGCGTAATCCCCTCCGCCACTCACGCTCGCCTGCAGTCGCTCGGCCGCTCGTTCAACCTTGTCGCGCTGCCGCAGATAGTCCCGCTCATCCAGCAGCCGATTCCACGCCTTGGCTTCTTCGCCCATGTCATCCGCGAGCCGCAGGCCCGCAGTAGGCATCTCGCCATCTTGGAATTGCCGCGCATACCGCAGCGACTCATGGATGGCCCCCAACGCCCGCATCCGCGAGCGCAGACCGCGATACACCAGGAGACCGCCCACCAGCGCCGCCGCGCCGATCACGCCCAGCCCCGCCTGCACCTCGCGCTCCGCCAGCGGGTCATACGAGAACCCCCGCGTCAATTCGACGATCACATCCCCGCGCCCCACCACCGTCGCCTTGGCCCGCGCCACCAGCGTTCCATCATCTCGCTCCACGCACGTCGCCCGCTCCAGGCCCTTCTCCGTCCCCCAATGCTCCGGCAGTTCGATCGAGTCATCCGAGCCCGTCTGCTCGCCCATCCTGCCATCCGCCAGCACCGGCCCCCCCGCGAGCATCACCACCGCGCCCTCGATCCCAGCGTGCGACGCCGCTTGCGCCGCCAGAGCCCGAACACCCGCGGTCTCGTGCACTTCGATCAATCGCTCCACCGCCGCCGCCAGCATCTCCGCCTCGCGCGTCGCCTTAGACATCACGCCGCGCCTCGTGGCCTCTTGATGCACGTAGAACGTCCACGCGCCGCCCGCCAGCATCACCCCCATCACCAACAGCGCAACCCACATCCCAAACGCGGACACCACGCGTTCCCCGCCCGGAAAGAACCAGGAGCGAACCCACCCGAGCGCTCCACCGGAGTTGTGATCGTCAGTCTTCACATAGCACCTCGCGAGCGCACAGCCGACAAGCCTTCGACCGCGCACTGGCAAGGCATCGGCTGGTTTCCCCGAAGAGTCAAGCCCCGCCCGCTAAACGCACCCCTGCATTCAGGTTGCGCAAAGTTGGAAGCCCGCACTTGCGGGCCGCGCACACCCGTGTACCCTCGCCTGCCATGCCCGAAATCGTTTTCCGGACCAAGTTCCCGCACGTTCTCGGCTGCGCAGCCCCTGCGCTCCTCCTGATCGCGACGTTCTCGGGCTGTTCGTCCGCGCCGACCGGCCTCACCGTCCAAGCCACCGCCGAGACCACCCCCGTCGCCTCGCTCGACGACGCCGCCGACGACCCCGCCATCTGGATCAACCCCGCCGACCCCGCCCAAAGCCGCATCCTGGGCACCGACAAGAAAGCTGGCCTTGCCGTCTACGACCTCATGGGCGAGAAGGTCCAGTTCCTTCCCGTGGGCCGCGTCAACAACGTCGATGTGCGTGACGGCCTCACCCTCGCCGGCAAGTCCCTCACCATCGCCGCCGCCAGCCAGCGCGATGACAAGACCATCGTCCTCTGGAGCATCGACCGCACCGGCACGCTCGCGCCGCTTTCCGCTGTCAAGACCGGCCTCGCCGAGCCCTACGGCGTGTGCCTTTCATGGGCCGGCACCTCGCCCAACGGCCGCCTTTGGGCCTTTGTCAACGACAAGGACGGCCGCATCGAGCAGTACGAACTCAAGGACGACGGCACGGGCAAGGTCGCCAGCAAGCTCCTGCGCACGCTCAAGTTGCAAACCCAGCCCGAGGGCCTGGTTGCCGACGAACCTCAAGGCTTCCTGTTCGCGGGCGAAGAAGGCAAGGGCGTTTGGCGGTTCCCGCTGGATCCATCTGGCGGCACCACCGGCGAACTCATCGCGGGCCTCAAGCCCAAGGGGCACCTGACGCCCGATGTTGAAGGCCTCGCGATCGTGACCACGGGCCTCAACAACCAAGGCTACTTGATCGTTTCGAGCCAAGGCTCCAACCAATACGCCCTGTATGACCGCACCCCGCCCCACCACTTCCGCGCGATCTTCGCCATCGCCGACTCCACCTCCATCGACGGCGTGCAGGAAACCGACGGCCTCGACGCCACCACCACGCCGCTGGGCCCCACCTTCCCCTTTGGCATCTTCGTGGTGCAAGATGGGGACAACAACGGCCTGCCGCAGAACTTCAAGTTTGTGCCGTGGGAATCGGTGGCAAGAATCGTGACCGGCCAGCGCTAGCGCCTTCGCGCCAAGTCAGACGACTGGTTGCTCTCATTCTCGGGTCAGTGTGCCCGACCGCGTGCGCAAGTTCTTGCTGCACAACATCTCTTCAACCCACCACAATCTCCTTTGCACACTCTTCACGAATCCTGAACACATTCTTCCCGCACACTTCACACTGTCGCGCTCGCCTCCGTCGCGCGCGTCGTCATCATTCTCGCTCACTATCTGGCGCGCGTTCGTGCGTCGCCTCGCGGGAGCAAACGCATGACCAAGCACGCCTCGGCACAACGCCTCAACCCGCTCTCCCCGCGCTTGCCGCGCCCCCGCGCTTGCGGCTTCACGCTCATCGAATTGCTCGTCGTCATCGCTGTGATCGCGTTGCTCATCGGCATCCTCGTTCCCAGTCTCAACGGGGCTCGCGACGCCGCCCGCACAGTCAAATGTCAGACACAGCTTCGTCAGTTCGTGATGGCCTCGAATAGCTACAGCAACTCCTATCGCGGGTTCTACGGCACCGGCGCGTGGGACAATGACGTCAACGAAGCATTCGGACCGCCTGATACGCACGGCTGGGTCGCGGACATGGTCAATGGCGAGTACGCCATTCCCGGGACGATGCTCTGCCCCACAAACCCGGCCCAGTACTCAACCACGGTTGGCGAGATCAACGACGGCGCGCGGTACAAGCCCTTCTCGCCTGCCGAAGTGCAGAATCT
This sequence comes from Phycisphaerales bacterium, assembly GCA_022843045.1. GTDB lineage: Bacteria > Planctomycetota > Phycisphaerae > Phycisphaerales > UBA1924 > BJHL01. The sequence goes on from JALHOJ010000011.1 coordinate 63,440, forward strand.
CCTCGCACGCGGCTTCAACACCAACTACGTGATGACGTGGTACTACGCGCATACCGACCGCAAGAACCACAGCCAACTCAGCGATTGGAAGAACAAGGACAAGTCCAGAGGGCCGCTGAATGAGAAGAGCTTTGCCATCTCTGGCGCGTCCAAAGTACCGCTGCTCGCAGACGCCGCGCACCAGGCGTTGGATGCTTCCGACGTCATCGTGCTCGATGGCATCACCTACCGCACCGCCAAGACCCTGACGGACGGCCCCACCGTCGCCGTCAACGTGCCAGGCCTGGGCAACGGCTGCGGCACGCAGAACTTTACCGACATGGGCCCTGCGCACGGCAAGTCCGGTCGATTCGTTGATGAAGAGTTCGATACCACCCGCATCGACGGCAACATCGGTTTCGCCGATGGCAACGTCCAGCTCTTCAAGGACACCGGACGGCGCGATGGCAAGTGGGGTTCCACGACCGCCACCCTCAGCGGCATGCAGTACAACAAACTCGACGACCTCGATCCCAACAAGGTCTATTCCGGCTGGCTGACCAAGCAAGGAGCCCTCAACTTCTGATCGTGCATGCGGAATGCCGCCGCGATCGTTGAAGTCTGCGTGAAGAAGTTCGTGAATTTGTTCCAAAGCCCCAAGGCACGATGCTCGGGGCGCGTGATCGGTACGCGGCGACGGGCCCGGAGAAGCCCAGCGCCGCACGAAGCAGGTAAAACCAGTTCGATTGTTTCCAGGGAGATCAATATGAAGAACAGCAAGCTCGTCGTGTCCACCCTCGCCCTCGCCGCCTGTGCAGGCTCCGCCCTCGCCCAGCGCGGCTCCGTCCTGATGAACGAATTCTTCATCAACCCGCCCAGCAGCGCGGGCGCCGACAACACCCGCGAGTTCGTCGAACTCAAGGGCCAGCCCAACGCCCCCCTCACCGGCATCTGGCTCGTCCAGATCGACGGCGACAACTCCGTGGGCAACGACAGCACCGCCACCGGCGCGATCGATCAGGCCATCGACCTGTCCAGCTACACCCTGGGCAGCAATGGCCTGCTGCTCATCCGCGACGCCGCGATTGACATCGACTGCTCCTTTGAGGACGGCGTGCAGGGCCCCGACGCCGGCACCAGCGTCGTCGTCTTCAACTTCACACCCGACCTCGAGAACGGCAGCGCGACCTACCTGCTCGTCCGCAACTTCACGGGCACCGTGAACCAGGACCTGGACACCGGCTTGGGCGGCGACGGCATCCTCGATGCCCAGCCCTGGGGCGAGATCATCGACGTCGTCGGCTTCCAGGACGGCGACGATGTCGACGCGGGCATTCCTTCTTACCAGTACGCCACCCAGCTCGGCGGCATCGATGTCAGCGACCGCCTGCCGGGCGTGCCGACTGGCTTCACGTCCGATGTGTTCGTCCGCATCTGCAACACCATCGCGACCTTCGATACCGACGGCCTCAGCTATGGGCCCTTCTTCTTTGATCCAAACGAAGTCATCGTCTTCAACGCCACCACCGGTGCGATCGAAGGCCAGACCTTGCCCGCCGACTTCCTGCTCTCTCCAGGCCGCACCAACCCGGGCGACGGCAACTGCACCACGGGCCCGGTCTGCAACGACATCGACGTCAACAACGACAACAGCAGCTTCGACCCCACCGACATCGACGCCTTCCTGAGCGTCTTCAGCGAAGGTCCCTGCGTGCCCGCCGAGGCCTCCTGCGACAGCATCGACTTCAACAACGATGGCTCGCTGTTTGACCCCTGCGACATCGACGCCTTCCTGCTGGTCTTCAGCGAAGGCCCCTGCACCCTCTGCGGCGTGTAAGGACCGAGGGGCGCAAGCCCCCCGCCCGAACCACCAGCAATTCGACTTTTCACCAAAGCCCGACCTCCTCAGGTCGGGCTTTTACTTTCTACCGCCCCACCGTCGACCCCGCCAACGGCCTGAACTTCACAATCGCAAACGGCGGCTTGGTCGCCTGATTCCCCGCATTCAGCGCGGCGTGGCGGTGCAGTTGATTGACCACCACATACAGCCATCCATCGGGTCCCACGCTCATGCCATCGGGCCAACTGAGCAGATCCGCGTCCTGCGCAAGCAATCGATATGGGCGCACGCCGCTCGCATCGGGCGTTGCTTCAAGCACACCGATGGCGTTGTGAGCGACGTCGGTCACGTAGACGTTGCCCGCCGAGTCGACGCTGATGCCATCGCTGACACCCTTGCGTCCGTACTCCTCGATCGCGCCGACGAGTTGGTCGTTGTTCATCTCCGGGTTCGCGAGCATGCTGGCGCGGATGCGGTATACGCGCGTGCCGTGCATGCTGCCCCAATACACGTACTCAAACTGCGGATCGATCGTGATCGGATTGATCCCCACGCGAGGCGCGAACGGCGTGCCATCCGGGCTCAGGGCCCGCACCTCCACGCCACCAATCTCCATCTTCGCCTGGGCTTCGGGCATCAGCGTCGCATGTCGATCCAGCACGCGCCGGCTCGTGCCGGTCTTGACATCCACGACGATGATGGCGGGGGCGGGTGGCGTCGAGAGATCGCCAAGGCCGCAGTCGGCGATGTATATCTTGCCGCGAGTCGGATCGAGGGCGAGGTCTTGGACGAAGGAGGTGGGTGTGGTCGCGGGCTCGGGCAGGTGAATCACTTGCTTGAGCTGCTCGGTGGTCGTGTCCCACGCGACGAGCTTTGGCGCAACACCGCTGCCGCCGACATCCAGCATCCAAAGCACGCCATCGGCACCGCAGCGCACGCCGATGATCGCCTGGATTCCGACCCCATCGCGTCCGACGGACTTGGACCAGGCCGCGCTGGGATAATCGCGGCCTTCGTTGGTGCCTGCGAACACCTCGACGACCCGCGCCTTGGGATTGCCGAACGGATGCAGGGAGACGAAGATGCGGCCCGTGGGCGATACCGCGACGTTGCCGGGCGTCTGCACCATTTGTGCAACGAGTTCAACCTTCTGAAACGCCGGGTGCTTGGCTGGCTCGGTCGCTTGGGCCGCCATCAGCATCATGCTCACTGAAACGAACGTCATCACACGCACCATGCCATTCTCCTACGAAACGCGACCGTCAGGGAGCGTCGCACGCCACTCGCACTCGAATTCAACACGGAGTTCACGGAGATCACGGAAAAATCAAGAAGAGGCGGTGGCTTTCACAGACTCACGCGGAGAAAGACAACGCTCATCCTTCTGATCCGCGCCAATCGGCCCGCTCTTCTCCCCGTGAACACTCCGTGTCTCCCCGTGGCCCTCCGTGGTGATCTCTTCGATGCTCACTCAATCCGCGGATCCACCCATCGATATAGAACATCCACCACCAGATTCAGCAGCACCAGCATCGTGCTGAATGTCAGCACGACGCCCAGAATCAAGAAGAGGTCCTTGTTCTGGACGGCGTTGACGAAGTGCTGGCCGATGCCAGGCACGCTGAAAACGACTTCGACAACGAATGAGCCAGTCATGGCGAGGGCTGTGGCGGGGCCGAGGTAGCTGAGGACTGGCAGGAACGCGTTCTTGAGCGCGTGGCGGAGGTGAATGCTCATCGCTCCCGCCCCCTTCGCCCGCGCCGTGCGGACGTAGTCGCTGCCGAGGGCCTCCAGCATCCCCATCCGAGTCAATCGCGCGATGTACGCGGCGTATGGCAGACTCAACGTCAGCGCGGGCAAGACCAGCGACCGAGGCGGCGTCCACTCCCCCACCGGAAACCAACCCAGCCACAGGCAGAACACGACGAGCAACACCGTTCCGATCACAAAGCTGGGCAGACTGACGCCCACCAGCGCGACCACCAATGTAGCGAGATCCGCGAGCGATCCTGGCTTCGCTGCGCCGATGATCCCCGCCGTCAGGCCGATCACCAGCGCGATCACCATCGCCGCGGCACCCAGGGTCATGGAGATCGGAAGCGAACTGCCGATGATCTCGTTGACGCGCTGGTCGCGATACTGGAGCGAGGGCCCGAAATCAAACACATACCGCACTGGCGGCGCAAGCCCAGCGTCCTTCGCGCGTTGCACTTCCTCGCGCCGCGCGCCGGAGATCGTCTCACGCACATACTCAACACCCGTGACGTTGCTCAGGTACGACCCATAGAACCGCGGAAAGCTGTCCAGGTTGTACTGCGCCTTCATCGCCTGCTCCACCTCAGGCGGCGGGCGACGCCCCTCAGGGTTCTCCAGCGGGTTGCCCGGAATCGCCCATGCCAACGCCAACGCGATCGTGTAGATCGCGCCGAGAATCAGCGGCAACTGGAGCAGGCGACGCCCGATCAACGCAAGCACGAATGAGAGTACCCGTGCCGTCCGCTCTGGCACGGGCGTACCGCCCGAGAGTCCCAAGGGCGTCTGGCCCCTCTCAAGCTCCCATCACGACCCACTTTCTGCCACCAAGCCAACATCCGCACGCCAAACATGCCACCCCGCGCAACCTCTGCCTAAGCAACCCTGAAATCTCGCGGTCTCTCGCGCGCAGCACGCTGGATTCCCATACCCGCCTGAAGTCTCCCCGCACCACGCCCGATAGCCCCAACACGCCGACGGTCTGAAACGTCTGGCGCGACCACGCGGCCTCCCGCTGGCCTGCAAGGAGCACTCACATGGGCACCCCCGCTCGCAAGCACCGTCCCGACAGCAACCCCTTCCGCGGCCCTCTCTCCGGACCCATCTTTGACGACGGCCCCATCGCGTTTGAAGCTCCCAATGCCCCCGTGCGACCCGAGCATGCCACCCTCGCCTGGGACGCCGCGCAGCGCAGCCTCTTCACCAAACGCGGCACGCTCCGCAAGCATGCAGAGCGGGACTTTGCAACCGAAGCTCAGACCCAAAGCGACCCTTCCCCCGACACATCGACCGAATCTGCCGACACCGGCACGTTCAAGCTGCCCAGTGAACGCCGGAAGCTGCCGCGTCGATCCGTCAGTGGGCACGCGATGGCGGTCTTCGCGAACGGGCGCGGCGCTGGCACGTTGACGCGTGTCGAACTCATTGACGCAAGCTGGACCGGGATGGGGCTCAAAACCAACACACCAGTCGAACCGGGGACGAGCGTCTCGGTCATCCCCGAACACGCGATGAGCCCGCGGCAGGTTGGCATCGTCGTCCGCTGCGAACCTATGGAATCAGGCTACAGCGTGGGCCTGATGTGCCGGACGCAGAAAGCGGTTGCGTAACCAGCGATCAATCTGCTCTCAGTGCTCGGTCGCCCCCCACCCCCCCGCATTCGCAATCCGACCGCCTCTTGTCGCAACAACTTAAACGCGGCCGCAGAATCCACGACATTTCGCGCGCCCGCGTCATGCGCTGCGCCCATCGCCGAAGCTCAATCCGCGGAAGCGGCTCGCACGGACCTGAGGACAGGTCCGGGTGACGGGCTCAGCGGCCGTACCGGCGCACGACACCCTTCACCACGCCCTGCACCTGGCAGTAGCGGACGCGGATGGGTTCGAAGTTGGGATTCGCGGGCTGGAGGCGGATGTGGTCGTCTTCCTTGAAGAAGGTCTTGAGCGTCGTTGAGCCATCGGGCAGCAGCGCGACCACGCGTTCGCCGTTCGCCGCGGTCTGGGTGCGCTCGACGAGGATGTAGTCCCCGTCAAGAATTCCCTCGTCCCGCATGCTGTCGCCCTCGACCTTCAGCGCAAAGGTGCTGGCTGCGGAGAGTGCGTCTTGACCCAGCATGTCCGCAAGGTCGATCTCGTCCTCGTTGGCGACGCGTTCGATGGGGTGGCCCGCGGCGATCTTGCCCACCAGCGGGAAACGCATGGGGCGAGACTCGTCGGGCACAGCGACGCCATCAGCAATCGACAAAGAGCGTGCCTTGTTGGGCTCGCGCACGAGCGCGTTCTTTTTGATGAGTGCTTCGACGTGTTCGAAGACCGTCACCTTGCTCACGCCGATCTCGTCGGCCAGCTCCTGCATCGTCGGCGAATAGCCCCGACGCACCCGCCAGTCGCGGATCAGTTGCAGAATCTTCAGTTGCTTTGGTGTCAGGTTCATGGTTTCGTCTCCAGGCCCCAGTCGGGGCGATGCGTTTCTCGTCTTGGGCCACATGGGCGAGTGGGACCGCACGATTGGCCCATTGCCCCCGTTCCCCGATCCCACCCGTTCCCCCGATGCCTCCGCTACCCCCGCCCGCCGTCACTCCCGCGAACGTCCCTGTGTTCTGCTCCGATCGCTGTTCCACCTGGCCGACCCGCCGGGAGTCATCCGCGACGTGCCAACCTTCATCCGTTCCATTGCTCTCCGCGAGTCCCACGACCAAGCCCGTCAGACTGTCCACCGACCCCTTCGAACCACGGGGCGCGACTCGTTCCATCGCTCCCGACTTCGACACACCCTTCATTCGACCGCCCGCTCTCGGCACAGACTGTTCCAACGCGTTCGCGCTGGTCGTCGCCAGATGCCGCAGGCGGAAAAGGGCCATCTGCTGGCGCTCCAGCATGCCGTCGGCGGTGGAAAGGATGCCCACCAACCGGGCCCATCCCCCGCCCACCGACTGGGCCACGCCTTCGGCGACCCGATGAGCCACGTCTCGCGCCATGCCAGTCAGGCCGACCACTTCGCCCGCCGCCTGCACGTCCGCTTCCAAGTTGTCCGACCCGAGATGTTCCAACTCCAAACTGTCAGTTTCCAAGATGTCAAGCGTGCCCGGGTGTTCGCCTGGCACGAATTCAGTCCTGAAGTCCCCGCCGGGGCCCAAGCAGATCACGGGAGCGATCCCGCATCGTCCGAAGGCCCCTGCCTTCTGGGAAAGAGCCGCTGCTTGCTGCGTCGTGCGTCCGTGCATGACCAACCTCCTGAGCACTCACGCCGGGCGGTCGCGATTCCACGCGAGACCGGCCGACTTTGTGATTCTCAGGGCTCCGCCCAGTGGGTTGAACAATCGTCCGCGAGTCCCGTCACGCGTGCCCGCTGTAGTCCTCAACGGCTGAAGAGGTGGGCGTCGGTGACCGGTTGTCGCATGGGTCCTATCGACCTGTGTGATTGAAGGCGATGAAGTTTCGAACCGCTTGTTCGGTCTTCTTTAGCGTACCACAAACCTTACGATCCGTCAAGCGATCTGTTTGGTATTTTTGCGGTTTTCTTTCAGGCCCGTCACAAATTTCTTGATTGCAGGCAGTTATGGCCATTCAAGGCCCCTTACACCCGCGTGAACACCGTTCCGCGCCGGCTCACTCGCTTCTGGATCTCGAGCATCGTGAGTTCGCCCCGCAGTTGGCCGATGGGCAGACTTGTTCGCAGGGCGAGGTCGTCGATGGTCGCGGGGTCTTGCAACGCGTTCATGATCGCGCGTTGGGCGTCGCTCATGGGCAGTTCGCGACGCGCCGGCTCGTTTGCGAAGAGTGACCCCGACTCCGATTGCCTTGGGATACCACCGAATCGAGCGGCGTGGGAGTCCGCCGCGATGTGGCGAGCTCCGCCTTCGAGCGCGTGGATGACGTCGCCTGGCTCGGTCACCAGCAAGCCCCCACCCTCCTTGAGCAAGTCGAGGCTTCCCGCGATGCTGGGTGAATCGACGCGACCTGGCAACACCAGCACCTCCCGACCATGATCCTCGGCGGCGCACTTGGCGGTGATCAGGGCGCCTGAGCCGCGCGCGGCTTCGATCAGGACGATGCCCAGCGAGAGACCTGAAATGATCCGGTTGCGCGCGGGGAAATTCTCCGCCGCGGGAGGTGTCATGAGGGGCAGTTCCGAGACGAGTACGCCCTGGCCCGACGACGCGATTCGGTCGAAGAGGCCCTGGTTCTGGGGCGGGTAGCACTTGGCGAGGCCGCAGCCCAGCACGGCGATGGTGCGACCGCCACCGTCGGCGGATGCATCGAGGGCGGCTTGGTGGGCGGCGGTGTCGATGCCGGTCGCGCCGCCGGACACGATGGTGAGCCCGGCCCCGGCGAGGGTTCGCGCGAAACGACCGGCTTGCTCGAGGCCGTAGGTCGTGCAGCTGCGCGAGCCCACGATGCCGACGGCGAATTGATCGCGCTGCGGGTCGAAGGCGCCCTTCATATAGAGAAGGACGGGCGCGTCGGGGAGAGGAGCGAGGAGTTTGGGGTAGGCGTTGGCAGAGCCCGCGATGCCGACCAGTCGTACGCCCAGTTTCTCGCACAGGTTCCACTCCTGCTCGGCGGGACCTTGGGACGCGGCAAGGCCCTCTGCGATGGTGCGAGCCTTGGCCTGGCCGATGCCTTCGATCTGCTGGAGGTCCGCGGCGGAGCAGATGGTCGCGCGGGCGGCTCCACCGAAGCGGGCGACGAGTCGGCGAATGAGGACCGGGCCCAGACCCTTGGTGAGGGTCAGGCGGAGGAGGGCGAAGAGTTCGGGATCAGATATCACGCACGGCCCCACTTTCGAGATCGATCACCGCGGTCTATCGGTCTCAACCACAGACTCGATCCGTGCCTTGCGGTACGTCCCCGGATCGTCGGCGTCGAGTTTGGTGCCGTAGGGCAGAGTCCGCACAAAGACGTGGATGGTTTCGCTCGCGTCGATGGGGGTGCCGATGCGGACGGGGGTGATGACCTGCGGGAAGACGAACGCGGGGTTGGGCTCGCGAAGAGTGATGTAGGCTTCGCTGGATCGGAACGCCGGGCGAGTCTGGTCAAACGTGGGCGTCCAGCCGGGGCTGGGCAGGTCGACCACCACGACGTGCCTGGGCGCGACCGAGCCAGCCTGCGCGGAGCGGCTGAGAGTCACGGCGGGGCCTTCAAAGTCTCCCGGCGCGATGGCGGGCGGGGGTTTTGGCGCGACGCAGCCTGACAGGCCGATGAACAGGCTCAGTCCCGCGATGACGGCGGGCGCGATGCCACGCGCAGAGAGCGTGGTGTGGATAGATGAGTGCGGTTTCGCGAAGGAACGGTGGACCATGGGCAGAGCGTACAGCAGCATGAGCGCGGGCGTCGGAGGAATCGAAGGCGGGCATTCACGTGGGCTGGGCATCCCTCAGAACTGGCGCGGGCGGGCGCGGGCGATGCTGCTGACGGGAGCCGCGGTGCTCTCGGGCCTGGTCGCGAGCACGCTGGGCGGCTGCAGCACCATCGAGAAGCTGCCCAACCCGCTCGAAGAGACGTATCAGGGTCCGAAGGTCGCCGGGATGTTCCGGGATGAGCCGGACATCCGCGTGCGGATTTTGAAGGGCATCAGCACTGTCGAGGTCGGCGGACCCGGGCGTGTGGTCGTGCGTCAGGTGGGCGCAAGCGTGGGCAGCCCTTCGGCGATGACGCCTCCGATCAAGGTCTCCAGCGGCGCGGCGGGCGTGAGCGTGTCGGACGCGGGCGGCGCGAAGCGAGACTGGCCGTTTGGCACCAACATCGAGATCGTGCCCATGACGGCAGAGAACACCACGGGGGGGACGACGCTCGAGACTGCGGTGCGTGTCAATGGGACGGCGTATCCGGGCATCGTGTCGGTGCAGCCGCGCTGGTCGAGTGCGCCCAACACGTTTGACGTGGTGATGTCGATGGGCATTGAGAGCTACTTGCCTGGCGTGCTCACGCATGAGTTGTTCAAGGACTGGCCCCGCCAGACGTACGAGGCGCAGTCGGTGGCGGCACGCACGTACGCGATCCACGAACGCAGCCGAGCCCGCGGCGAGAACCGTGCGTTTGACGTTGAAGACACCGAAGCCGACCAGGTCTTTGGCGGCCTGGCGCAGAGCACCAAGGCCAACGAGGCCACGCGCGCCACGCGCGGCATGGTCATCACCAACAACGGCCGGCTTGTCCGCGCGTACTACAGCAGCACCTGCGGCGGCCGCCCCGCGAGCGCGGCGACGACCTGGCCCATCAAGCCGGATCGCAAGTTCAACAAGGACAGCGTCCTGCAGGCCAAGCAACGCGAGCACGCGTGCCAGAACGCGACGTTCTATCGCTGGAGCGTGAAGCGCAGCGGCGACGACCTGAGCCAACGCGTGCGGGCGTGGGGCCGGCGCACCAGCAACGACATCGCGCAGCTGGGCCGCATCCGCGAAGTCACGGTCAAGGAGTTCAACAAGGGGGGGCGACCGGATCAGTACATCGTGACCGACGAGCGAGGCGGCGAGTATCAGTTGTCTGCGGAAGAACTCCGCGAGGCGTGCAACGAGGCGGTCTCGGGCCTGGCACCGATCACGCGCGAGAACCGCGTCCACAGCGGCGATCTGACGGTCCGCGTCTGGGCGAGTGAAGTGGAAATCAGCGGGCGCGGCTGGGGCCACGCCGTGGGCATGTGCCAGTGGTGTGCAAAAGGCTTCGCGGATCTGGGATGGGACTGGCGGAAGATGATTGGGACGTTCTATCCGGAGTCGAGTGTGGAGAAGGCGTACTGAAGAAGGGACTGGGCACTGGGAATTCGGGATTCGGGATTCGGGATTCGGGATTCGGGATTCGGGATTCGGGATTCGGGATTCGGGATTCGGGATTCGGGATTCGGGATTCGGATCGAAATGAAAACGGCCTCGCTCTGGTGGAGCGAGGCCGTTTTTGTTTTGGAAGGTTGCTGAATGCGGTGGGTTGGGTGGGTTAGAGGTTCCAGCCAAGGAGGCCGCTCGCGGTCGCGAGCATGGCGATGAGCGCGGCGATCAGGCTTTCGCCGGCGACCAGACCACTGGCGAGTGGGACGTTGTAGAGGTTCGAGGAGCGCTTGTCGGCCTTGCTCCAGACGAACGCAATGATCGCGCCGATGGTGAAGGCCAGGCTGTTGTAGAAGGGCAGCATGAAGGACAGGCCCAGGCCCGTGGCGCTGGGCATGAACTTGCGGTACTTGTCGGGCACGAGGAACTTCTCGATGAGCGGCAGCAGCACGCCCACGCCCGCGCCCACCAGAATCGCGACCTTCGCGGAATGAGGCAGGAAGTCCAGACCCTTGGTGAGCACCTCGGCGACCTTGGCCCACGTTTGCGTCGCGGGGGCGGGCAGCTTCTCAAGAGCGGCCTTGGTGGGCACCATCAGATACCAGATCGGGACGATGGCGAGCGTGCCGAAGAAGACGCCCCAGAACTGAGCGAGGAACTGGCGACGCGGATTCGCGCCAAGCAGGTATCCGATCTTGAGGTCCGTCAGCAAGTCCGCGCTGCTGCTCGCGCTGTTGGCGGCGATCCCCGCGCTGGCGAGGTTGGGCACGACCTGCCCGGGCTTGAGCACCGCGAACAGGAGCTGCATCACCTTGCCCATCGCGCCGATGGGCGTGGTGTCGGTCTCGCCAGTGGCCCGGCTTGCGACCAGACTGAGGACAAACGACATCGCCACAGCGATCAGGCCCGCCCACCACGAAATGCTGAACGCGACCATCTGGATGATGATCATCGCGATCGTGATCGGCACCATGCCAATCACCATCCAGATGAAGGGAACTTCAACCTTCTTCATCTCCGCTTCAGTCGCGGCGGATGCGCTGCCGGCCTGCGCGTCGGTCTTGGCGAACGCACGGACGATGGTCTTCCACTGGAAAGCCAGAGCCGTCAGGCTCGCCATCACCATCAAGGCCGTGCCGCCCCAAAGGCCCCAGCGCGGGAAGTGGTACATCGTGCCCTTGGCGATGGTCTCGATGCTCGCGATGTAGCCCTCCTTGCCCGCGTTGGCGTCGTCCATCGCAACCAATTGCGGGCCCAGCCACATGTACAGGATCACCGAACCCAGCAGCATGGACAGGCTGACGCGAAGCCCCACGATCATGCCGGCGGCGATCAGCAGCACGCTGGTGTCGACGCTGTAACCCATAATCTGGCGATCGTTGATCTTGGTGAAGCCCTCATGGGGCAGGTGCTGGGGAATCTCCAGCTTGGTGGTCTGGTAGAACTTGTCCAGGAACTGGAACGTGCCCTGCCCGGTGCGCAGCACCGCGACGATCGCACCGATGCCCAACCCGACGATCAGCACGTACGCCTTCTGCAGCGCTTCCTTGCTCTCGCTGTACAGGCTCTTGAGAGTCTCCGCCGCGGCGATACCGCTGGGGAAGGGCAGTTGCTCGTGGTTGATCATCTGGCGCTTCATGGGGATGGCCAGGAAGACGCCCATGAGGCCGGTGGCGAGAGTGAAGGCGGCGACGAGCCACGCGGGATGAATGTTCCAAGTCTTGATGTCCTCTGCGGTCTTGCCCTCGGGCACGACAGTGAGGAGCACCAGTGCGCCAAACATCGTCGCGATCGTCGAGCCCGTGGAGTATCCCGCCGCGCTGGCGGTGCTCGCCATGCAGTTGGTCTCGAGGATGGTCATCTTGCGACAGCCCACCAGCGGCGTGATGATCGACCAAATCACGAAGCTGATGACGCTGGAGGTGATCGCGACGCCAAAGGCCCAACCGATGTTGAGCGTGGTGTACAGATTGCTCGCCGCCAGCAGCATCCCCAGGATGCCGCCCGTCAGCACCGCGCGGAGCGTAAGTTGGGGCATCTTGTCGCCCACGTACACGTGCTTGAACCAGTGCTGGTCCTTCTCCTCGTTGGTCGCGTTCGCAGGCAGCGGCGGGATCGGCTTGCCCTCGAGGTTGAACTGCTGCACGCCTTGGGTGGCGGGTGCATCCGAAGAGGGGCCTGGTCCTGCCATAGGTGGTTTCCTTGGAACGAACGTCCACGCCCCCGTCTCAACGGCGATGCGACGGCATCGGCGAGGAGATAAAACCGGATTGAATCTGGAATACTACCCCGCCCCGCCCCCGTGAGCCGGGACGTGTCGTCCCGGTTGGACCAGGGGCGTGAGCTTGGCTTGGAACCGCGACCCCTACCGCCCGCGCCGCACCAAACGCTCCATCGCCGCGAGGGTTTGGGCGGAAACGTGGTGTTCGATGCCCTCGGCGTCACGCTTGGCGACGGCCTGGGGCACGCCCAACGCCAGCAGGAACGCCTCCACCAATTCATGGCGGACGCGGGCCTTCTCGGCGAGCTTGCCGCCCTCCGCAGTCAGGAAGATGGCCCGGTACGGACGGGTCTGGACCAAGCCTTCGCGTTGCAGGCGGGCCAGGGTGCGGACGACTGTCACGTGGCTGACGCCCAACGCTCTCGCGAGCTCGACCACGCGGGCTTCGCCTTGCGTGCGGGCCAGTTCGGCGATGGCCTCGACGTAGTCCTCGGCGATCTCGTTCGCGTGGGCAGCCCGGACGGACTGATGGGCGCGGGCGGAAGCCTGTCTGGAGGCAGCCGCGGTCCCTGTGACGCCCGCCGGGACCTTCCCCGAGGATGACGCCGCACGCGGGGTGCGCACACGACCAGCAGCCGGCTTCTGGGACGGTCGAGAGGGCATGGGCGGCATCGTAGGCACGGCCCGTCACGATTCGGTAGATTCGGCGTCAGAATGTAGCCTATTCTCCACGATGTAGCCTTTGCTACACTTTGCGACCGGGGGCAGGGATGGCGTAGGAGTCTGGACATGAACCTGGTACGTGCGATGCGGTGGTGGGATGCGGCAGCGGGAGTGCTCGAGAAGGGGCGGGTGTCTGCGGGGGCTCGGACGGGGGCTTGCGCCCCTCGGTTCCTCGTCGCGTTCGCGGCGTTGATGGTGTGCTTTGGCGTGGCGTGCAAGGACAAGACCTCGCCGTCCCCCACCATCGCCAACCCGACCGACACCAGCGCGATCCGGGCCGTGGCCACCGTTGGCATGGTGGGCGATGTGGTCCGTGCTGTGGGCGGGCGAGATGTAGTTGTCACGGTGCTGCTGGGCCCGGGCACCGATCCGCACCTGTACAAGCCCACGCCCGCCGACATGCGCACGCTCCGCGACGCCGACATCGTCTTCGCGAGCGGGCTCAAGCTCGAGGGCAAGATGGAAGATGTGCTGAAGGATTTGGGCACGACCAAGCCGGTGGTGTTCGTGACTGATGGCGTGCCGCGAGAGCGTTTGATCGGGGCGAGCGAAGACGACGCTGCCCAAGGCAAGCAGTTTGACCCGCACGTGTGGTTTGACGTTTCGCTGTGGGCGATGACGACCGCGCCCGTCCGCGACGCACTCGCGAAGCTGCGTCCGCTCAAAGACCCCGCCTTTGCCGCCAACGCTGCGGTCTTTGAGAAGCAACTCGCCGCGCTGCACGAGGAAGTGGCCACCGCGATGAGCGCGATCCCGAAGGAACGGCGGGTGCTCGTCACGGCTCACGATGCGTTTGGCTACTTCGGTCGGGCGTATGGCGTTGAGGTCCTTGGCGTGCAGGGCATCTCGACCGAAAGCGAGGCGAGCCTGCAGACCATCAACCAACTCGTTGACAAGCTCGTCGCGCGCAAGGTTCCCGCGATCTTTGTCGAATCAAGCGTCAATCCCAAGGGCATCGAAGGCCTCAAGCAAGGCGCGGCGTCGCGCGGGCACAACGTCGTCATCGGCGGCGAACTCTTCTCCGACGCGATGGGTGCGGCGGGCACCGACGACGGCACGTACATCGGCATGGTGCGTCACAACATGCGAGTCATCGCCGCAGGGTTGGGCGGCACAGACTCGCACGCGGCGCCCACCGATGCGAAGCCTGCGGGAGGGGGCTCATGAAGTTGCTTCGCTCCATGTTTGCAGATGCCGCGGCTCGGCCTATCGACGCAGCATCCGCCGCCGCGCATGATGCCGTCGCGATTGACGTCCAGGAGATCACCG
>JALHOJ010000012.1 GCA_022843045.1 Phycisphaerales bacterium
CCAGCTTGGGTTCCATGGTGGGGACGCTGCCGACCATGACTTCACCCGTGCTGCCGTCGATGCTGATCACATCTTCGCGACCAAACTTCTTGCCGCGGACGGTCAAGGTGCCGGCCTTGTAGTCGATCTCGAGTTCGCCTGCGCCGACGACGCAGCACTTGCCCCAGCCGCATGCAACGACGGCGGCGTGGCTCGTGCGTCCGCCCGTGCTGGTCAGGATGCCGGCGGCGGAGTGCATGCCTTCGACGTCCTCAGGGCTGGTTTCCTTGCGGCAGAGGATGACCTTCTCGCCCTTGTGGGCGCGCTCGACGGCTTCGTTGGCGGTGAAGGCGAGCTTGCCGACGGCGGCGCCGGGGCTGGCGGGAATGCCGCGGGTCAGGACTTCGACGTTCTTCTTCTTGGCGTTGTCGAAGCTGGGGAGGAGGAGCTGGGTCAGGTCCTGCGCGGGGATGCGGAGGATGGCGGTCTTCTCGTCGATCAGCTTCTCGCGGACCATGTCACACGCGACGCGGACGGCGGCGGGGCCGGAGCGCTTGCCCGTGCGGGTCTGGAGCATGTAGAGCTTGCCGCGTTCGATGGTGAACTCGATGTCCTGCATGTCCTTGTAGTGCTTCTCGAGCTTGTTCTTGATGTCGAGGAGCTGCTTGTAGACGTCCTTGTTCCACTTGGGCATCTGGTCGACCTGGAGAGGCGTCCGGATGCCGGCGACGACGTCTTCGCCCTGGGCGTCGACGAGGTATTCGCCGTAGAAGGCGTTCTCGCCCGTGGCGGGGTTGCGCGTGAAGGCCACGCCCGTGCCCGAGTCCTGGCCCATGTTGCCGTAGGCCATGGTCTGGATGTTGACGGCGGTGCCGTTGAGGCCCTGGATGCCCTGGATGCGGCGGTAGGAGATCGCGCGATCGCCGTTCCAGCTCTTGAACACGGCTTCGATGGCGAGTTCAAGCTGCTTGAAGGGGTTCTGCGGGAAGACTTCGCCGACGTACTTCTGATAGACGGCCTTGTAAGCGTCGCAGAGTTCGATCATGCCCTGCTCGGGCACCTGGGTGTCTTCGTGGACCTTGTACTTGGCCTTGATCTTGTTGAAGGCCTCTTCGAAGTAGTGGTGGTCGACGCCCATGACGACGTCGCCGAACATGTTGATGAGGCGGCGATAGGCGTCATAGGCGAAGCGGGCGTTCTTGGTGCTGTTGGCGAGGCCAACCACCGAGAGGTCAGTCAGGCCGAGGTTCAGGATGGTGTCCATCATGCCCGGCATGCTGACGGCGGCGCCGGAGCGCACGCTGACGAGCAGCGGGTTGTGGTTGTCGCCGAACTTCTTGCCGGTTTCAGCTTCGAGATAGCTGATGTTCTTGTGAACTTCGTTCATCAGGCCGTGGGGGAGGCGCTGGCCGTTGCGGTAGTAGGCGGCGCAGGTGTCGGTGGTGATGGTGAAGCCGGGGGGAACGGGCAGGCCGATGCTGACCATGTCGGCGAGGTTGGCGCCTTTGCCGCCCAGGAGCATCTTCATGGAGGGGTCGCCCTCGCACTTGGTCTTGCCGAAGTAGTAGACCATCTTGCCTGGCTTGTTGCGCATGGCGGGGCCGCCTGCGTCGATGTCGACCTTCCGAGAGATCTTCTTCATGCTGCTCTCCGCTTTGCCGGCCGCGTGGACGACCGCGGTGCCTTTGCCGTTCTTGCTGCTGGACTTCATGGTGGGATCGATTCCTGGGGGTGGGCGAACCTAAGACGATGGACGAAGCGAACTTGCAAGCCTTCGCGGTCCGGCCCAAACGGATGGGGGCTGGCCCGCGAGGGACGACGAACCATTGCTGCGAGGCGGGACGCCTTGGGTTGCGCGCTGGGCTGCGTGGGAGCGCGCCAAACGTGAATCCCGGCATCAATGGCGGCAAGTTTAGGTTGGTTGAGGGGGGTTTTTGCGTTTTGAAGCGTGAAAAAGCGGGGTTTGGGAGGGAGGGTGGGCCTGGGAGAGTTCCTGGTGATGTGCTATAAGTGTTTGTGGGCAATGCGATTAGGTTCAATGAAAAACGCCTCCGGAGGGTCCTGGAGGCGTGCGGGGAGGGTGTTGATTGATGCGGGCGGTGGTGGTTGGTGGGTTGTTTGACCGAGTGGGCGGGCCTTGCGAGGGCTGTTGCGCGGTGGTTAGAGGCAGGGGCCTTCGCTGAAGACGCTGAGGAAGGAGTCGATGTCTTGGGGATCGAACGTGGAGCCATCGTTATTGAAGTCGATGTCGTTGCAGGTGGCGTTTGCGGGGATGCAGGGGCCTTCGCTGAAGACAGAGAAGAAGGCGTCGACGTCGGTGGGGTCGAAGAGGGAGGTGTCGTTGTTGAAGTCGATGGAGTCGCAGATGGGGCAGGGGAATTGGAGGCGTTGGAGGTGTGTGTTGGCGAGACTTGGTTGTCCGGAAATCACGGTTTGACCTCCGAGGAACAGAGAGTCGCCTATGAAGGCGAGTTCGGAGATTGTGGAGGCACCTTGCTTGAAGCCCGGGATCGTGCGCCAGCCGTCTGCGTCGTTGTACAGGAATGCGGTGGGGAATGATGCGCCGGAGTTGAAGCCGATGGCGAGATCGGGACCGAACGCTGCGAAGGAGTAGAAGCTGCTGGAGGAGTCGGTTGGACGACCGGTGCTGCACAGCGCGCTCCAAGCACTGCCATTCCACGCGGCGATTCGCGCGGTGCCTGGTACGTTGCCGGCGGAGGGGAACGTGCCGGAGACATAGAGCTTTCCGTGGTGGACTTGCAGGTCATATACGTCCTTCAACGAGCCTTGCAGGCCTGTGCCCAGCGGCTGCCAGGCGGTTCCGCTCCAGCGGGCGACGCCCAGGCTGCTTGAGTTTGCGCCGGCGAACAGGTCGCCCTGATATGAGGCGAGTCGCCAGACGGAGCCGGGCATGTTCGCGCCGATGCTGGCCCAGGTGGTGCCGTTCCACGTGGCGACGTTGCCGGTGCTGACTCCGTTGATGCTGGTCATCGATCCGCCGACGACCAATTGGTTGCCGCGGACAAGGAAGGCGTTGACAGGGAATGGCTGGGATGCGTTGACGTTGGCGAGCACTTCCCAAGCCTGAGTCTGGCTGTTCCAGCGCGAGAGACGACCGTTGACGGTTGTGGTGCCGTTGAAGAGTCGGAATGCGCCGCCGATGATGAACTGGCCTTGGAACTCCACGGCGTCGGAGACCTCGGGTGAGCCGCTGCCAGAAGCGACGATGTTGTCGCCGAAGGGTTGCCATGCGCCGTTGGCGTCCATGATGGCGACATGGCCGCGGGTGGAATCGCTTGGTCCGATGAATCGACCGACGGCGACCGGGGCGCCTTGGTAGGTGGAGAATCGGTGAACCTGATTGAAGCGGAATCCTGTGCTTGCTTGCTCGATTCCAAACGTCTGCGGATTGCGGGCGACGTGACGAGGGATGCCGGCCTCGTCAATGCGAGCGATGTTCTGCATGGACGCAAGTTGGACGGTTTGGCCCGGAACGCTGACTTGGGAGAAGCTGCCGGCGACATAGACGCCTTCGGGTGCGAGGGCAAGTTCTCGAACCGAGCCGTTGACGGCATGGGTACTCAAGACTGTGCCGGTGGCGTTGACTTCGAAAAGATTGCGCCGGAGGGTGTTGCTGGGATCGGTTGCCGCGAACCACAAGCGTGAGTCGATGGACTTGATGAAGTCGGTGGCGGCGGAACCTGTGGCGGAGGGTCCGAATGGCTCCCATGTGCTGTTGGTCAGGCGCAGGAGGAGGCGTTCGCCGCTGGGTGTGCTGAAGCGGCCGCCGGCGACGAGACTGCCGTCGATGATGCCCAATGCCTGGACATTCTGCGTGATTGCGCCGACGGGCAGCCAAGATTGGGTGGCGGCGTCGTATCGGATGACCTTCGATGTCGTGGGCTGGCCGTTGACGGAGGTGAAGCTGCCCGCCGCGTAGAGATCGTTCTCAAAGACGATGAGCGATCTGATGGAACTTATGTTGGCGTCTGAGAAGAACGCGAGTTGCTGTGTTTGGCCGGTGGTGAAGTTGAGGGTGTGAATGGTGACGGTGACGTTTGGGCTTGGTGTCACGCGAACCAAGGCGATGTTCTCGCCGAACGACACGGGCAAACCCAGTGTACCGGAATCGAGAGGGGAGGGAAGAGGAGGATGCGGTTCCCAAGTGGACTGGTTGAGTCGATGTCGAAGTGTCTGAAGTTGACCTTGGTGAACAAACAAGGTGCTGCGGACGACCGAAGCGGTGGTGTTGTTCAAGGGTTGCCAGATCGATCCGTTGAAGTACGCGCCGTTGGGGGCGAGCTGGCCATCGGCGGTTGAGAAGTCTCCCGTCACGATGATGGCAGGGGGCTGGGGGCCAAGACCGTCGAGGTCCCAACGGGCCATGCCGTTGACGTTGCGATCGAGGCCCGCCGCCCCGTCGACGGTGACGATGGGTGCGCAGGTCGGTTGTGCGCTGGCGGAGCCAGCCAAGAGGGCGACGCACGCGCAGATCGCGAGCGCCGGGGAGGTGGTCTTCATGGCAATTTCTCCGAGCTGAGCGGAAGTGTAACGTGAGGTTGTACAGGCGGATCATCATGTAGGTTGCGGGATTTGCGGGCGATGGCGCGAATGGGTGCAAAGATTGGATGTGAAGCGTGAACTGAGCGAACATCGTGAAGCGGAGGAGAGCCGTCGCGGTTCTGGGACGGTCTCGCTTGCGATGGCGTGGGTGGCGGGGGGTGTGGTGGTGGGGCGGGTGGGAAAGGTGGTGCAAGTTGCGGCATCCGCGGCGGGTGTGGCGGAGGTGGACGCAGCGTTGGGTGCGTGTGGGGTGGGTGAAGTCGGTGCGCGGTCGACGCGCGGCGCGGCTGTGATTGTGAGTGTGGGGTATGACGCGGGGCGCGGTTTTGAGGCGGCGGCGGTCGCGGAGCGGTCGCCTGTCGCCGGGGCGCGGGCGGGAGCGGCGAACAGCGATGGGTGTGCCGTAGAGCAGAGTGCGTCGCTGGGTGGCGCGCCGGACGATCGGGGCTGGCCCGGGATGGTGTGCGTGGTGCTTGAAGAGTGGCGATTGGTGAGCGTCGAGGAAGCGTGCGAGATGTTGCGGCGCGGATCGACGCAGTTTTGCGTGGGTGAGATTCCGGCGCTGCGCGACGATGTGGCTCGCCGACGGTTTGAGGCGGGCGTGGCGCGCGTGCTCGAGTACATCCGCGCGGGGGATGTGTATCAGGTGAATCTCGCGCATCGGTTGTCGGCGAGCTTTGAGGGAGAGCCGCGGGCGTTGATGGCGGCGTTGGTGCGCGCGGGGCTGCCCAGGCATGGGGCGTATGTCGAGTTCACGGATGATGCGGGGCGACCGCGCGTGATCGCGAGCGCGAGTCCGGAGTTGTTTCTTGAGTATGAACCCGCGTCGTGTGGCGGCGGTGTGGGGACGCTGCGGACGCGGCCCATGAAGGGGACGCGCGGGACGGGCAGCGCGAGCGAGTCGGCGGTGGCTCGCGAGCTTGCGGGGTCTGCGAAGGACCGGGCTGAACTTGCGATGATCGTGGATCTGATGCGCAATGACCTTGGGCGCGTGTGCGAGTTGGGCAGCGTGCGGGTGGAGTCGGCGCATGCGATTGAGAAGCATGGCGAGGGCGGCGCGGGGCTGTTGCAAGCGACGGCGACGGTTGCGGGCACGCCTCGCGCGGGGCTGCGTTGGAGCGAGGTGTTTGCGGCGATGTTTCCGGGCGGCAGCGTGACGGGTGCGCCCAAGATTCGCGCGATGCAGATCATCGATGAGTTGGAAGAAGCGCGGCGCGGGCCGTATTGCGGGAGCGTGGGTGTGTTTCTGCCGGATGGGAGCGCGATGTGCAACATCGCGATTCGCACGGCGTGCATCACGGGCGAGCGCGACCATGCCGGGATGATGCGCAACGCGACGATGGACTGGTGGGTTGGCGCGGGGATTGTCGCGGACTCAACGCCCGAGGGGGAGTGGGCGGAGACGCTGGCGAAGGCGGCGGTGCTGCGGGCGGCGATTGGCTCAGTCACGTAAGCGTCGCGGGTTGTGCGCTCGTGCTGATGCTTCGCGTGAGAGTCGCGAGGCTCGGCGGTGTTGCAGCGATCTCGCTTGGTGCGCCGTTGGTACAGAATGCGGCTGGTTGCGCAAAGCCATGACTTGAAACACTTTAGGAAAAAGTTTGGGAGAAACAAACGAAACCCTTGACGGTCGTTCGGATTCTGGTATACTGATCTTGCCAGCCTCGCGACCATCGCCGCCGCTGGTTTGGACAGGTCCCGCCGGTGCTTTGGGTATGGAAGCCCGCCCGTCGGTTTAACCGCAATCCACGCGATGGAGGTCTTGCGTTTCCCTTTCCGTTCCGGCGGCGAGGGCGCAGGCGGAAAGGTCGGTATGGCAGAAGTCGAGACCAAGGGTCGTTCGCGCGCGCGTTCGGAGAAGTCGGACAGCGAGGTGGAGGGCAAGGCCGAAGGCCGCACTCCCAAGGACACCCGAAACGAAAAGGGCAGTGAACGCGATCGCACCGCGCCGCCCCCCATGGACAGAGAAAAGAAGCGGGCCCTTGATCTGACATTGCAGCAGATCGAGAAGACGTTTGGCAAAGGCGCCATCATGAAGATGGACGAGGACGCGTTCCAGTCCATCCCGGGCATCTCCACGGGTTCGCTCTCGCTGGACCTGGCGCTGGGCGGCAAGGGCGTGCCTCGCGGGCGCATTGTCGAAGTGTTTGGCCCGGAAAGCAGCGGCAAGACGACCATCGCGCTGTCGATCGCGGCGAACGCTCAGAAGGACGGCGGCGTCGCAGCGTTCATCGATGCGGAACATGCGCTGGACCCGTCGTGGGCCCGCAAGATCGGCGTGAATATCGATGACTTGCTCGTGAGCCAGCCCGACAGCGGCGAACAGGCACTGGAAATCTGCGAACTGCTGGTGCGCAGCAATGCGGTGGACCTGATTGTGGTTGACTCGGTGGCGGCCCTTGTGCCCAAGGCTGAAATCGAAGGCGAGATGGGCGATGCGTCGGTGGGGTTGCAGGCGCGACTGATGAGCCAGGCGATGCGCAAGCTCACGGGCATCATCGCCCGCAGCAACTGCACGGTCGTGTTCATCAACCAGATTCGCGAGAAGATCGGCGTGATGTTTGGCAGCCCGGAAACCACGACGGGCGGCCGCGCCCTGAAGTTCTACTCGAGCGTGCGCATCGACGTGCGGCGCACGGGCGCGCTCAAGGAAGGCGACGTGACGGTGGGCAGCCGCACGCGGGCCCGCATCGTCAAGAACAAGATCGCGCCGCCCTTCCGCGAAGCCGAGTTTGACATCATGTACGACGAGGGCATCAGCGCCAGTGGCGATCTGGTGGACTTGGCGGTGGACGCGAAGGTGATCCAGAAGTCGGGCAGTTGGTTCAGCTACGGCGATATGCGGCTGGCGCAAGGCCGGGAGGCGTGCAAGCACGCGCTCAAGGCGAACCAGGAACTCTTCAAGGAGATTCGTCTGCAGGTGCTCGCGGCGAAGCTCGCGGTGCAGCAGGATGTGCCGGTACCAGGGCCGGGTGAAGAGGATGATGAGAAGGATCCGTACGCAAACGAGTGAAGCGTGATGTGATCGTGACCGAACGCAGCGACGCCCCGCGATGAGCGGGGCGTTTTCATTTGGGTGCGACGGCAAGAGCCAAGAAGGCGTGAACGCAGAGATCGCAGAGAGCGCGGAGAAGGAAAGCAGGAGATCGAGGTGGTTGCCTTGAACGCATCCCAACCTCTGCGCTCGCTGTGACCTCTGCGTTCAAGAACAGCCCGCCGCGTGGCTGCTACGGATCGGTGGCGAGTTCGTATCATGGTGCATGCGAACGAACATTGCATTGGTTGCGGGATTGGCGGTCACGGCGGGTTGGTATGGCGCTGCGAGCGCGCTGGGCGCCGCGGTTGGGGCCGATGGCAACGTGGGACAGCCCGCGGCGGTGTCCGGTGCTCAGGGCGGGACGAGCAAAGCCGCCCAGCCCAACGCCGCCGAGATGGCGCAGCGCGCCATCGCGTGGCTGCGCACGCAGCAGGACCAGAAGACGGGCGGATGGTCGATTCGCGAGGGCGCGCCGGTGTTCCCGGCGATCACCGGGCTTGTGCTGAATGGCATGCTGATGGAGCCGGGCGTCACGGATCAGGACGCGACGGTGCAGGCGGGCGTCAAGTTCATACTGAACAACCAGAGCCCCGACGGCGGGATCTATGACAAACTGCTGCCCAGCTATAACACGGCGATCTGTCTGTCGGCGCTCGCGCGCGTGCAGCAGCCGGCGCAAGTGGCGGATGCGCGGGCCCGCGCGATCGAGTTTCTCAAGTCGATCCAGTATGGCGAGGGTGCGATGGCGCACGAGGGACTCGCCGAGGCGGCCAAGCCCGTGTCGAAGGACGATCCGTACTACGGCGGCTGGGGGTATGGCAATCGCGGGCGTCCCGATCTTTCGAACACGTCGTTCGCTCTCGAGGCGCTGCACGCGGCGGGCGTGCCGGAGGATGATCCGGTCTTTGAACGCGCGCTGGTGTTCCTGCAGCGTTGCCAGATGCTCGAAACCGCAGGCGGGAAGACCGTCAACGACATGGCGTATGCGAATGGCAGCACCCAGGGCGGCTTCATCTACGCAACGGCGGTGAACAAAGAGAGCGGCGGCGTGGGGCAGAGTTTCGCGGGGGAGATCGCCGAGAGTCTGTCGGGGATGGCGGGCAGCGCGACGACGATCAGGCTCGCGGGCAAGGACAAGGAGGGCAAGGCCATCGCGCTGTCGCGCGATGTGATTCGCGAGCGCGTGCAAGCGGCGATCAACGCGGAGATCGATCTGTCGCGCGGGATCGTGCCGACGGAGTTCATCATCGTGCTGGGCCCCACGGGCGACGGCAAGAGCGCGAGCGAGTTTGTGGTGCGCAGCAACGGGCCTGCGGGGCGGATGGCGGAGGTGCTGCGCGAGACGTTCAAGAGCGAGATCGGCGAGGGGAGCGTCGCGTCAACGCCCGTGGATCACTGGCGCGGACGGGTTGAGCATCGCGCGTATGGCTCGATGGGGTATGCGGGGTTCAAGAGCATGGTGTATGCGGGGCTCACGCGCGAGGACCCGCGCGTGCGGGCGGCGCTGGGCTGGATCGAGCGGAACTACACGTTCAGCGAGAATCCGGGCATGGGCACGGACGGGTACTACTACTTCATGTTGATGGCCGGGCGAGCGCTTGGGGCGTCGAGGCTGGACGCGATTGGCAACCCCAGCGACCCTTCGAAGCCTCGCAACTGGCGCGAGGACATGATCCGTGCGCTCGCTGGGAAGCAGAATGCCGACGGCAGTTTCCGCAGCATTGATGATCGTTGGATGGAGAACGATCCGGTGCTCATTACGGCGTATAGCTTGATTGCGCTGCAGTCGGCGCGGTGACCTGGACCGCGCGAGATGGACTGCTTGCGAGTTGGCGGCCAAGTAATGCGATGTTCACCACACAGACACATAGATGGAACCAGAGGCGGCGCGTGGGCCTATCCCGCAATTCCAGTGACTTCGCTTTCCTGTGCTGAGCCTCTCTGGCTCTGCGGTGAGCGAAGATCGATGTGGGCGGCGCAAGCACCGAGTGGCTTACAGGCATGGCCCTTCGCTGAAGACGCTGAGGAAGCTGTCGATGTCGAGCGGATCGAAGAGTGAGCCGTCGTTGTTGAAGTCGATTGGGTCGCAGATTGAGCCTGCGGGGATGCAGGGCCCTTCGGAAAAGACCGAGAAGAAGGCGTCGACATCGTCGGGGTCAAACAGCGAACCGTCGTTGTTGAAGTCGACGTCGTTGCAGACGCGGCCGCACGGGGCGTAGCGGGCGATGCCGTAGGACGGGATGCCGTTGGCGAGTTGGAAGTTGCCGCCTACGTACAGCGCGTCGTCGACCACCTTGAGGCCGAAGATACTGGGGAAGTTGCCCGTCAGCGCGACGCTGACGCCGTTGTCGACGGCGTTCCATACGTTGTTTTGCAGGCGATACAGATACCTTTCCTGCGCGTCGGCGGTCCAGCCGCCGTACAGGCGATCGCCGGTGCCGTCGTTGTAGTTGGCGAGCGACGTAGTGCGTCCGCCGAGGTTCTGGCCCACGCGTTGCCAGACGCTGCCGGTCCACGCGGCGACGCTGGTGGATTGGCCGCCCACGCTCATGTCGTAGCCGCCTGCGTAGAGCTTGGCGCCGGTGCCGTCGTTCCAGACGTGCAGGCTTGAGATGTCTGACACGCTTGTGCTCGCGGACAGCGAGCCGGGGCGGGCCCAGGCGGTGCCGGTCCAGCGTGCGATCAATGGCGCGGCGATCCCGTTGACGGTGCTGAAGCGTCCGCCGATGAAGAGTTGGTTGTTAAAGATCGCGGAGCAGAAGACCACGGGCGAGAAGGGGCCAGCGATGCCCGTGTCATTCGCGCCGCCGATGTTGGTCCACGTCGTGCCGTCGAAGTAGGCGATGCCGTCGGCGGTTGCCGCGCCGATGTTGGGCCAGCCGCCGCCCGCGACGAGGCGGACGGTGCCGTTGGTCTGGGGCCAGGCGAGCAGCGTCCACACGCTGCGGCCGGTCGCGGGTGTCCAGCCGGTCGCGAGGCTTGACCAGGATGTGCCGTCCCATGCGGCGAGGGCGGTGGTGTCGGGCACAGCGGTTGCGCCGTTGCGGACGTTGGCGAAGGAGCCGCCGAGAATGAGCCGGGGCGTGCCGGCGATGGTGTAGGTAGCGAGCGCGGCGCCGAAGCCGTTGGTGTTGCCGAGATTCACGCCGCCGGAGAGAGCGGACCAGGAGTTGTTCGCGGGGTTGTAACTGGCGACCACGTTGGTGGTCACGGTGCCGGCGGTGTTGAACGCGCCGGCGAAGTACAGGCGGTTGTTGAACTGGGCGATGGGCTGCACGTATGCGCTGAAGGGATCGCCAATGCCAGGCTCGGCGGGGCCGCCGGGCTGGAAGCCGGGGCAGGATTGGGCGAGGGCTGGAGTGGAGAAGGCGAGGGCGGCAAGTATTGTGAAGCGAAGCATGGGCGGGCTCCTGCGGCGTGCGCTGCGCGCGACGAACTTATCGTACAAGACGTGTCAATGGTGGGGAGCCAGATCGCTCGCGAGGTTTGAAGCCACGGTTCCTATGATTGTCCATGCCGCTTCGCAAGCCTGCATCTGCACGAACGATTCGCATCGATGAGGAGGCGCTTCAGTTGTTGACGGAGCGGATGCTGCCCAGCGAGTCGTTTAGTTCGGCGATCAAGCGGTTGTTGCCGCCAGCCTTTGACATGAAGGCGATCCTGAAGAAGACCGCGAAGAACCCGATCAGCGACGAGTTCGCGGCGGAGGTGCTGGCGGCTCGCGATCGGCAGCGAGCGTCGGGCGGGGCGCGTCGCAGGAAGGCGTCGTAGTCGTGCTGTGCCTCGATACCACCGCGGTGCTGGATCTCGTGCGAAGGGAGGGGCATGCTCGCAAGATCGCGGTCGAGCGGGCCCTTGCGCGATCAGGGGCGCAGGGCGCCATGGTCATGGTCACGCGCGCGACTTTGTGCGAGTTGGAAGTGGGCGTCTGCCTGTCGTCTCGCCCTGCCGCGGAGCGAGATCGTCTGAAGCCGGTCTTGTCCAGCGTGGGGGTGCTGGAACTGACGCGAGCGAGCGTTGAGTGGTATGGAAAGATCGGCGCCGGGCTGCGGCGGAAGGGCGAGCATATTGGTGACATGGACGTTCTGATCGCCGCGATGTGCGGGGCTCACGGATGCGAACTGGTGACCGGCAATTCTCGTCACTTCGCGAGAATCCCGGGGCTGTCTGTGATCGAATACTGAGAGATATGGCTGGCTCTATCAAATCTCGTGGGCGTCGACGCGCTCCTCGCCGCTTTGTGATCGGCATCTCCGGCGCCAGCGGCGCGTGGTACGCGCAGCGGCTGATGGAAGTGCTGCTGAGCGAGCGGACGCATGAGGTGCATCTGGTCGTGAGCGATTATGGTCGCCGGCTGCTGTTTGATGAGAGCGGGATCAAGAACCTGACGCTCAAGGAACTTGTGCCAAGCCTGGCCAAGCGCAAGGACGCCGCGGCGATTGAGAAGCGGCTGTTCATCCATCCCAACAAGGACGTGGGTGCGGTGATTGCGAGCGGCAGCTTCCTGCACGACGGGATGGTCGTGATTCCTTGCAGCAGCGCGAGCCTGGGCGCCATCGCCACCGGCAGCGGCAGCAACTTGCTGACGCGGGCCGCGATGGTGACGCTCAAGGAGCGCAGGCCGTTGATCATCTGTCATCGCGAGATGCCGCTGAGCCTGATTGACATACGCAATATGGAAACGCTCGCGCTGGCGGGCGCGACGATTTGCTCGCCTAATCCTGGGTTCTACTTGCTGCCCAAGACGGTGCAGGCAATCGTGGACTTTACCGTGGGCAAGGTGCTGGACCTGCTGCACGTGGAGCACGATCTCAAGACACGGTGGACGGGGGAGACGCCTCGCGCGTGAGCCTGGGACTCTTGGGCTGGAAGCCCACGCCACTCCTTCGGAGTTGCGATTACGCGGCGGCGCGTTCTTCGCGCAGGACGGTTTGGCTCAGGGGCTGATCAAACTGGATCGCCGCCATAGTGACTTGCTCACCGTGCAGCACGCGCTTGATGCGGGCGGTGGCGCGGTGCTTGGCGCTGAGCATCACGTGGTTGTCGGGGGGCAAGTAGATATCGAGGGTTTCGCCCACGATCATCCGGCAGGGCCAGGTGATGGTGACTAGTACGCCGCCGTCGGAGAGGTCGGTGGCGATGGCGGGCAGGAATCGGCCGGAAGCGCGATGGAACACCTTGAGCGGGCGCGTGGTGAGCAGGCGCGGAAATTGGCGGCGGTCCTTGGATGAGGGCATCGCGAAGACTCCAGATCTGAACAGATGTGCGGTCGTGCGGCTGGGGCAGAGCATGCCCAGACGCTGCAGTGTGCATCGGTTCGTGCGGGCGTCGAGTTGGCCGCAAGTTGTGGGAACGTCGGGCCGCCCGCCATGAAGTGGTCTGTCGGGCGCGGCGTTATCGGGGCGAGAACGGCAGAGTTCGTATCGTCGAGCGCATTTCCTTCGTTGAAGCCGTGGGACTCGTGTGGGTTGTCCGAAAGTGTTTGGCATATTGGACCGATGACCACGAGGCACGGATCGCCGCGTGTTGCGGAAGGGACGTGCATCGACCGAACGAAAGCGTGCCACACGCACCCTGGGAGCACCGCATGTCCGCCCTGACCCAAGAGCGCGAGCAAGTCGTCACCAACGCGATTCGCGAGATCAGCCACATTGCGACGCTCCCCGAAGTGACGGTGAAGGTCGTTGAACTCGTCGAGAATCCCAAGTCGACGGCGCAGGACCTGAACAAGGTCATCAGCACCGACCCCGCGCTGTGCTCACGCATCCTGAAAGTCGTGAACTCTTCGTTCTACGGTTTGCCCGGACAGATCGGCAGCATCAACCGCGCCATCGTCATGCTGGGCCTCAACGCCGTCAAGAACATCGCCATCGCGGCGAGCATGGCCAAGCTGTTCCGGGGTGGTGAGATCGGCCCCAGCTTCAGCGGGCGCGAACTGTGGGCACACTGCAACGTCACCGCCGCGGGCGCAAAGTTGATTGCGACCTCGATCAAGATGGGGCTGACTGATGAAGCGTTCCTGGGTGGCTTGATTCACGATCTGGGTCTCATGGTCGAGATGCAGTATGACCGCAACAAGCTGCAGGAAGTGCTGCGGCAGGTCGGGCAGGACGCCAAGGGCGTGCCCGCGACCGACATGCTCGCGTGCGAGCTTGCGGTGTACGGCGCGGACCACCAGGACTTTGGCAGCGTGCTGTGCGAGAAGTGGAAGTTCCCCAAGAGCTTCAGCAACGTTTGTGGCTACCACCACCGCCCGCTCGAACTGCCCCATGATCAGCGGCAGCTCGCCGCGATCGTGTATGTCGCCGATCGCCTTGCCGCCGAGAGCGGCGTGGGCTTCCGGGGCGATCTCGTGAGCACGATGATCGAGCCTGATGTGCTCGACTTCCTCAAGCTCAGCAGCGAGAAGCTTGCGGAGATTGGCAACACGGTAAAGGCTCAGGCGAAGGAAATGGCGAACACCTTGGGCTGAGGATCACCACGGAAGGCCACAGAGGACCACGGAAAGTGCACGGAGAGAAGCCCGGTCGGGCTTCTCTCTTTTCTTTGTATTCTCAGTGCTGTCTGCGTGGCTCTCCGTGGTGATTTCAGGCGACCGGCCGCAGGTTGCGGGCCACGCTGGTGCGATAGGCCATGATCGCCGGGACCAGGCCGGCAAGCATGGCGAGGACGGTCGTCACGGCGAGCAGGATGACGATCACGGTGGGTGCGATTGAAGGCTCGATGATGAGGCCGAATCGCTGACGCAGCACGCCCGAGGCCATCCCCGCGCCGACGTACGCGAGGATGATGCCCAGAACCGCGCCGAACAGGCCGATGACGGCGCACTCGACGAGGGTGAGGTTGAAGATCCGGCCCTGGCTTGCGCCCAGCACGCGCAGGACCGCGATCTGGCGACGGCGCTGCTCCATGCTGTTGTAGAGCGCGAGCATGATGCTGATCGCGCTGGAGACCAGCACCACGATCGCGATGGCGAGGAAGACGCGGTTGACCTGATCGATGATCTCGAACAGGTTCTTGATCTCCTGGCTGGGGCTGGCGACTGTCAGTGTGCCGTCGCGGCGGAGTTGATCGAAGACCTGCGGCAGGTTGGCGGGCGTGTCGCTCGCATCGCGCGAGATGAGGCGCAGCAGCGCCGCGGTGATCTTCTTGTCATCGTCGATCAGGTCCGCGGGCGTGGACTGGGCCACCTCGCCCTTTGCATCCGCTTCGCGGCGGTCCTGAGCGTGCATCAGCCAACTGCTCTGGAGGCTCGAGAACAGTGCGCGATCGTGGCTCGTGAGCGTGGGTTCGAGCACGCCGACGACCTTGTAGCCGAATTCACGGTGGACGTGCGTGCCGCCGGGCCCTGCGCTAGCTTCGTCGTCGTCATCGTGCGTGACGCCCGCGCGATCGGCATCGCCTTGGGTGGTGGCGCCTTGAGAGGCTTTGGACCAGCCGTGCGTGAGGTAGATGGTGTCGCCAACCTTGAGGCCTGTGCGTCGCGCTACTGCGCTGCCCAGCACGATCTCGAAGTCGTTGGTGAACGCGGCACCCTCGGCGAATCGCCAGGTTTCGCCCGGCGCGGGCTTGAAGGCGGAAAAGAACTCGGGCGTGGTTGCCACCACTGGAAAGGCTCGGAAACTGTCGCCGATTGCGGTGGGAATGGCGTATTCCCAGGGGGCCTGGGCTTGGAGCTGTTCGAAGCGACTCCAGGGCAGCGGGCGTCGGGGCGGATTGGCGTAAAAGACGTTGTTGAGCACCGCGACCGTCGAGCTTGCTTCGCCCGAGACCAGAAGGTGCATGTCTCCCGCGCCGCGTTCGAAGCTGGCTTTGCCGCTGTTGCGGAGCGTGAGGAGCACGACGATGAGCGCCACAGCCACGGCGACCGTGACGATGGTCGTGAGCGTTGAGAACCAGCGGGCCCGCAGGCTGCGCAGGACGATGGTGAAGTCGTTCATCGCGTACCTCCGTTGCCTGGCGTTGCATCGGCAAGGCTCGCCAGCGTCGCGTGTCTGGGAAAGCGTGCCAGCATCGTCGGATCATGGCTCACGCACAAGAGCGCGGCTCCTTTTTCCTTGCACACTTGCTGGATCAGGTCCATCGCGACTTGCGCGTTGTCGGGATCGAGGCTCGCCGTCGGCTCGTCGGCGAGCACCAACGCAGGGTCGCATGCGAGCGCACGCGCGACCGCGACGCGTTGTTGCTGTCCGGTGCTGAGTTCTTCGACGCGGGCGTCGATTCGCGAGATGCCCAGGCGATCCAGCAGCGCTTTGGCCCTGCCGCGGTGTTCGCGCTCGGGGACGCCGGCCATGAGCAGTGCGCACATCACGTTCTCGATGGCCGAGAAGCCCACGAGCAGGTGGAAGGTCTGGAAGATCATGCCGATGTGGCGGCCGCGGAGCTGGTCGCGTTCGGCTCCGAATGCCGCGTGCACGGTCTTGCCCGCGACCCGCACCGTGCCCTCGTCGGGGTCGAGAATGCCCGCGATGAGGTTCAGCAGCGTGGTCTTGCCCGTGCCCGAGGTCGCCGTGAGCAGTATCTGCTCGCCCGGCGCGAGATCGAGTTCATGAACCCGAAGCGTGAACGGTTGCTCGCCCTGATCGGTGGATCGCCGGTATGCAAAGACCAGGCGAGTCACGTCGAGCGCGAGATCGGTAGCACGAGGAGTTGCGGATGCCGTCATTCAGGGGATGATACGGCAAAGCCCGCGAAAGCGCCCCGGGAAGTCCCCCGAGATGCTCCCAAGATGCCCTAGGTTCTCGCAACGGGATGGCGCATGATCGCGAGGCATGACACAAACGTGCGGCGGAGACCCAACCACGGGTGCATAACGCACTCGAGCTTCCTGACGGGCGCGTTTCGTTGTGGAAAACTCGAACCGCGACTTGCACACGCTCGTAGATTTTGTACACTATGAGTGTCCGCATGCTGCTTGCGACGCCGCCTCCTGGCCAAGCGACCCGCAAGCAAGGCGGACCCCGCGGTGCGCACGGTGCGCCCGCGAGCGTGCCCGGCGACGGCCGGGAGAGAAGCCCGGCGGAAGCCCAAGGACAGCGGGCTTGGCGGCTGGGTCAGGTATGGCCTCTTCAGCAAGGAGGTGATCCAGTGAATCAATTGAACTGTCAGCACACATCGTCGGAGCGTTCTCCGGATGTGTGAATGGGGCCAGGCCGAGAGCCTGGCTCGACGGAGCAGGCCCCGCGCGTGACGAGCAAGCAGTCACGAGCGTGCGGCTGGCCCCAGTCCTACGGCACAGTCTTTGGACTTGAAACCGTCGCAGGCCGCCTCCGCAGGGGCGGCCTGTGCTTTTTTGGGGGAGTGCGAAAGTGCGAAAGTGTGGGGAGAAGCACAGCGATATACCGAGATGCGCGATCGAACGAAGCGCAGCTTTCCATCGCTTCATCGCTTCATCGCTTCATCGCTCACCACCCACGCCAGCATCGCGCGCCACTCGCCGTAGCGGTAGCTGATCCCGTGCCGATCGTGCAGAGCGCGAATCCGCTCGAGCGCGCGCTCAGTGAGTTCGTGCTGCCAGTCCTGCGCGCTCGCATCACAGAAATACACCCGGCATCCCAGCGGCTTGATCGTGTGGGCTCCGCAGAGGTTGCGCTCCAGGAACGGGCAGTCGCCGCGAGCCTTTGCCGCGTCGATCTGCGTGAGGGACAAAGCCCCTTGTGGGGGATGGAGTTGGGGGAGGGGTTGGGGTGGGCGGGTTCCCCGTGCGTCGCTCGCGACTTCGCGCTCGTGTTCATTCCGCCGCGCAACCGTGTACGCCGCTTCCAAGCCCGTCACGTACAACAGATGCCCAGTCTTCGCAAAGTTGCAGCATCGCCCGCTGGCCCAGCAGGAAGGGCCGCGGGATGTGATTTCGCGAGCGACTTCGGCGTAGATTGATTCGAGCTCGGTCTTGATCACGGGCGAGTTGACGGCGTCAAGCCACGCGCGAGCGATCGCGGCATCGTCGGAGGTTCCCAACTGCCTGGAGTCTTCGCCAGCCACGTTCACGCCTCGCCATTCGTGTGACAGGCTCGCTCCACCTCGCGAGCCAGCGTGATCGCACGCTCCACGAGCGTGTGCCCCTCGTGCATCGCCGCGTCGCGCTGCCTTGCGTCGGCGAGGAACGGGGCGTTGACGACCACGTTCCAGTGTCCGCACCGGGTGCAGGCTTCGGCGAGCACCGCCGCGATGGCGAGGTCGCTGCGCAAATGGTGGTTGGACTTGCCGCACAGGTCCTTGAGCAGTCGCAGCGTCTCGACGCCCACCGCCGCGATGGCGAGCGGGACGCGGACCGATGCTTCTTGAGCCGCGGGCAATTCGCGCCGACGCGGATCGGTCTCCGGCAAGCGCGAGAGTTCATTGACCAGTCCGTACGCCGCGGCGTCTTCGTCTGCGAGTTCGAGCAGCATGCCGCGGGCGCGTCCGAGGCGATGGGCCGCGTCGTCGAGCAGGGCTTGATGCGCCGCGAGGGACTTCTTGCCCAGCGAGTAGTTCACAACCATGTGCGCGAGGGCGGCGCCGAGTGCGCCTGCGGCAGCGGCGATCGCTCCGCCGCCCGGCGTGGGTTGCTTGGCGGCGGTCTGGTCGAGGAAGGCGCGGAGCGTGAGGTCGGCGAAGGCCATGAGTCAGCGTACGTCGCGACGTCGTGGCATGTGCTTCCAGCACATCAATCCTCGGGCCAACTCGGCCCGAAGAAGCGCGGGTGAACGCCGCTGGCCAGGATGGCCAGCAGACGCATCGTCTGGAAGAGCTTGCCACTGATTATGGTGTTGCGATCACGGTCGGCACCGTGGCGCGGGGCGTCCAGTGCGTGGGGGATTGGGTCCACCAGAGCAGGTCGCGGGGCGTGTCGGCGCTGGGGGCTTGGACGGCTTCGGGCAGTTCGAAGAACTCGACTGCTCCCTTCAGGCGCGAGCGCAGGGCGTTGCGGAGCACGTCGAGGCCGGCTTCGCTGGCGGGGACGCTGACGAGGTAGCTGGCGCGGACGCGGGAGAAGGTGGGATCGACTTGCGTCGATGCCAGCAGCGGGTGCATTGCGAGGCCGGCCATGGGCACGACCATGTCCGCAGCGAGCACGCGCGGATCGTCCAGACCGCTCGCGCGAGGCAGCACACTGGGCAGAACACTGGCCACGATTTGTGCGGGTACTTGCTTGGTCACGCGCCAGGGGCGATTGGGGCTATTGAGCGGAGCCGCGCCGGCTTGTTCGAAGGAGGCGAGACCGCGGGTGTCTTCGGTGACGACGCGGATTGCAAGCCGGCCTTCGGAAGCGAGCTGGGCGGCGCGATCCAGCGGGACGCCCTTGGGGTCGATGCGGGGTTCGATGGCCAGGATTTGATTGGCCGATTGCTTAGCGGCAGAACTGGCGGCCGCGAGCGTGGCGTCCGCAACGCTCGTCGCTGCGGGGCTGGCCTCGGCGAGCGTGTCGGCTTGCTCGGTCTTCTCTGCGGCGGCGATCTGCGTGTCTGACGCGAGGTCGGCGGGGTTCGTCGGCGCGGGTCGCGTGACGCCCGCAATCTGGTCCTTGACCAAAGGGCGCGACGAGAGGTTGATGGCCTTCATCACGAAGAACGACACGCCGCCCACGACGAGGAGCAGTCCGGCAGCCATGGCCATGCGGGGCATCCAACGGGCGGCGTTGGTGCGCGGAGCGGGCGTGGGCCCATCGCCCGCCAGCTTGAGTTGTGGCGCGGGGGTTTCGGTGGCGCTGGAGCGCTCGGCTTCGACCGCGCCCAACAGCATGTCACGCTCGAGGGCGGCGAGCACGCGGTCGTGGAGATCGCGTGGGGCCCGCTCGGGCAGGGTCGTGGCGAGCAGCACCTTGTGCCGCTGCATCTGGGCCATGCGCTGGGAAAGATCGGAGCGTCCCGACGCGTCGACCAACGCCTGCACCTGCAAGTCCGAGAGGGAGCCGTCGACCCAGTCGGCGAGCTGGTCCTCAGTGAGCGGGCGGGGGTTGGAGGGGTCGGCGGGCATCAGTCGTGGATCAATTTCAGCACAGAGACACAGAGATCAGGAGGAAGAGGAGAGGAGAGCGGAGAATGGAGAGGAGAGAACAGAGAAAGGAGAACAGAGAAAGGAGATCAGCACACTGGGAACACTCAATCAAATTGTCGCACAACCCACTTTGCATTCTCATCCGTCTCCTGAGCTCTGTGTCTCTGTGCTGAAACACGAGTTCAAGAAACGCCCCCCTGCGACACCTGCATACCTAGCTACCTACCTACTCGCCTTGCCGCCATCGCTTCGCGTTCCAGTTGTTCCACCAGTTCGCGTAGCGCGGTGCGGGCTCGGAAGACCCGGCTCTTGATGGTGCCCACCGCCACGCCCATGGCCTCGGCGATCTGGTCGTAGGGCAGACCCTGGCAGTCGGCGAGGATGAGCACCGCGCGTTGGTCGGGTTCCAACTGGCGGAGGGCGGCCATCACACGATCACGTTCTTCCCGGAGTTCGACGTTCTGATTGAGACCCGGTTCCCGGGCTGTCAATGTTGAACTTGCGGAACGGGGCTGCCAATCCGGGTGGCTGTTGTCGGGCAACGCCATCGCGTCGAGGCTGGCGTGCTTGCGAAGCTTCTCGGACCGCAACTTGCTCAGGCAGACGTTCATGGTGACGCGGATCATCCACGTCGAGAGCTTGCTGCGCCCGTCGAAGGAATCGATGCCCCGGATGACTTTGACGAAGGAGTCCTGCGTGAGATCCGCGGCGAGGTCGCGGTCGTGGACCATTCGCAAACAAACGCTAAACAGGCGGTCTTGGTAGAGGGTGATGAGCTCGGACCAGGCTCCGGACTCGCCTGCGCGGATGCGTGCCACGAGCGCTAATTCATGCGCTTCGGGGTCGGCGGGTTGGGCTTGGGAGGGCGCCTGGGGCACGTAGCGGATGGTATCGGGTGGGGACGGCGTAGAGGTATGGAGGTTTCAAGGTGCCAAGACCACTTGACACTTCGACGCCTTAAGACCTTGACACCTAGTTCCCAAGCAACTGCTGCACCGCGCCCAGGATCACTTCGGGCTCGCTCATGCGGCCAGCGCCGACGGTTCGGCAGGCTTGCCAGCCGGCGTCGGGGCCGACGAACTGGAAGCCGTCTTCGATGAGTTGCGTGAGGTTGCGCTGGGTGCTGGGCTGGGCCCACATCGCGCTGTTCATGGAGGGGGCGAGCAGGACGGGTGTCTTTTCGCGGTCGATTGCGGAAAGGATCAGCGTGACGACATCGTCGGTCCTGCCGTGCGCGAGCTTTGCGAGCGTGTCCATCGTGCAGGGGGCGACCAGCGCGAGGGACAGGCCCGTCGCGAGGCTGATGTGCTGCGGATCGCTGCTTTCGATGTGGTCCCAGGGGGAGGTGTAGACGGGATTGCCAGAGAGGGCCTGGAAGGTGAGAGGCGTGACGAACTGGGTCGCGGCGGGCGTCATTGCGACCGTGACTTTCGCGCCGGCTTGCGCCAGTCGCGAAACCACGGTGGCGGTCTTGTACGCGGCGATCCCGCCGGTCACGCCGACAAGCACCCGCTTGCCCTTTGCAACAGCGGACAAGGCGGCGGGGTCATAGGGCTTGGGGGTCAGGGGCTGCATGACGAAACGCGACCGTGAGGGAGCGTCGAACACCAGAGGCGTGGATGGCATGCCGCGCACGCGACGCTCCCTGACGGTCGCGTTTCGTGGGGCGTGAGCTGCAGGGACGTCAGTTGCTGACGCGTTCGAGCTTGCTGGGATCAAAGTCCAGGGTGATCTTGTCCTGCATGATTTCTTCGATCACGACTTCGAGGTCGGAGCGGCCATCGCGGTCGACCAGGGGGCGGGCCCCGTCAATCAGTTGCTCCAGCCGGCGCTGCACCAGCGTGCAGAGCTTGAACCGGCCGCCCATCTTGTTGACGATTTCGTCGCTCTTGAGTGCTTCGATCATGTGGTCAGGACCTCAATACTCGCCAGGGATACTGGCGGCCAACCCGAAGCAATTCCACCAGCCGTCGGCATCACCCGGCCAATTGAGAAGGCCAAAGGGCACATCCCGGGGAAGAAACTGGCCAAAACCATGCCTAACGTTCGATGCTTCGCAGTCGCGATAGTAGGCGAGCGTCGTCGCCCGGACCATGCCCAAGGCATGGGCGGCGCGATGGTTGCGAGAATGGGGCCTTTCAAGGGCCCCCCAACGTGCTGTTTGCGACGCGATGCGTTCAGGTCAGGGGTTCGGGGGATGGGTCACGCAAGTTTTCGCTGGGCGGCTATCGGGGCCGCTGGGTATGGCCTTTGGGGCCGTGCCGAGTTCTAGCTTGCGGCGTGACCGTTGGGGAAGTGGATG
The DNA here is from genome assembly GCA_022843045.1 of Phycisphaerales bacterium. Classification (GTDB taxonomy): domain Bacteria; phylum Planctomycetota; class Phycisphaerae; order Phycisphaerales; family UBA1924; genus BJHL01. The sequence goes on from JALHOJ010000012.1 coordinate 21,855, forward strand.
CCAGGCAGGAACTTCGCCAAGGGCGACAGCGTGATTCACGCGGGTAAACCCGAATGGGGCCCGGGTGATGTCATGTCCGCGGAAGGTCAGTTGCACGAGGGCAAGCCTTGTCAGCGGCTGACGATCCGATTCTCTCGCGGCGGATTGAAGACGATTTCGACCGCGTTTGCCGATCTACGTCCCGCGAGCGAGGCTCCGCTGGCGATGTTCGCCAAGCGGTTCGCTGCGGCTCCTGAAGAGCCTGTGCGCAACGGCAAGTCACGAGACGATACTGACGACCTTCGGGGGAACGGGGAAAGTGAACCAACCATGCAAGACGTGCTCGATCGCGCGGCGTCCCTTGAGGCGCTCCAGAAACTGCCCGAGAACATCAATGATCCGTTTGTGCCGATTATGAAGCGCGTGCAGGCGACGCTGGATCTGTACAAGCTTTGGGACAAGCCCGCGGGGGTGCTGGATTGGGCGACCATCCAGACCGGCCTGCGCGACCCCATGTCCATGATGAGCCGCCACGAGCTGGAGGCCCAGATGGACCGCTTCCGCATCAGTCTCGACGGTCACCTGAAGAAGATTCTGAAGGACGCTCGCCGGGAAGACGCCAAGGCTGTGGACGTTGCGCTGGCCCAGTGTGGCCCCGCCGCCAAGGCCGCGTTGCGTCGCGTCGACATCGGGCGTTGAGTTTCCGCAACAGAGCGCACGCTCGGAACGCCCCGGATCGCGGTGCGATCGGGTGGCCGCGCGCGGATCGGGGTTGAGGCCTTCCGCGGGGCTTTATTACCGGCACATTGATTGGCATGCCAGGCTCGGTTCGCCGCGCCCGATTGTGGCCCTGTCGTTGTATCTCTTCTCTTCGCCGGACGCACGTGCGACTGGCGACAAACTCAGAGAGGAGCAGTAAGGATGAACGAGCAGGACTTCCAGCAGAAACTCGGCGACCTCATCACCCAGATCAACAACCTGCCGGAGAGCCAGCGAGCCCCGCTGAGTGCGCTCGCACAGGAGACCAAGGACCGCCACGACCGCATGAAGAAGACAGTCGCGGATCTCCAGGAAAGCCTGGACTACCTGCGGCTCTCGATCAAGTACCTCGTCTTCGATCTGGAAGCCACCCGGCGCGAGAACGAATATCTCCGCAAGCTGGTCCAGAGTCAGGGCGAACACGACGGCGACGAGTAAACCACACCGAACCACGCACCCGAACCACGAAACCTTGCAGCCGGCGGCGTCATCGGGAACGGTGGCGCAACCCATCGAAGTTTCGAGACAGACAACTCAAGACGCGACGCAAGCTCTCACTCTCTTGCACCGCAGTCCACTCCTACGCGAGGCGCCAACCACCGCCTCGCGTAGTGCATTTATGAACCCAAGGGTGCAAGCCCTCGGCCGATCCTGGAGAGCGCAGAAAAAACCTCCGGCAGCCGCCGGAGGTCGTTGATCTTCTCGCACTGAAAGCCGCTCAGTTCTTCGCCGCCGGGCTCACCGGCGCCGGCTCGTCCACGCCCACCAAACCCGCCGCAATCGCGATGCGGGCGATCTCGACACGATTGACCACCCCCAGCTTTTCGCCCAGCGACACGCGGTGCCACTCGATGGTCTTCACGCTGCGGCCCAAGTGCTTGGCGATGTCCTGGGTGGAAAGGCCCAGGCCGATCAGGCGGAGGATTTCCATTTCGCGGGCCGTGAGGTCGGCGAGCTTGCCCGAGTCGTTGTGCTTGGCGCGAACAACCGGGAAGCCATTGACCGCAGGTGCCGCGACCGAAGAGAGGTACGCGCAGTACAGCACGCTCTTGGGTGGCATGTTGCCGTTGGGAATCGGGCGGATAACGCAGTGCAGCTGCCTGCCTCGACGCAGTTCCTCCATCACGATGGGCTTGCCCGTCGCGAGTGCCTGCTGGATGTGCTCAAGACGTTCGCGGGCGTGGTTCTCGCCAAAGAACTCGGAGAGGGGACGGTCCACAATGCTGATGCGGCTCGTGAGCGCGCCGGGCGCTGCGAGGGCCATCGCGGGCGTGTTGGCGTACTCCACAATGCCCGACTTGGACACGACCAGAACGGGGAAGGTTGCGTGATCAGCGAACGTCTGCCAAAGCCAAGCGACATCGTTCGTGGGAGTCCACGAGCGCATGGGTGTGGCGGGAGTGTTGGAGGTGGTCAGACCTGGATTCATGTTCAAAGCCATCGGAACCCTCACTTTCCGCCACTGCGAGTGACCGCACCAGCCGCCGGGCGAAAGGCAGAGAAGCGACGGCGCGGCATGGCGGCGGGGCATCCCTGCCCGATGGATGCGACCACAGCGGGAGCCTAGATTCCGAAACCGATCCAAAAGACCCCAGATTCTTTTGTTGGGTGGCGGGTCCGAATGGTGGCGGATAATAGCGTCTGAAAGTGGGGAATTGGCTGGAGGATCGCGTGCGAGACAACGACCTGAACGGGCTGCTGCGGGATGCGGGGGAATCGGGCAACGGGGCCCGCATCGTCGATCCCACCGTGCGGCGGTGGCGGATGGGCCCGGGCTCGGAGGACGTACCGGAATTTCTGGAAGGTCCGCGGGCCCGCGTTGATGAGTTTTTGCGGGCGTGTCGGATTTTTGCGGAGTTCATTCGGGGCTTTCGAGCCTTGCACTTTGTGGGGCCGTGCGTGACGGTGTTTGGGTCGGCGCGGTTTGCGCCCGGGCATCGGTATTACGAGTTGGCCCGCGAGGTCGGCAAAGGCTGCGCGGGGCTGGGGATGACGGTGATGACGGGCGGCGGGCCGGGCATCATGGAAGCGGCCAATCGCGGAGCGCGGGAAGCGGGCGGGCGGAGCATCGGCTGCAACATCATCCTGCCCCAGGAGCAAAGGGAGAATCCGTACCTCGACAAGTTCGTGACGTTCAAGTACTTCTTTGTGCGGAAGGTCATGCTGGTGAAGTACAGCTACGCGTTCGTCGTGATGCCGGGCGGGTTTGGGACGATGGACGAGTTGTTCGAGGCCCTGACGCTGGTGCAGACGCGGAAGATCCGCAACTTCCCGATCATCCTGATGGGGACGGACTTCTGGGATCCGATGCTGGCGATGATTCGCGAGCGATTTGTGAAGGCTGGGACGATCAGCCCTGCGGACGTTGAACTGCTGACGGTGACGGACGATCCTGCGGTCGCGCTGGAGGCGATTCGCACGGGCATGTCGGCGCTGTCGCAGCAGATCAAGCGGACGACGCCCAGCAAGATTCTGGGCGAGCGGGCGTGAGTGGCTCGGCTTGCGGCCGCGAGTGGTCGCTCGATTTCAGCACAGAGACACAGAGATCAAGAGAAAGATGAGAGAGAAGCGTGGTTGAACCTGCTTTATCCCTTTGCTTTCTCCTCTTTCTCTCTGTCTCTGTGCTAGAAAAAGGAACTACTGGCGACCGCCGCGGTTCGGCCGGAGCGGTGTTTATGCCGCGTCGCGCTTGAGGTCTTGCTCCATTTCGAGCGTGGCGTCATCGGTGACGAGCGACTTGTCGGCGTCGTCCTTGAGGTCGTCATGGGCGCGGTTGCTGAGTTGGCGCGCAATCGCGTTGATGTCGAACTGGCCGTCGAATTCAGGTTCGAAGCACCAGGGGCGCACATCCACGCCGTCCATGGAAGCGATCGAGAGCTCGGGCGCCTCGCGAAGGTCGAGCCGGCGGACCTTGCCCTGATGCTTCTTGGGGCGGAGCATGTCGTTCTGGCCGCGCTCGGCGAATTCGACGACGGGTCGGCAGGGATTCGAAGGGTTCCAATCCACCACCACGGCGTCGGTGCCGTCGCTGAGGGTGACGAGGCTGCCGGGCGGGAAGGGCGGGGCGACGGAGAACAACGCGGTGCGCACGATGGGATCGAGCAGTCGGCCAAACTGCGGCTCGAGCATCATGTGCAGGGCTTGCACGATGGGGCGCGAGGGATTGGTGTTGGGATCGGCTCCTGGCGCGTGGGCGGGGTTGCGGAGGCGGTCAAACAAGTCGGCGGCAGCGGCGATTCTCGCGAGGATGTGGATGTCGTTGCCGCTCACCGGTCCCTTTGGTCCCTTCACGCCCGGCTTAGGCAGGCGGTGGGGCCAGCCTGAACCGTCGAAGGCTTGGTGGTGATGCAGCACGACGGTGGTTGCGCTGGGGTCGAGGATGCCGCGGGTCATTTCGTACCCGATGGCGGTGTGCTCGCGCCAGATGAGCTCGTTGGTGTCGAGGTTCTTGTTGTAGTTTGCGACGGACTCTGCGGGAAGGTGCAGGACGCCGATGTCGTGCAGGAGGGAGCCGATGCCGAGGCTGGTGAGGTCCTTGGCGCGATTGGCGGGCAGGCGCGGGCGCTCGCGGACCATGTAGAAGTCCAGCTTCATGCCCATCATGATCGCAAGGCCCGCGACGGTGCCGCAGTGTCGGACGAAGGGGCGATCCGCGCCGGCGATCTCGCTGGTCCAGAGGGCGGTGGAGGGATTCTCGGAAAGCCGGCGGATGGTTGCGATCAGCGTGCGCTTGCACGAGTAGTAGTCGAGCTCGATAGGCGCGACCAGGGCTTGGTCGATGACGAGCCCCAGGCGTGCGGTCAGTTCGCGGAATTGGGCGTGGAGTTGCGGGTCGACGAACTTCACAAGGTGCTCGAGGCCGGGGTACTGAATCCAAACCTCGGGGATGCCCAGGTCGCGGAGGTGGGGGATCGAGAAGGAGTCGAGTTCCATGCCTTCGCGCAGCAGCACGCATTCGGGGACGCGCGGGTGGTAGATCGGGAGCGCGAGGGTCATGCCGGGGCGGGCGTGATGGGTGAGCAGGCGAAGCATGGCAACAGCATCGACCAGCGGGGCGGGCGGCTGCGGCGAGGCTCGGCGGGAGCGTGCAGGCCCGCACTTTGGGGAATCCAGCGAAGCCTGAGTGGGGCGGTTGCCAAGGTTCTCGGACACCGACGATTTCCCGAACTGAGCGGGCGCGCGGTGCGGACAGAGGGAGAGACGCAGAGACAGCGAGGCGAAGAGACGCAGTGGGGGCACATGACCTATCGTCTTGACCCGGGATTCGGTTCCGCCCTGTGTCCTGGCCTTTGCCCGATTGGAGCGACCCATGGAAAAGCTGTTTTACACCCTGGAAGAAGCCGCGCAGCGTCTTGGCAAGTCGGAGGATGATGTCCGGCAGATGGCGTCGCGTGGGCAGTTGGCGGAGTTTCGCGATCGCGATCGCCTGATGTTCAAGAAGGAACAGGTCGACCTGCTTGCGGGCGGGGGCGAGGACGAGCCGCTTCGGCTGGCGGATTCGGGCGAGCTTGAGCCGCTGGGCTTGGCCTCTTCGGGCAGCGCGGTGGGCATTACGCCAAAGAACGACGCGAAGGAAAACACCGGCACGGGCATCGCGCTGCTGGATCTCGAAGAAACCGACGACGCAGATGCGAACGCCGTGACACGTATCAGCAACGCTCCTTCCGCGCTGGTTGACCCGGGCGAAGACAAGAAGGGCAAGAGCGGCAGCGCTGGCCTGCTGGACCTGACGCGCGAGGCGGATGACACGAGCCTGGGCGCGGGGCTGCTCGAAGACGTGTACGGCTCCGAAACTGTCGCGAGCGCGACCGCGATGGACGCGGGCGAGAACGCGGTGGGCGCGGCGGCGGATGCTGGCGGCGGCGCCCTGTTTGAGTCGCCCGCAGCGGGCGGTGGGGCTGATTTTGAAGCTGCCGCACCGGCGATGGCGGCTTACGCCGAGGCGTATGACGGGCCGGGTTCCGGGTTGGTCGGCGGCTTGGCGGTCGGCGCGGTTTTGGCGCTGATGGTGGGCATCTTCGCGATGATCGCAGCGATGACCGGCAGCGGCGGCGGCTTGGTCGATCAACTGGGCAATAACTTCATGATCATCGTCGGCGCCTGTGCGGGCGTGGCGCTGATCGCGGGTGTGCTGGGTTGGGTGCTTGGGAAGAAGGCGTAAGCACTGGGCACTAGGCACTGGGCACTGGGAAAATGGCAACGGGGATGACGAATCCTGGTTGCGTGTGACGGGAAATTCGTGTTCAATGTACCGCCGCTGGGCTTTGCGCCCGGGGGCGGTTTTTCTTGGGGCACGGCATTCGGGATTCGGCAAGAGGACGCAGTATGCAACGAGTTGCTTTGGCGGCGGTGATGGCGGGTGCGTGCGGGCTTGCGGCGGTTGCGCAGGCGCAGGTGCACTACACGTACCTCTGGCACATGGAGCAGCCGATTTACTGGCCTGAACAGGCGCCCACGAGCGGCGTTGGCGCAGGGCCGGATCGATATGAGACGGCGTGGCAGAGCATTCAGCGCAAGGACGCGGGGGCGGTGCATCCGACGAACAACTTGCGGGAGATCTTTGGGCTTCCCGATCGCGTGGCGGGATATCAGTATCGCATGCGCGACGCGATCAATGACATCCGCTGGACGAGCGAGGGGGGCGCACAAATCAGCTACTCGGGCGGATTGGTGCGGAACATTCAGAGTCTGGGCGAGGCGGGGCAGTTGGGGTATGGAAGCAACTGGAACAGCTGGTTGCGCGAGGCGCGCGGGTGGAACATCAACGGCGTCTCGACGCGGCCTCGGGCGGACATCGTGCTGTTTGGGTTTCATCATCCGCTGATGCCGCTGATTGACAGCACGACGCTGCGGAAAGAGCTCGCGCTGTACAAGGAGGTGTATGGGGACGCGTGGGGGACAAGCGTGCCTCGCTCGCGCGGATTGTTTCCCAGCGAGATGGCGTTCAGCACGAAGATGATCGAGGCGCTGGCGGCGGAGGGTGTGGAGTGGGTGATCGTGTCGAGCGAGAAGATTTCTCGCGCATGCGCGGACTTTCCGGTGCAGTTTGGGTCGGGGGGTGTCAACACCGATCCGCCCAATCGCGCGGATCAGGTGAACCCGGCGCAGGGGGCGGGGGCGTATTTCCGGCGAAGCATCTCGCGAGGCTGTGCGCCGGCGGAGGCGGTGCCGTTTGCGATGGTGCCGCGGCGGGCGCGGTATGTGAATCCGAACACGGGTGCGATCAGCAGTGTGATCGTGGTGCCTGCGAGCCAGAGCTTGTCGTGGGAGGATGGGTACGCGCCCCTGGGGACGAGCGGGTTTGCCGCGATGAACAGCATGGCGCCCAACGGGCTTGGTGCGAATCGGCCGCTGCTGGTGATGCTGGCGCATGATGGCGACAACGCGTGGGGGGGCGGGTTCTCGTACTACCGCGAGGCTGTGCCCAACTTCGCAAGCACGGCAAACTCGCAGGGATATGTGCCCAGCACGGTGGAGAAGTATCTTGCGGATCATCCGGTACCGGCGAATGACTTTGTGCATGTGGAGGACGGCGCATGGGTGAATGCGGACGGGGACTTTGGCGCGCCGAGTTTTCTCAACTGGAACTGGCCGCTCGTGAACGCTTCGGGGCAGATTGATATTGAGGCCGGATGGGCCGAGGATGCTCGCAATTGGGCGGTGATCACGGCGGCGAACAACCGCGTCGTCACGGCGGAACAGATTGCGACGCGCCCGGGCGGGCCTCAGCCGGGCGGGCTGAACAATCGGCGGATCTTGTATCCCGACAGCGCGACGACGCCGGCGGAGCGGGCGTGGCATTACTTCCTGGGCAGTCTGAACTCGGGGTACATGTACTACGGCACGGCGGAGGACTTCGAAGTGAAGCCCACGATCGCGTGCAACGAAGCGATCGAGCACGCGAGCACGCTGCTGACGAATCTGACGCTGGATCAGACGCCGCCGACGGTGTGGGCGTTGCAGCGTTGGCCATGGAACCCCGGCAGTACCAACTTTGGCCCCGCGCACGGATATCAGCAGCGCGCGAACAACGGGGACTTTCACATTTGGACTTTTGTGGATGACGTGTCGGGCGTGCAGAGCGTGACGCTCAAGTATCGCATTGATGCCGATGGCCAGCGGTCGCTCTCCAACACGGAGAATGAGACATACGCGGGCGGGGCGGGCGTGGGGGCGTGGGTGTCGGTGCCCATGACGATGCGCGACTTCCCGGCGGGGAATGTGTACAACAACCCGACGATCAACTTCTTTGAGATGCCGGTTGCGATCGCGGATCAGTACTGGGCGAAGCTGGAAGGGATTCGCAGCAAACTGCTGGATTACTACGTGGAGGCGGTGGACTCGCGCGGCAACATCACGCGGAGCCCAATCTCGCACGTGTGGGTGGGCGATGGCAGCGGCGCGCCCACGGGCGGCCCGGCGGTGACGATCGCGCCGACGACGCCGGTGGCGGGGCAAAGCGTGACGATTACGTACGACCCCGCGGGGCGGGTGCTGGCGAATGCGAGTAGCGTGTGCCTGCACTGGGGCGTGAATGGGTGGCAGAATGTGCAGAGCGGCGTGGGCATGACGCAGGTTGGCGCGAATTGGCAGGTGACGATCACGCTGCCCAACAACGCGACGCAACTGAACTTTGTGTTCAACTCGTGCGGGAGCAACCCAACGTGGGATAACAACGGCGGGGCGGATTGGAACTACAGCGTGCAGGGCGGGCAGCCCACGCCCCAGTGGACGATGGACGGTGTGCGCGACGGCGCAAGCGTGGAGGTTGCCAGCAACGTATCGGGCACGATGCGCCTGTGGGCGGGGCTGATTGGCGACAATCTGTACGTCGCGACCAACGACGCGGGCGAGGGGAATGACCATTACGTGTTTGTTGCGGGGGATCCCGCCGGGGCGATGCGTGCCGCGCCTTGGGCCAAGGCGGGACAGGTGGCAAACTGGCTGGCGTTCCTGGCGGATGAGAACACGAATGACTTCGAGGGTTGGTTTGATCAGGGCAGTGGCGTCAGCGTGCAAGCGATGACGGGCGCGAACGGGGGCGTGCTGGAGGGGACGATCAATCTGCGGCAGGAACTTGGGCTGGCGGCGAATGTGCCGCTGCCTGAGTACATCACGCTGGCGGCGGCGGGATACGCGAATCCGGATGGTGGCGCACTGGCTGCCGGGATGCAGGCTCCGGTGGCGGTGCTTGCGAACGGAAACATGGAGGCGAGCGAGTTTGTGCGGGTGCGACTGTGCGAACTGACGTCGCCCACGAGTTGCCCGCCGGTTGGGCCCAATTGCAACGACATCGACGTCAACAACGACTCGAGCAGCTTTGATCCGCAGGACATCGAGGCGTTCCTCAGCGTGTTCAGCGAGGGGCCGTGCGTGCCGGGCACGGCGACGTGCGATGACATCGACTTCAACAACGACGGGGCGTTGTTTGATCCGTGCGACATTGACAGTTTCCTGTTGGTGTTCGCGGAAGGGCCTTGCACGCTGTGCGGGGAGTGACCCAAATAGGCGTGGGCGTCGATCTCGCCTACAGACCACCGATAATCGCGGAAGCCTGAATGTGGCCGCACAAATAGGCTTTGTCGAGCACGAGATCGGAGGTACGAGTCGCGAAACTGTGGTAGCATTTGGTAGGGGCTTTTCGAGGAGCGATCCTGAGTGATCGCGCCTGAGCGACACTTCAGCAGCGGAGCTGTTCTGAGTTATGGAAGGAACGCCGATGAAACGTGACCATGCATCGTGCCAAGTGCGTGTGGAGAGGCGCCTGGGTGTCGCTGCTGTGCTGATGGCCGCGACCGCTGGTGCGAGCGGCCAGAATCTCGTCGTGAACGGAAACTTCGAGCAAGGCAACGTCGGTTTCCAGTCCGACTACTCGTTTTCCGCAGGCGGCAACTGTTGCGAGGGGCAGTACACGGTTCGCGGCAACGGCTCGACGTTCAACGGATCGTTCGTGAATCCACCGCCATCATCGCCTGGAAGCATGCAGATGATGGTGGTGAATGGCTCCACAGTTTCCAACCAAAGAATCTGGTATCAGACCATCGCCGTGACGCCCGGGGTCACCTATGCATTCACTTTGCGAGGCTGCACCGCCGTCGCGGGCGGCCCCGCGGTGCTGCAGTGGCAGGTGAACGGATCGCTGATCGGCAACCCAACATCGCTGCCATCGCAGACGCAGGTGTGGGTGAACATTCGCGGCACGTGGACGGTGCCCGCGGGCGTAACCAGCATCCAGCTGGCCATTCGCAACCTCAACACGGCGACGTTCCCCAACGATTTCTATGTCGATGATCTCGCGGTGATCGAGGGTTCCGCCTGCGATTCGATTGACTTTAACAACGATGGAAGCCTGTTTGACCCGGTCGATATCGATGCGTTCCTCAGCGTGTTTGCCGAAGGGCCGTGCATTCCCGCCGGGGCGACGTGCGGCGACATTGACTTCAACAACGACACGTCCGTGTTTGACCCGTGCGACATTGACAGTTTCCTCCTGGTGTTCTCTGAGGGGCCTTGCACAGTGTGCGGACAGTGAGCGGGGGCCCTGCTTAAAGCGAACGCCGTGCACAGGATTCCGCGGGGGCCGGCGATCTGCGGCACCAGCGTGGGTATTTGTTGAGAAGTATTTCTCAATAAATCGGGCGGATGGGCTTGACGCAACTTGAGATTGAGAAGACAATCTCACTGCGAATGGATTCTCAGGTGCGTCCAGCCCGGGCCTTTACGCTGATCGAGCTTCTGGTCGTGATCGCTGTGATTGCGCTGCTGATTGGCATTCTGCTGCCCTCGCTGGGGAAGGCTCGCATGGCGGCCCGGCAGACGCTTTGCCTGGCGAACATCCGCAGCGTCCAGCTCGGGCAGGCGTCGTACGCGGATGACTATCGCGGGCAGTTGGCGGATGTGGGGCTGCCGCACGGATCGATTGGCGATCCGGCTCGGTCGTTTATCTACACGATGCGGGAGTACATCGGTGCGTTGCCGGAGTCGTACGACGCGACGGCGCCCGCGGCGTCGTACAGCACGCCGCCCGTGTATCGCAGTCCCGGGGACAAGAGCCGGTATCTGCTGGAGAAGGAAGGCGGCGTGGGGCCGATTGGCGGGCTGTTCCGACGCACCAGTTATGGCATGAACAACTACCTCTCGGGCGTGTACAACCCCGGGATCAGCCGGCGCGAGCCGTGGAACCGACTGGAGAAGATCCAGGCTCCCGCGAGCACGATCCAGTTTCTGCTGATGACCGAAGAGAGCCCGCCCAGCAAGCTGTTTGAGGTGAGCGATCATCCGCACGTGGAGGGGTGGGGCAACGCGATGCAGGGCCCCGCGCTGGCGAGCGAGAACGTGTTCATCAACAAGTGGGGCGGGCCCAAGAGGAGCACCGAGGGCAAGAGCAACTACTCGTTCCTCGATGGGCATGCGGCGTTGCTGCGGTTTGGCGATGTCTATCGGGACGAGGCGAGCAATCTGCTGGATCCGGAGTTGGTGTTTGGGAACAAGCAGATCGATCAGTAGTGCGAAGGTGCGAATGTGGTGGCGGGTGAGGTGAAGTAATGAAGACGCATTTGGGCATGGTGGTTGGTGCGGTGGCTGTGTGTGGGGCGCTCGCGGGAGTCGCTTCGGCTCAGGTGCACGAGGGGGACATCGTCCTGTCGCTTGTGGATGGGCGCATCACGACCGGCGCTGGGATTGGTGCCGCGTTCGAGCAGCGGCGGGTGTTTGCGACGCAGCTTGGCGTGTCGTTTCCGCACTTTAACGACTCGCCCGGATTTGATTGCCTGCCGGCCACGTTTCCGGTCGGCTCGCGGAACGGTTTTCGCATCCTCGATGCGCTGCGGAAGTGGGACGGCGGCGACTTTGATCAGATTCCGGTTGAACGCATGGAACTGCGGTTTGGCACGACGCTGACGCGCATCACGCCCGAAACGCCTGGCGTGGTGGATGGCTTCACGCTGAGCGTCGGGAGCAACGGCACGTGGCACCGGCATTACGGCTACACGCTGCTCGCCCCGGCGAGCGAGGGCGTGTATCTGCTGTCGATGTCGCTCTTCAGCAACGACGCGACGATCGCAGAGAGCGAACCGTTCTGGATCGTTTTCAACGACGGCGCGACGCAGGCGGAAGCCGACGCCGCGGCGGCGTGGGCGTTGGCGAATCTTGGAGGCGGGAGCGGCGGGCCGACGTGCGACTCGATCGACTTCAACAACGACGGATCGCTCTTTGATCCAACCGACATCGATGCGTTTCTGAGCGTCTTCAGCGAGGGGCCGTGCGTGCCTGAGACGGCGACGTGCAACGACATCGACTTCAACAACGATGGGTCGGTGTTTGATCCCATGGATATCGACGCGTTCCTGAGCGTGTTCAGCGAAGGGCCGTGTTTGTAAGTGTGCTGAAAGACCGAGGGCCTTGAGCCTTCGGCAACGAGCGCGGAGGAGCGCTCGATCGGGTCATGGACGAGTGAGAGTGTGTTCTGGTTCGGCCGAGGGCTTGTGCCCTGCGGTTCTTATGGGAGTGAGATCATGAAGAAGACTGTGTTTGTCGTTGCGGTGGCGGGGTTGGCTGGTGTTGCGTTCGCCGAGCCGCCCGAGGGCGATGTGTTTGTCGAAGTCGTGAACGGCGAGTTCCGCACGGGGCTGATCAGCGAAGACGGCCTCACGATCGATCGCTCGGTGCGGGTGCACTATGCGCCGCTGGGGCTGGACGTGCCCAACGAGATCGACGAGCCGGGCTTTCAGGGCGAGGCGGGCGGACTGGGCTCGCTCGCGGAGTTCAGCTTCAGCTTCACGAAGGCGCTGCGGCAGTGGAACGGCACCGACTTCTCGACGGTGTCGCCCCTCAGCATGAGCACGGTCTTTGGCCCCGCGAGCGCGACCACGCCCGCGACCGATGTGCTCACGCCGGGCCTCACGTTCGCGAACGAGCCCACCGGCGCGCACGACCATCCGACCTGGGTCCTCAACGCGCCGGCGACTGATGGCATCTACCTGATGGAGATCGTGTTCAGCGGCGCGGGCGTGCAGAACAGCCAGCCGGTGTGGATGCTCTTCAGCCAGAACGCCACGGCGGCGGAAGTCGACGCGGCGTACGACTGGGCGACCGCGAGCATTCCCACGCCGGGCGTGGTCGGGCTCCTGGGCGCGGCGGGTGTGCTTGTGGCCCGTCGGCGGCGGCAAGGCTGAGATCGAACGCAGGAGTAATGTGAGGCGTGCGGGAGACGCCATTGCAGCACCCGTCGGCGGAAGCCGTCGCGGGTGCTTTTTTTCTGCGCTATGTGAATGTGTGGCGATGCCTTGGGATTGCCCGAGGCTAAAAGAAGTGGAGCGGAGGAGAGTCGAACTCCCGACCTCATCATTGCGAACGATGCGCTCTACCAACTGAGCTACCGCCCCATCGCGTTTGATTGTCCCACGGGCCGCCGGGCGGGTCGGGGGTGCCGAGCCGTTTGGTGGGGTGGAGGGGATGATAGCCGGGTGGGTGGGTGGAGTCTTTCTGCGATGGGCGGCAAGCGGGGGGACGTTGTTGGGCTGCGCGGGGCGGTGGCGTCGATAACCTGAGTGGGGCGGCGGGCGTTGCGTGCCGGGGGTTGGCGTTGGCCTGTTTGCGTGGGTTGGTTTGCGTGGGTTTGGCTGCGTGCCACTTGATTTCATTCTGAACGAACTAGTCGGCCCGTGACCGACACGGAGGAACGCCATGCGTCGATGCACTGTCCCGGTTTCCACTATCGTGTTGGCTTCGATCGCGGGGTTGGCGGTGTCGAGCGTGGCGATTGCTCAGCCGCAGGGCACGCGGGTCGAGCGGGGCGATGCGTCGATTTCGCGGAGCGGTTCGCTCACGCAGATTCGCGCTGCGAACAACACGATTTTGCGGCACGCGTCCTTTGACATTGCTCAGGGGCAGACGGTGCAGTTCATTCAACCAAGCGCGAACGCTCGAGTGCTTAATCGCATCGATTCGGCGGCGCCGACGCGGATCGATGGGGCGTTGCTTGCGAACGGACGGGTGTACCTCGTGAACCCCGCCGGCGTGTTCTTTGGCAGCAACTCGGTGGTGAATGCGGGGGGATTGATCGCCGCGGCTGGGAAGATGAGTGATCGAGACTTCCTGCGGGGCGTGGATCGATTCACGGAACTGACGGGCGATGTGATCGCTTCGGGGAGCATTCGCGCGGGCGATGTGATTCTGGCGGGCAGCAATGTTGAGGTGGGCGGGGCGATCGTCGCGGATCGGCGGGCGATTCTGGTGAGCGGGGATGATGTGCTGGTGCGGCAGTCGGGCAGCAGCAGCGTGCATGTGAAGGTGGGGACGGTGTCGGGCGGGTTGACGCGCGAGCGCGGGGCGAAGTCGCTGGGCGCGGGCGATGCGTTGGGGCACCAGTTGAACGTGACGGGGAGCGTGCGGGCGCGGGGGATTCATGCCGAGTCGGTAGGTACCACGACGCTGACGGGCGCACTTGATGCGAGCGGCGTGGCGACGGGGCGGGCTCGCGGGGGGGACATCAATCTCCTGGGCGAGCGGGTGACACTCTCGGGTGCGAGCATCGACAGTTCGGGCGAGCGGGGCGGCGGGGCTGTCAACATCGGCGGGGCGTTCCAGGGCCAAGGGGAACTCCGCACGAGCCAGCGGACGGCGGTGGACGCGAGCACGACGATCACTTCGAGCGCGAGCACGCAGGGCAACGCGGGGCAGGTGGTGGTGTGGAGCGATGATCACACGACCTTTGCGGGCACGATCCAGGCCAAGGGCGGGCGCGAGGGCGGGGATGGCGCTTTGGTTGAAGTGTCGGGCAAGCAGACGCTGGCGTACACCGGTTCGACTCGTGCGGGGGCGGAGAAGGGCCGCAACGGCACGCTGTTGCTTGATCCCAAGAACATCACTATTTCGGCGGCGGGATTTCAAGGCGTTTCCCAGTCGTTTTCGACCAATCCGGGGTCAAGTTCGCAGGTGGATCTTGCGATTCTGCTGTCCACTCTCGCCGGCAATACGAACGTGACGCTGCAAGCCAACAACGACATCAACTGGCAGGATGGTGAGACATCGTTCTTCAACTCCACCGCGACGCTCACGCTTCAGGCGGGCAGGAGCGTGCTGATCGACAATCTCAGCAACGGTTTCACCAAGATCAACGCTTCGGGCGTCAACATCAACATCATCGCCAACGACTCGGTTGGTGTTCTCGGCGCGGGCACGCAGGCGAATCGTGATGCGGGGCCTGGCAACGTGACCACGGGGAACATCTCGCCGGGAGGGAATGTTTCGATTCTGGTGCGGCCCACCAGCGGCGCGTTCGAGGCGGGGACGGTGACGCTGCGGAACGTGACGGCGAGCAGCCTGAGCATCAACACGGGCGGATCGCTCGTGCAGCAGCAGTCCGGCTCGTTTCTGACGGTGCCTGATGTGATCCTGCGCAGCCCGACGGGCAGCGACACGACGTTCAATCTCACTCGCATCGGCAATGACATCAACAACTTCGCGGCGGATGTCAATGGAGTGATCAATCTGTATGCGACGGGCGATCTGCGGTTTGACGCGCTCGATGGGTTGGCGGGCGTGACATCCACGGGGTCGGTCAACATCATCCTCGCGGGCAACTTGTCGCAGACGCACCGGATCGTCGCGCCATCGCTCGCGGTCGAAACTCGCATCGACGGCGTGGGCACGGCGATCAGCCTGGGGAATGTGGACAACGATCTTGACTCGGTTGCGCTGGATTCGTTCGACGCCAATGGGGTCGGCCCCAGTGCGCGGAGCATCATCTATCGCGACATCGACGACATCGTGATCGACGGCGCGAGCACCGCGGGGACGTTTTCGCTGACGGCGAGCGGGGAGATCAGCCAGTCGCTGCCGATCGTGGCGACGACGGGGCTCTTCGTAACGACGCGGAACAACTCCGGAGCAGCGATCCAACTCAACTCGCAAGCCAACTCGTCGAACAACGTGGGATTGCAGGCGCTGAATGCGGTGGGGAACGGCTCGGCAAACGGGGATATTGCGTACCAATCGCTGGTGCCTTTCGCGCTGACGGACTCACAAACGCAAGGCGGGCTCACGCTCCGGAGCGCGGGGGCGATCACCCAGACGCTTGGCTCGGCGTCGGCGCTCTTCCTGAACGCGACCACGTTCAACAACGGCGGCGCGAACATCACGCTGCAAGGCACCAACGACATCCCGACCGTGTCGCTACGGGCTCGCAACGCGGCCGATACGGCGGACGCGGCGGGGACGTTCACGTATGTGGGCAACCTCAACACCACGCTCGCGTCGGTGCGAACGCTCGCCGACGCCACGTTCACGATTCGCGGCACGCTGGGGCAGACCCAGGCACTGGTGGCCGACTTGTTGACCGTCAACACGCTGAGCGATGCTTCGGGCGCGATCGTGCTGAACAACACGGGCAACAACGTGAATCGCCTGAGCCTGGCGACGCGTCTTGCGTCCAATCCCGCGAGCTTCGGCTCGTCGAACATCGCCTACCTGGATTCCAACGGGTACCAACTTGAGTTGCTGCGGACCGGCGGGGACGCGCTGCTGCTGCAGTTGCCGGGCGCATCGGTGACGCAGCCGGTCAATTCGGAGCTGAACGTCGCGGGCCTCGCGCTGGTCAACGGCGAATGGACGCTCACCAACACAGGGAACACCCTCTCGCGGCTCGCCTCGGCGAACACGGTGTCGCTGAACGTGTACAACAACAACGCGGCGGGCACGATCATCGGCGACGCGGGCGGGGCGCAGACGTTCCAGGCGAGTTCGTTCGCGCGAGTCGTGACGCGCGGCACGCTGACGCAGACCAGACCCGTGGAAGTCGGCCACCTGATCGCACGCACCTTGGGCGGCGGAGCGATCACGCTGGACAATGCCGACAACGACGCGATGCAACTGACGCTCGAGTCACGCAACCTGAACAACACCGCTTTCGATGCGGGCCCGCTCACATATCGCGACACCAACGGGTTCTCGCTGCTGCGCCTGGGCACCACGGGGCTGGCGACTTTCACCGCCGGCGGCGAGGCGAACCAGACGGGAGCAAACAGCCCCTTGCTTGCGAGCGGCCTGCTGTTGCTGGGCAGCGCGGGCAACTACACCTTCGACCGCACCGACAACGCGTTCTCCACCCTCGCTGGCAATACCCAAAGCGCCAATGTCTTCTCGACCCAGCCGCTCACGGTCGCGGAACTCGGATCGACGCAGGGCTTCGCCGCGTCCGGCTTCCTGCGGATGCTCAGCGCGGCTGGCATCTTCCAGACGCGGCCGATCACCACGGACCTGCTCGTCGTTCGCACCTTGAGCAACGCAGGCGGCGAGATCGTGCTCGAGAACCTCGGCAACAACATCGCGCGTTTGAACGCCCAGACTCGCAACGCCGCGAACAGCGACTTTGCCCCGGGCCCCATCATCTACAACGACGCGAGCGGCTTCAGCGTGCTGAGTCTGGGCACGACCGGCTTTGCAAGTCTCTTCGGCGCGGGCGCAGTGAACCAGACCGGGGCAATCGCGCCGATCACGGTCGCGGGCTTGCAGACTCTCGGCACCGCGGACTACACGCTCGACAATCAGCTCAACTCGATCCCCCTCTACTCGGGCACCGCCAACACCATCAATCTGTTCACGATCACGCCCCTCAACATCGGCCCCATCTTCAGCTCCAACGGCGTCGTCGCCAGCACCTTTGCCCGTTTGCAGAGCAGGGGGAGCATCACCCAGCAAGGCCCGATCCTCACGCCCCTG
Source organism: Phycisphaerales bacterium (assembly GCA_022843045.1). GTDB lineage: Bacteria > Planctomycetota > Phycisphaerae > Phycisphaerales > UBA1924 > BJHL01. The sequence goes on from JALHOJ010000012.1 coordinate 39,312, forward strand.
CTCGTCGTGCGCACGCTGAGCGACTCGTTCACGCAGACGCTGCTCACCAACCAGTCCAACAACGTCAACCAGATCAACATGCAAAGCCGCAACGCAGCGAACACGGGCTTTGGGGGCGGCCGGATCGTGTTTGCGGATGCGGACGGGTACTCGATCGTGAGCCTGGGCACGAGCGAGCAGGCGATCTTGCGGGCCAACTCGGGCGTGGTCAATCAGACGGGCGCGTTGCTGCCGATTTCGGTCGGGCAGGGCGTGCGACTGTTTGGGAATGGAACGTTCAACCTGACCAATACCAACAACTCGATTCCGGCGCTGGCGGGGAACTCGGGCAGCGTCAACATCTTCACCACCACGGGGTTGTTCATCACGCAGCTCGGAGCGGCGTCGGGATTTGCTTCGACTGGAAACGTTCAACTGACTGCGCGCGGCCCCATCACGCAGGATCGCTTCCTCCGCGGGTCCCAGTTAGTTGCCAAGACGCTGAACGACGCGGGAGCGGACATCATCCTGATCACACCCGGCAATCAGTTCGTGGGCGTGGTGCTGCAGGCCCGCAATGCTGCGGATACCGCGCCCGTCGACGCGACGCTTCTGTACCAGCAGAACTAGGCCCGGCGCGGGTTCGGGTGCCGCACGGTTCTGGGGCGATTAGGAAGCCCCGGTGAGCGATTTCGTGCGGAATGTGATCGAGTTCGGGATCCATTCAGCCGGTTTTCTGGTATAGTGAGTGAACTTGCAAGCGAGTCGGCGATCTTGGGCCAACTTTGGCGAGGATCCACGATGGGCGGGACGCGCTGCACCTGGAACAACTCCCATGACCAGCGAAGACGTGCGTGCGAAGGTCGGTCGTCTGTTTGACGTGAAGGTGCTGATCGTCGACGACGATCAGGACATTCTCGAGAGCTTCGACGCCGCGTTCCAGGCCGAGGGGGCGCTGACGCAGCTCGCCAAGGACGGTAACGAAGCCGTGCGCATCTGCATGGATGATCCGCCCGACCTGGTGATCCTCGACATGATGTTGCCCAAGCGATCCGGCTTCCTCGCGCTCGAGAAGATCAAGGGGGAAGAGAACAGCCCGATCGTGATCATGGTCACGGCCAACGAAGGCAAGCGCCACGGGGCGTATGCAGAGAGCCTGGGCGTGGACGCGTACCTGCAGAAACCTGTGCCGCTCAACAAGCTGCTGGACACCGCGGTGCGTCTGCTCGAAGACGAGCCCAGCGAACCTGGAGTGTGAGCGGCGGTGCCGAAGCAAAGCGATGAGGCGATGCATAGCCCCGCCGCTGTTCGTCGCTTCATCGATTTATCGCTCTACAACAACGTGCCTGAAAGAATCAAGAGCGCCATCCCGAGATAAATCAGCGTCCCGCTTGCGTCCATCAGCGTCGCGACCATCGGGCTGCTCGCCGCGGCGGGATCGGCCCCGCACTTCTTGATGAACAGCGGCAGCAGCGAACCCAGCACCACGCCCCACATCACCACCGCGAAGATCGAGCCCGCGACCGACGCCGCGAGGTACTGGGCGTGACGAGGTTCGGCGACCTTTGCGTGCCCGATGAACGTGAAGAACTCGACGCACAGCCAGCCCAGGAACGCGAGGGTCGCCCCGAGCATCGCGGCGGTGGCGACTTCCCTGCGCACAATGCGCAGCCAATCGGTGGGGCCGATTTCGCCCAGTCCCAGCGCGCGAGTGACGAGCGTCGCCGCCTGGCTGCCCGAGTTGCCCCCGCACGAAATCACAAGCGGCAGGAACATGACCAGCACCGCCGCCTTGTCGAGCTGGTCCTGGAACCCGCCCAGCACGATGATCGTGATGGTCTGGCCGACAAACAACGCGGCGAGCCAGAAGCCGCGCTTCTTGAACATCTCAACCTGCCCGGTCTGCATGTACGGCGCTTCGAGGGCCGCGACGCCGCCCATCTTCTGGATGTCTTCGGTGGCCTCGAGCTGCGCGACGTCCGCGACGTCGTCGTGCGTCACGATGCCGATCAGCGCTCCGCGCGAATCCACCACCGGCAGGGCGGTGCGGTCGTAGCGACTCATCAGCGTCACCGCCTCGCCCCGGTCCTGATCAGCGCGGAGGGTCACGAAGCTGCGATTCATCAGGTCCTCGACCTTGGTCGAAGGGTCCGCGAAGATCAATTGTCGCAGCCGCAGATCATCCACCAGCCGGCCCTGCTCGTCGATCACGTACACGACGTTGACGGTCTCTGCGTCTCGACCAAACCGCCTGATGTGCTCCAACGCGTGCCCGACCGTCCACTCCGGGCGAATCCGCACGTAGTCAGGCGTCATGATGCGCCCGACGCTCTTGGCCGGATAGCCCAGAATCGCCTGCACTTCCTGACGAGATTCCGCCGAGAGCGATGCAACCACCCGCTGGGCGACTTCTTCGGGCAGTTCATCGACGACGCGGGCCCGGTCGTCGGCGGACATTTCTTCGATCAATCGGGCCGACTGCTCGGTGCCGAGTTCCGCGATGATCTTCTCCTGATCCTCGGGCGGAATGTACGAGAAGGCCGCCGCGGCGTCGTCGCGCTGGAGAAACCGAAACGCGACCGCGCCGTCCTTCGCGCCCAGTTCCTTGACCAGTTCCGCCACGTCCGCCGGGTGCACATGGTGCAACGCCTCGCGCAGATCCGAGTACGCGCCGGAGCGAATCAGCTCCTCGATCTCTGGCAGCAGCAGCTGGCAGGTGGGGGTCACGGGGGGAGCGTAGGAAGAGCGAAAAACGAAAAGCGAAAAACGAAGGTGAAACGCGGCGCTGCTTCAGTCCGCTTCGTTTTCGCTTTTCGCTTTTCGTTTTGTCGCTTTCCCTACCCTCCCCGGTGCACGTCGTCGCCACCTTTGACAGCCCCGTTCGCGCCATGCAAGCGGTGGCGTACCTCCGAGGCGTGGGCCTGCGTGCCCGCGCCACCACCGTCTCGGGCAGCATCGTTCTCGCCGTGCACGTGCTTGTGCCCACAAGCCGCGAGGCCGACAAGGCCAAGGCCGAACTCAACAAGTTCGCCTCGCCCGCCGACCTCGCCGCGGCGGTGTTGGGCAAGACGGAAGACGATCAGTGGGAGCGTCAAGCCTTGCCGGACTTGTCCAAGTTGCCAGGCTATCTCGCGCCACCGTGTCCGGGCTGCGGTAGGCCTTTGCCACTGGATTCGCGCGTCACGGCGTGCCCGAAGTGTGCCGCGCCCGTCGATGTGCCGGCTCTCATCGTCAAGTATCACGGGCCCGAGAAGCTTGCCCAGTGCTATGACCCTGCGCTGTTCGGTTCGGATGCGCAACTCACGTTTGAAGAACCTTGCACTTGCGGCTACGACCTGCACGGCTTGCCCCGCCAGGGCGTCTGCCCCGAGTGCGGCGCGAACTACACCAAGCGGGGCGTGGACGAGTGGTAGGTGGTGACGCCTCACCCGCCCGGTTCGCCGAATCTCCTGACGTGCCAGCCTCGAAACAGATCCAGGGTTTCAACGTACCAACAACGTCCATGCCTCCGACCAGTCTTCATCCCCGCATTATCCGCCACGATCCCGCGACCAGCGTCCGCGGCCTTCGCACCGTGGTAATTTCCGCGATCCTTGCCGGCATGGGGGCCGCGGGCACCCTCGCGATGTCTGGTTGCAGCCGCGACGACATCAATCAAGACTCGCCCGATGCCACCATCCTTGCCGCAAGGCAATTGGTCGAGACCCAGCAAGCCGAGAAGCTGCCCAAGCTTGTCTACGCAGAGAGCGACGATCTTCGAAAGCTGTACAACACGCTGGGCCGCATGCTGGGCCACGCCGAGGAACTCGCCGTCGAGCTGCAGAAGCGTTTTCCCGAAGAGATGAAGCAACTCGCCACCCGCGCCGAGCAGCAGGCCAAGGAAGGCAAGCCCACGACGCTGCTCGGGCAGATCGCCCGCCAAGCCCAGCGCTCGAATCCCATGGGCGGCAACCGTCGGCGCCAGGGTCCGCCCAACCCGGCCGACCGACAGGCGTTCAACGACGCACTGACGCGATTCTTCGCGGATCCTTACGCGTTCCTGCGCGAGAGCGAGGGTCGCCTCACCACCGTCCCCATGACCGACGACATGGTCGCCCTGCAATGGGACAAGAAGATGATCCTGCCGCCCATCGGCATGGTGATGCAGCGGGGCGAGGATGGCAAGTGGTACTTTGTGCTGCCCACCAGCATGGGCGGCGTCCGTGACTTCATGCCCAAGACCAAGGAACAGTTCGAGATCGCAGGCGGCCTGATCGCGGTGCTCGACAAGGTCGTTGTTGACCTTCGCGACGAAGTCCGCGGCGGCCAACTCACGACGCTCGAATCCGTTTCGCGCCGCGCGGGCGAGATGACGTTCCTGCCCGCCGTGCTCACGTTCTACGCGTACACCAAACTCCGCGACGAGCAACGCAAGGCCGAGGCGGCCGCGACCGCGCCCACGCAGACGACTACCAGTTCTCCAACCCCCGGCGGCAACTGACGCGCGGAGTACCATGCCCGCTCATGGCCCCAGCCGCGCGACAATCCAGCCGAGGAGCAAGCGCCCCCGGCGTGCGGACAAACGGGTCGTGCGTCGCCATGGGCGCTTCACTCGTCGCCGCTCGTGCTTGCGTGCTGCTGCCCAGGTCTTCCGCCAAGGCCCTGTTCGCCGCTGCGGGCCTCGCGTGCGCGATGCTGGTCGGCCTGCCCGGACCCGCATCCGCTGAACCAGCCGCGCCAACGAGCATCGAAGCGCCCCAGGAATGGTCGAAGGCCTGGGGCATGGCCGCTGCGCCGGGCGAGGCGACGCTGCAGGCTGAGCGTGTCCGCGTCTGGCGCGACGAGTCCCGCGGCGCGACGCAGGTTGTGCTCGAAGGCGACGTTCGTGTCACGCTCGCGACCACCACGCTCGCCGCCCGCCGAGCCGTCGCTTGGATTCGCGCCGAATCCGGCCCCAACGGCGCGCCCCAAGTCGCCATCTTCCTTCTGCTGGACGACGTGGGCGACGCCGCCGATGCCTCAGGCCAGCACGCGGGCGGCATCACCGTCGCCGCTGATCGCTTGCCCGTTCGCGCGGTGCTCGCGATCGCCGAAGCAACCGTTCGGGCCGGTGTCCGCGAAGAAGGCGAGCCGACGCGCGGCGACCGCGAGCGCATCGGCGAACTGCTCGAAGCTGGCGAAACCGCCCTTGTTCGGTCGCTTGCCTTGCACGAAGGAGCTCGCCGAGCCTTCACCTTCACGCCTGCGACAATCGAGTCAGACCCGCAAGCCCCCGAAGCCGCGCCCCGCCGCTTCCGAGCCTCACTCGATGACGCTCCTGCACCCACGAAACGCGCCCGTCAGGAAGCGTCAGCCTCCCCACGCGCTGAGCCGGGCAAAGCGCAGCCTCAAAATCGCACACCAGCCACACCAAGTCAGCCAAACCCGCCCGCACGCGCGGCCGAGTCTTCCCCCGCGCAGGCTCCCTCGCAGCCCGTCGCCCCCGCGACAACATCCATCCCGTCAAACCCGCCAGCCACATCAACCCAGCCCGTTCTGCAGGCACCAGCCCAGTCCCCACCGCAGAACACGCCCTCGCCCTCTTCCGCCCTCTTCGCCAAGTCTGGCACACTCACCTTCTCCGCGGGCCATGTTGCTGTGCTCTCCAGCGGCCCCGAGCCCGCCGTGATCCTTTCCGACGGCCTCACCTTCCTCTACAACGACGCGACCACCGGTCGGCTCTTACAAGCCCGAGCCCAACGTGCGGTCTTGTTCTTGGCGGCTAATGCTCAGCAGGACGCTGGTCTTCGCAGCGAGTTCGCCGCTGATGAAGTCTCGGGCGTCTTCCTCGAAGGCGACGTCCGCATCACCGATGGCGACCTGAACCTTCGCTCCCGCGAGGTCTACTACGACCTCGCCGCGAATCGCGCCATCATGCTCGACGCGACGTTCCACTTCGTCGAGCCCACGCGGGGCCTGCCGCTGTACATTCGCGCCAAAGAGATCCGCCAGGAAAGCCAGCGCCAGTTCCAAGCCAAGCAGGTCCGCTTCAGCAACACCGCGTTCTTCGAGCCCGAACTGGGCATCGGCGTCAGCACCGCGACGCTCGAGCGGCGCGAGCGCGAGGTGGAATTGGACGAAGACGCAACGCCCGATGAGATTGAGCGGGCAAAGCGGCAGGCGGCGTACACCTACGTCACCGCCGAGAACGTCACGCTCCGCGTCAACGACGTGCCGTTTTTCTGGTGGCCAACATATTCAGGTGATCCTGCCTCGCCCCTGATCCGGGACATCCGCTTCGAAAACCGCACAGGCAGCGGCGGTGCAGCCCGCGTCCGCTGGAACGCGACGAATCTGCTTGGACTCTCTCGCTTTGACGGCCTCTCGGTCGACCTGCAAACTGACTATTACCTTGAGCGTGGCGCCGCGATCGGCACCAAGGCCGCCTGGGAAACCAAGCGACACGTCGGCGGCCTTACCGCCTACGCCCTCCCCAGCGACGACGGCACGGACGTGCTCAAGAGCGGCGAAGAACGTGATGCCAACGGCGACTTCCGAGGCGTGATCACGCTCGAAGACCGCTTCCGCGTCGACGGCCTATGGAGCGTCATGACGCAAGGCGCGTACATCAGCGACGCGACCTTCATCGACGCGTTCTTTGAGGAAGCGGGCCAGAGCCGGCGCGAGTTCACCAATCGCCTGCGGGCCGAACGCACCGACCGCAACACGCAGTTCACCGCCGAGGCCAAGGGCACCTTCAACGACTTCCTCGCCAACGAGTGGTTGCTGCAAAGCCAGGGGTACTCCGTCACCAAGCTTCCCGAAGTCGCGTACGTGCGCCAGGCAGACGATCTGCTCCCTGCTGTGCCAGGTTTGCTCACCTGGTTCAGCGAGTATCGCGCCGGCAGCCTGCAACTGGCTTTCGATGAGATCGCGATGGACCAGCGCGGCTTCAGCAGCGTGTTTCTCGCGGATCGGGTCTTTGGGATCGCGCCCAATGAGAGCCCCGCCGACGCCCTGCGAGCTTCGGGCCTCACCGAAGACCCCGTGACGCGCCTCGACACCCGGCACGAACTGGTCGCGACACTTCAGGCCGGACCAGTCCGATATGCGCCGTTCGCCGTGGTGCGGGGCACGGCCTACGACGACGAGTTTGAGGACTTCTCCAGCACACCGGGCGGCAACGACAACATGCGGGTCTGGAGCAGCGTCGGCATGCGGGCTAGCACCACCATCGAACGCATCCACGACGGGGTTGACAGCCGCTTCCTCGACATTCACCGCCTTCGACACATCGTCGAGCCCAACCTGACGCTGTGGGCCGCGGGCACCAACGTCGAGGCCGATGATCTGCCCGCGTTTGATCCCAACGTTGACACTCTTGCGGATGGCGCCGCGGTTCGCCTGGGCCTGTCGCAGACGGTCCTGACCAAGCGGGGCGAACCGGGCCGCTGGTACGACGCACGTCTGCTGTCGCTCAACACGGATGTGGTCTTTGCGAGCGAAGACAGCGAAGGCGACACGCCCATCGGGCGGTTCTTTGACGCCCGTCCCGAACGCTCCGCCCTAGGCGACTTCTTCGCGGGCGACTTCGCCTATCGCCTCACCGACGCCACCACGCTCACCGCTAGCCTCGTGTACGACTTCGAGACGCATCAGCAGGACGTCGCGACCTATGGCGTGCTCTTCCAGCACGAGCCGGGCTTCAGCACGCTGGTGGACCTGCGCTACCTCAATGCACAGGACTCAACGATCGTCACGATCGTGGGTTCGTACGAACTATCCGACAAGTACTCGATGCTGATCTCGCCCAACTACAACGCCACCGAGGGCGAGGTCCAGAGCGTCGGCGCCCGCATCAGCCGCAAGTTTTCCGCTTTTCTCGCGAGTGTGGGCGTGAGTTTCAACAACATCTCGGGCGAAGCGAGTTTCAGCTTTGTGCTCCAGCCGTACGGTGCCCGGGGCAGCCTGGGCGTCGAGGGTTTGGGCACGGATCTGCCCGGCGCATACGGCGCGGGCGGCGGTGGGGGGCTGTAAGGGCAGGCTTGGATCGCGGGAACCGAACTCAGGTTTGTGCGTCCTAACTTGTGACGAACGCCGAGGCCTGCTCGCTCGTACGCAGCCTGCCTGACGGTCGATAGAGAGCAATTCCATGGGCATCATCTGGACAACCTTGTCATACGCCGCATTTGTGATGGGCACGCAAGCCCAGCCCGCGACCGCCCCTACTCCCGCCCCGGCCGAGCAACCGGTTGCGACGCCCAAGGTCGCCGAGTGCTATGCCAGCCCGCAGGCCCAGAAGGACGCCGAGGCCAAGGGTCAGGTTGCGCCCGTGCAGCCTGGCGACAAACCCGCACAAGACTTGACGATTCGCGTTGCCCCCGCGCCCGCCGAGGAGTTCCTCGACCAACTCGAAACCGCCGACAAGGACCTGCGCACCCTCCGTGCCCGGGTGCTCTACGACCGCGTGTTCGAACTCCAAGGCGACCGGCAGAAGTGGGAGGGAACGCTGGTGTATGAAAGCCGCCCTGCAGCCGGCGCCGCCGCGGCCTCGCACGCCAACCGCCGATTCCTCGTCCGCTTCGAGAAGTCCCAGATCGGCCCGCGCATCGACGAGAACGACAAGAAGCAGTTCCTGTTCGATGGCCGCTGGTTCATCGAGCGCAACGAGCGGATGAAGAGCCTCACCAAACGCGAAGTCGTCGCCGAGGGCCAGACCATGGACCCCATGCGCCTGGGCGACAGCCCCTTCCCGCTGCCTATTGGCCAGAAGAAGGCCGACATCTTCTCTCGCTACGACGTGCGTCTGATCGACGCGACCGTGGAACTCGAGGCGCATGAGCCCGAAGAGCAGGAGGCGCTTGCCAAGTTCGTTGAAGGTTGCAAGCAGATCGTCCTCGTCCCCAAGCCTGAAGAGCGCGAGCGGTCCAAGGTGCGGCTGGATGAAGTGCGCCTGTGGTACAAGCCCTCGCAGGTCAAGGACGCGAGCGGCGCGACTGTCGAGCGCTGGTTGCCCAGGATGGCCCGAACGGTGAATAAGGAAGGCGTGACGATCGTGCAACTGGTTCGGCCCCAGCTCAACGAAGGCGTGACCGAAACTGATTTCACGCTCGAAGCGGGCGAAGGCTGGCTGGTGCAGGAGGACAAGCTGCAGTGAAGACGACGTCGCGCGATTGGAACGATGCTGCAACGACGAACGCTCGGCCCGTGCTGCGACTGGCCGCGAACTTGGCCGCTCGCATGGCCGCGGCGTTGCTCGCCCTTTCAGGCACCGCAGTGATCGCGCAGGACGATGCCCCCAAGGACACGCCCGAGCGCGCCCGCGACGTCACGATCGATCCTGCCAAGGCTCTGGAGTCGATCCGCAGGGCGATCTCGCAGCTCGGCGATCCCGATGCCTCCGCCACGCCCGCGATTCAGCCCAGCGAACTTCCCGAACTCGACGAAGCCATCACCGCCCTGATGGATCAGGTCTACCTGAGCGACGACGAACTCCGCGATCTTCGCATCAAGCATGGTGTCTGGCGCACCTCAGACCTCGCGGCCAGCCCGCTTCGCCAAGCCCAACGCGCCCTTGTGTCGGGCGAATACGCCAACTCCGCGTTCGACGCCGCCGGTGTCAACCCCCTCGACCGCATCGAGTCCCTCATTCGCCGAGGCCAGCCCGATCGCGCCCTCACCGAGCTCGACGCGCTCCCGCAGCGCGACACCTCTCTCCGGGCCCTGCGTCTCCGTGGCGAAGCCTGCGTTGATCTGGGCCGGCGCGACGACGCCGAAGCCGCCCTCGCCACGATTCCCACGCTCCTCGCCAAGCGTGACAGCACCGACGCCGACGAAGTCGCCCACGGCGTGCGCGGCCTGATCCTTCTCGCCCGTCTCCGCGGCGCGGACGGCAGTGACAGCGTCGGCTACCAGGACCAACTGAATTGGCTGGGCGACGCCCGCGATCGCCTTGATCGCCTTTCGTGGAGCGTGCGCCTTGCTGAGGCCATGCTGCTCTACGAAAAGGGCGAGTATGAGCAAGCCGGCCCCGCCGTGATGGAAACCCTCGCCCACAATCCGCGCTGCGCCGAGGCGTGGCTGCTGCTGGGTCGCATCTGGGTCGATGGAATGGAGTTTGAGAAAGCCCAGGAGGTCGCCGCACGCCTCGACCTGCTCGCGGCGGGCGATGCGGCTCCCGCAGAAGCGCCCGACGACGCCCCGAACGCGACGGAAGAGCCCGCAGCATCGCAGCCACAGGATGAGCCGGCCGACTCAAGCGAGCCAAATCAGCCGCCCGCATCGCTGGGCGGCGCAACCATCCGCGCGCTCGTCCGCATGCGTCAGGTCGAAGGCACCCTCGCCCTCGAAGACCTCGCCTCCGCACTGAAGACGTATCCGACCAACCGCGAACTGCTGGGCCTTCAGGCCGCCGCCGTCGCGCTCTCGTTTGACTTCGCCAAGTCCGACCAGTTGCTTGCTGCGCTCGACACCCTCTCGCCCAACTACGCCGAGGGCTATCTGCTCGCGGGCAAGGCTCTTGCTGGCGCGCGCCAGTACGAAGATGCCGCCAGGCTGCTGCGCATCGCCAGCGACCGCGCCCCGGGCTGGGCCGAGCCGCTGTACCAGCTTGGCCTCTCCGAACTGCAAGCCGGCCGCCTGGACGAGTCCAAGCGGGCCCTGCAACTGGGCCTCGCGCTGGATCGCAAGCACATTCGCGCCGCCAACAGCCTCGCCCTGCTCAATGAGATCGCCACGTACAAGACGATGGACGGCGAGCACTTCACCATCCGCTACAAGGACGGCCCCGACGAAATCATGGCCCGCGAGATGCTCTCCACGCTCGAGAAAATCTTCGCGCGCGTCACAGGCGACGGCCCGGGCGGCATTCGCCACGTGCCCACGCACAAGACTGTCGTCGAGCTCTATCCCAACCACCGCTGGTTCGCGACTCGCATCACCGGCTTGCCCCAGCTCCACACCTTCGCCGCGGCGACTGGCCCCGTGATCGCGATGGAAGTGCCTCGCGACGGCCCCGGTCACTTGGTTGGTCCGTATGACTGGGCACGTGTCGTGCAGCACGAATACACGCACACGGTGACGCTCTCGCGTACCAAGAACCGCCTGCCCCACTGGTTCACCGAGGCGGGCGCGGTCTACCTCGAAGACGCGCCGGTGGATTACAACGTGGTGCAGATCCTGCACCGCGCCTTCATGACCGATTCGTTCTTTGACTTTGACACCATCAACGTGATGTTCGCCAGGCCCCGCAAGCCCACCGATCGCACCCAGGCATACATGCAGGGCGCGTGGATGTACGCCTACATCATCGATCGCTGGGGCATGGAAGCTCCGCTCGAACTCATGGATCTGTACGCCTCGGGCCTCCGCGAAGAAGCGGCCTTCGAGAAGGTGCTCAGTACCTCGCGCGATGCGTTCCTCAGCGACTTCAAGGGCTGGTTCGAAGGCAAGCTCCGCGAGTGGGGCATGGTCGCGCGCGACGGCCAGAAGACCCTCGATCAGTTCGTCGAAGAAGCCAACGTCGAGGAACTCACGCCAGAACTGCTCGAACAGTGGCGCCAGCAGCAACCCGACAACCCCTTCGTGCTCGAGCGCATCGCCAAGGGCATCAGCGACCATCCGGGTGGCGCGACCAAAGCCGACATCCCCGTGCTCGAGGCTTACGCCGCCGCCCGGCCGGTTGATCCGCTGCCCCACAAACTGCTCGCCGCGCTCTATCTCAAGGGCCAGGAAGATCTCTCGCCCCAGCAAGCCATTCCGCACCTCGAGTACCTCGACGCCCGCGAGCAAAACTCACCCAGCTTCGCCGCCGAACTTGCCAGGCAATACGCCGCCGCGGGCGATTGGACCAAGGCTTTGCCCAAGATCCGGCGGGCCACGCAGATCTCGCCGTACGACGCGTCGCTGCGAGAACTCGCGGCAAGACTCTCGCTCCAAGCCGGCGACCGCGACCTTGCTGAGAGCCACATATGGGCTCTCACGCTGATCGAGCCCGACCGAGCGATTCACAAGCAGCGGCTGGAAGCGGTGCGGAAGAAGTGAGACTTGGGTGGTTCGATTTCAGCACAGAGACACAGAGACTTGGAGAAAGAGGAGAGCAAGACTGGGAAGGCGTTGGCAAGCACGAGCGCGGTTGGATCAGATGCACGAACATCTCTGTCTCTTCTCATCTTCCTCCTGATCTCTGTGTCTCTGTGCTGAAATCGAACCACCCTTGCCCCGTCATCGCGCCGCCACTTTTCCCAACAACGCCCCATGCAAGACGCCGCTCCATCACCAATCGCGCCCCCCGCGGTCTCCTCGCTGCCGGTTGAGCCCGCGCCCGTGGCGGGCGCAGCGTCGTCCGCCGCAACCTCCAGTGCACCCTCTGTCTGGAGCCCCGCCAACTGGCAACCCTCAACCTGGAACTGGGACCTCTGGGTGGCTGTCGCCGGCACGCCCTTCGTCTGCCTGATTGGCGTCGTGCTCACCGCGCTGCTGCTGCCAGGCACCTGGCTCATGGTCCTCTGGGCCGTCATCCTCAAGCTCTGGCAGCCCGACCTGATCGCCTGGTGGACCCTCGCGATCATCATCATCCTCGCCGCCTTGGGCGAGGGCCTCGAGTTCATCGCCAGCGCGCTGGGCGCCGCCAAGGCCGGCGGTAGCAAGCACGGCGCGCTGGGTGCCATGCTTGGCTCGTTCCTGGGCGCCATCGTCGGCATCTTCGTCCCCCCGCCCGTCATCGGCTCCATCGTCTGCGCCGCCCTCGGCGCCGCGGGCGGCGCGATCGCCGGCGAACGCTGGCTCAACAAGACCTCCTGGGAAGCTTCCCGCAAAGTCGCCACGGGCGCAGCGATCGGTCGCCTCCTCGCCACCATCGCCAAAGTCCTCATCGCGATCCTGATCGCCACCGCGCTCTGCATCGCCGTCGTGAACTGACCAATCGGTCGTGTTTCGCGACGCACCCAGACACAATCCAAGTGCTGCGCATCCGCCCCGAGAATCCGCGTGGATTCGTCCACCAGCGTCACCTCACACGCCCATCCGCATCCCACCTTCCAGCGAACACTGTGGCGTGATCGCTCCCCGCCGTACTCCCCGCCCCCGCCCCCGTTCGCTTCTTCGCAAGGTGCTTATGCGTTCTGCCGCAGGTCTTGTCGTGCTCGCCGGGCTTGGTCTGCTCACTGTTGGCTGTGTCTTCCGCCCCGCAAAGCCCGACACCTTCACCACGCGCCAGCGGGTCGAGACGTTCCCCACCAATGTCGCAACGCAAACCAAAGCCGCTGCCTCGAGCGAGTCGCAGCCCCTCGCCAACCACGCCCCGCTCACCATCTACTGGAGCGAGCATCAAGTTCCGTTCATCGACGCCGCCGACGACCGCGACGTGCCCTACGCCATCGGCCTCGTGCACGCCCACCTCCGACTAGGCCAGATGGAAGTCCTGCGGCTGATCAGCCAGGGCCGACTTGCTGAAGTCGCCGGGCCGATTCCGATCGTCGTGGACATCAGCCATGCGCTGCGGCTCATTGATTATCCGAAAGCCGCTGCTGAGATCGAAGCGGCGATGCGTCCGGACACGCGAGCGTGGCTTGAGCGGTATGTGCAGGGGCTCAACGACTATCGCGCCCGCGCCGCCAAGCGCCCACACGAGGCCCGCGTGCTGGGCCTTGAGGACGAGGCCTGGACGCTGCGCGACATCATCGCCATAGGCCGCCTTGCAGGTACTGACATCAACTGGGGCGCGATGGCTTCGCATCTGCGCATGGCGAGTAACCCGCACTGGGACGCCGTGCGCGCCCGCCTCGCCAAGTTCCAAGACGCCGCGAGCCCAAGCTTTGGGCCACGCAGTCCGGAGCAGCCGCTGGAAGCCACGCTCGACCTTGTGCAGAGCGTGGGCAAGACCGGCAGCAACTCCTTCGTCGTCGCCGGCTCGCGGACACGCACCGGCAAGCCCATCCTCGCCAATGACCCGCACGTGGGCTTCACGCTCCCCGCCCTCTGGTGCGCCCTCGGCTATCGCAGCCCCAGCCACCACGTCACCGGGCTCACCATCCCAGGCATCCCCTTCGTCGTCCTGGGCCGCAACCCGCACATCGCCTGGGGCGGCACCAACATGCAGGGGATCAGCACGTCGCTCTTTGACGTCTCCAGTCTGCCCAAAGACGCGTTCACCACCCGCACCATTCAGATCGAGCGCCGCTTCTGGGCCGGCGCCACCCGCCGCATCCGCGAGAGCCCGCTGGGCCCCGTCATCACCGATCTGCCCGTGCTCAAGGACTGGAAGGGCCCTCCCCTCGCGATGAAGTGGCGAGGCCATCAACCCAGCGACGAGTACAGCGCGTTCAAGGACGCGTCGCACGCGAGCACGTGGGAGGAGTTCCGCGCCGCGTGGATGCCCTACGCCGTGTCGGGCCAGAACTTCGTCTTCGCCGACGAACAAGGCAACATCGGGCAACTGCTTGCGTTTGAGTTTCAGCCAGCCGCGGGGCGCACGGGGCGACTGCCCATCGCCGATCCCACCAACCCGCTGCACCGCTGGGACGCCCCCGAGAACCGAGCGATCCCCAGCACCAGCCTCCCGTTCGCCTTCAACCCTGATGACGGCTATCTCGTCTCCACCAACAACGTCCCCGTGCGGATGAACCCGCCCGTTGTGCTCAATGGCAACTGGAACGACCGCCAGGACCGCATCTCGCAGCTCATCGAAGAAGGCCCGCTCGACCAACTCCGCGCCGGTGCGATCCAGCGCGACGTGTACTCCAAGACCGCGCACGAACTCGCCCGGGCGATCGTCTCCCGTGCCCGCGAGCGGGTCGTCGCGCACCCGCTGCTGGTTGAGCTCGAAGCCTGGGACGGCCACTACCGAAAGGACTCCCGCGGCGCGCTGGTCCTTCAAGCCCTTCTGCGTCCGCTCGCGACACGCACCTACACCGCGATGTACGACGCCAAGATGGCCACGTTCCTGCTCGATTCGCTCGCGACGTACCAACTCATGCTTGAGGACATCGCGCTGGGCCACGCCGACGCCCACCTCGCCCCCGCACTTGCCGAAGCCCAGAAAAGCGCGCCCAAGACGCGAGTCTGGGGCGACGCTCATCGTCTCAACCTCGCCCACTGGTTCAGCATGATCCCATTCATCGGCGGCAGCTTCACCTTCGGCAACGAACCCGTCGACGGCGCCCTCGCCACCGTCTTCAAGAGCGCGGGCCCCATCACCGCCGAAACCCACAACAGCCGCTACGGCGCGAATGCCCGTCAGATCATCGACCTTGCTCATCCCGACGAACACTACATCGCCTATGTGGGCGGCCAAGACGGCTGGTTCGGCAGCCAGAACTTCCTCGACCTCACCGATGCCTGGCGCACCGGCGAGCCGATCCGCCTGCCCCTCACGATCGAAGCGGTGCGGCGGGAGGCGAAGTTTGTGACGCGGATCGACGCGATTCGCGCGGGAGAGTGAGCGCCTCGGAGCGAGGTTCGCCCCGCGTACCCTTGGCCCTCATGCCCCTCTCCGATCGCCCCGAACTTCCGCTCGACGCACTTCAAGCTGACGCCAAGGCCCCGGGTCCGCGCACCGATGACCCCGCGACCATCGAGAAGCTCGACGCGCTCATCGCCGCGTATGGCACGAACCCCAGCCATCCGCACGCGCGCCAGATTCGCGAGATCATGCAGACCGCCCTGCGTCTTGCGGGCGATGGTCGCGACATGGGCGAACTCAAGTTGATGGCCAACAGCCTCAAGGAGATGCGCTACGCGTACAAGGTCTTCGGACGCTACAAGGAGCCGCACAAGATCACGATCTTCGGTAGCGCCCGCACGCCCGAGGACCACCCCGACTACATCGCGTGCGTGGAGTTCAGCAAGTTGATGGCCGAGGCTGGCTGGATGGCCATCACGGGCGCAGGGCTGGGGATCATGAAGGCGGGGCACGTCGGGCCCGGTCGCGATGCGAGCTTTGGCGTTTCGATTCGGTTGCCGTTTGAGACCAACGCCAACAACGTCATCGCGGGCGACGAGAAGTTGATCAACTTCCGCTACTTCTTCACGCGCAAGCTGATGTTCGTGAGCCAGGCCGAGGCCGTGGCGCTCTTCCCGGGCGGGTTCGGCACGCTGGACGAAGCCTTCGAGACTCTCACGCTCGTGCAGACAGGACGCAGCAGCCCGATGCCGATCGTGTGCGTCGAAGGCGCGGGCAACGACTACTGGAAGACGTGGGATCAATGGATCCGCACGCAGTTGCTGGATCGCAAGTGGATCAGCCCCGAGGACCCGAGCCTGTACTACCTCGCGAAGGATCCCGCGGACGCGGCTCGTCACATCCTTCGGTTCTATCGCAACTACCACAGTTCGCGATATGTCAAGGACGACCTCGTGATCCGCCTGCACCGTCCCTTGCGGGCCGAAGACGTCCAGCGCCTCGAGCAGGACTTCAAGGTCCTCATCAAGACCGGCGGCATGACCCAGCGCGGCCCGGTGACGGGCCCGGGGGGCGAGGGCGAGGACGAACTGCCCCACCTGCCCCGGCTTGTGTTTACGCACACCAAGCACAAGTACGGCATGGTCAAGCAGCTGATCGATCGGATCAATGATCTGGATCCTGCGTAAACACTCCCGAATCCACGGACATTCCCGGGCCATTCGCGGGCTTTCCTCTGGCGGCCCCTTGACCGATCCGATATCTTGGTAGCATGCTTCGCACGCTTTCCGCAGGCTTGGTTGTTGCGTTGGTTGCCGGTTCCGCGCAGGCAACGTGGTCGATCATCATCGTCGACACGCGCACGAAAGAGGTCGGCATCGCCTCGGCGACGTGCCTGAACAACCTCGATCTGCGCAGCCGCACGCCCGCGATCGTGGTTGAGCGCGGCGCGGGCGTGGGACAGTCGTTTGGCGACAACACCAACATCAACCGCACGTACATGCGTGATGGCCTGCTCGCGCTCGCGAATCCCAACGACATTCTCGCCGGGCTTGCGAGCATCGACGGCGGGCACCAGACGCGCCAGTATGGGCTCGTGAACACGTTGGGTCAGGCGATGACGTTCTCGGGGTCGTCCAACGGCGCGTGGGCGGGCGGGCAGACGGGCACGGTTGAGTACACGATTGGCGGCGTGAGCAGCACGCTGGCGTATGCGGTGCAGGGCAACGTTCTGACGGGGCCGGGCGTGGTGCAGGCGGCGGTGGACGCGATTCGCGCCGTCAACGCGGGCGACTTGCCCTCGCGACTTATCGCTGGAATGCAAGCCGCGCGGCTTGCGGGGGGCGATGGTCGATGCTCGTGCACGGGCGACGCGCCGACCAGCTGCGGCGATCCGCCTCCGCCCTTCACGTACAGCAGCTTCATCGCGTTCTACACCATCGCGCGGAGCGGCGACGAAGACGCCTGCATGCCGATTTATGGCACGAATCAGGCCCGCGATGTGCTGCCGGTCCAACTCGTCGGGAGCGATCTGCCCGACATCATCACGCCTCAGAGCGGGCCGGGTGGGATGCGCCTCTTCCGCAACATCACCGATCAGGGCGATGTTCCGCTCCCCTTCCGAGGCACGCAGATCGGCTTCGCGCTGGCTCAAACGCTGGCGACTACGGGTACGCCCACCGGGTTTGCCGTTGGTCCGATGTTTGGCGGCGGCAACGACATCGTGATGAACCTCGCAAGCACAGCGCCCTTCCTGGGCGGGTTTGACAACCAAGCCGGGACGTTTGTCGTCGCGACACCCGCTTCACAACTCGCCGATGCACCGACGGTGTTGCTCACGAATCTCGACAGCGACGCGGACCTGGATGTGATCGCGTTCCAGCAGACGGCCCCTCGCTTTCAGCTCTTCCGCAACGACTTTCCGGTGGGGGCCAATCCGGTCTTTACGAGCGTCGCGTCGGTGCCACTGCCCCCGGGGTCGATCTCGCCCGTGGTGCTCGATATCGATCAGGATGGCCGGCAGGACACGGCGTTGCTCGTGCCAGGCAGCAATGTGGTCCGACTGCAACGACGCTTCGCGACCGACTTCGCGTTCCTGCCCTCGGAGAACCTGGCGGTGGGCACGCTTGCGTCGCTCTTGCAGGCGGGCGACTTTGACAACGACGGCGACACCGATCTGCTCACGCTGCACTCCACGCCGCCCCGCGTGCAGATGCACCGCAACAACGCGGGCGTGTTCCAGGCGGGTACGGACCAGCCGCTCTCGCTGACCAGCGCGGTTGGAGTTGGCGTGGGCGATCTCAACGGCGACGCGTTCCCAGATGTCGCGGTCGTGGGGGGCGATCGCGTTGCGATTCTGCTGGGTGGGGCGGGCGGGCTGACCGCTGCTGGCTTTGCGACGTATCGCTTTCCGTCGCAACTGATCCCGAATTTCCGCACGGTGCGGATCGCGGACTTGGATGGCGACGGCGACGGCGATCTGGTGCTCCGCTCGCAAGGTTCGCCGCTGGCGTGGACGGTGCTGGAGAACGTCGGCCCGCCAGAGGGGCAGCCCTACGGCAGCACCGGCACCTTCCTCGCGCCCAATGGGTGCGCGGAGGGGACGTACTTCCAGAACTTCAACGTGACGGGCACGCCCGCGAACGGGCCGGATCCGGTGGCGGTGTTGCAGCAGCAGTTTGACGCGAGCCGCGCGGCGTTGGAGGGCGTGCCCGATGCGATTCGGTCTGTGGCCAGTGTCTCGACAACGCTTTTTCCCGGTGGCTCGGAGGGGTTACTCAATATCTGGCTCAGGGACCATCGAGGGCTTCTGGCTCCGATTCCGAGCGGCACTGTGGCGAGAATCAATCGAATCGACGACGACGGTGCGTCTGTGGTGGTTGGAGAGCCGGTCTACTTCGATACGGGCTACATCGCCGTTCCACTCACGCCCACCAGCGCGGGCACCGACATTCTCCGGATCGCCATCGAGATCCCAGGACGTCGTCCCATCGTGCTCATGCCTCGCACCAATGTGACCGTCGCGCCCTTCGCGGGCAACTGTGACAGCGTCGACTTCAACAACGACGGCTCGTTGTTTGATCCAACCGATGTGGATGCGTTCCTGCAGGTGTTCAGTGAAGGCCCCTGCATTCCCCCCGGGGCACAGTGCAACGACGTGGACTTCAACAACGACGGGTCGGTGTTTGACCCCTGCGACATCGATTCCTTCCTGCTCGTTTTCAGCGAGGGCCCGTGCACGCCCTGTGGGCTGTGAGCGATGTTGCAGCACAAGGCGGATCGGGGAGGGAGCGGAAGAGAGCCGAGAGAAACGCGGAGAAGGGACCTTGTGATTTGATTCCAGTTCGAGGTGTTCTCCGCATCCTCCGCGATCAGGCCGTTCCCTGGCGGCCAGTGCCGCTCGGGTCTTGACGTATCTGGTATCCTGAAGCCATGCGGATGATCGCCCTGTCGTCGCTGCTTTTCGCGCTTCCCGTGCTGGCCCAGCAGGCCATTCCCGAGCCTGTTGCGCCGTTCTCGGTCCTGCCAAGCGTGCCTGCGGATCTTGAAGCCATGCGAGAGTTCGTGCGGCCTGATGTGGCGGGCGGCAAGGCTTCGCTGGCGCGGATTGATTGGGCGGCATTGAACGCCGAGCTCGACGGCGCGCCGCTGGAGGTGGATGCCCCGCGCGTCGAGCAGCAGCCGGTGATCGCGCTGCCGATGCCCGACGGATCGTTCCAGCACTTTCACGTTGTCGAGTCGCCCATCATGGAGCCGGGGCTGGCGGCGCAGCTTCCTGATGTCAAGACCTATCGCGTGATGGGTATTAACGATCCCGCGGCGGTGGGGCGGTTTGATGTGAGTCAGTTTGGTTTCCGCGCGATGCTGCGGACCAGCAACGGCGCGATGTTCATCGATCCATACAGCGCGGGCGAGCGCGAGTATGTGGGCGTGTACTACCTGCGTGACTACGAGCCGCGGGCCGAGACGTGGTTCTGCCATGTGGGGCCCGAGCACGGCGCGGGCGCTGTCGTTCCAGATCAACAACCCGTCCCCGAAAGCTTCGGCGAGCGCGGCGGCATCAGCATTCGCCTGTATCGCACTGCAATGGCCTGCACGGGCGAGTACGGCGCGTATCAGAGCGACATCCTGGGCAACGCGCCCAACGCCGCCGACGCGATGGCCGCGATCGTGACCGTGACCAACCGCACCAACGTCACCTTCGAGGCCGACATCGGCGTGCGCTTCGTGCTGGTGGCGAACAACATGCTCCTGGCGTTCTTTGATCCCAACACCGATCCGTATCCCAACGCAGATCCAAGCTGCACCTCCAACCCTGCGGCGGATTGCTCGGGGCCGTATCTCGCGGCGAACCAGACAGCTTTGGACACCATCATCGGCACCGCGAACTACGACGCGGGGCACCTGCTTACGCGCGTGCGGGGCGGGGTTGCGAATCTTCGCAGCATCTGCAACGTCAACAGCAAGGCGCGGGGCATCTCGGGCATTCCGCGGGGCGGCGAGAACGATCCACTCTCGGCGCTGGTTGTCATGCACGAGTTCGGCCACCAGTTTGGCGCGAACCACACGTTTAACGGCACGCTGGGCCGCTGTCAGGGCAACCTCAACCAGACCACGAGTTGGGAGCCGGGCGGCGGCAGCACGATCCTCGCGTATCCGGGCGCGTGCCCCGTTGGCGGCGGCCTTTCGGGCGACAATCTCGTGATCTACGCCGATCCGTACTTCAACGCCGGCAGCATCAACGAGATGCGGAATTTCCTCAACAACACCGCGAGCCAGTGCCACGTGCCGCTCGCGACGAGCAACGAGCAGCCGATCATCGACACGATCACGCCGTCGGGCCAGGCGATTCCGCCCGCGACGCCCTTCCGCCTCAGCGCGACCGTCACCGACGACAGCCCCAACGTCGCCTTCAACTGGGAGCAGTTCAACGCCGGTCCGCCCAAGCCCCTGGATGATCCAGACAATGGCGAGAGTCCGCTCTTCCGCAGCTGGTTCCCGGGATCCGAATCGTCTCGCACTTTCCCGCGATTCGATTCGCTGTTGTCGGGCGTGCCGATCCGGGGCGAGCGGTTGCCGACGGTGACGGACACGACGCGTCGATTCCGGTTCGTCGTGCGAGACAATCAGGGCGGCTGGACGCTCGCGCCGGTGGTGGATGTGCTGGTCCGAGGCACGCAGCCCTTTGCGATCACGTCGCCCGCGTCCAACGCCGTGTTCCGCAATCAGCCGGTGAACGTCGCGTGGAACGTCGCGGCGACGAACGCGGCACCGTTTGGCTTTGCGAACGTACGAATCCGCTTCTCGCGCGATAATGGGCAAACCTGGACCACAATCATCGAGAGCACGCCCAACGACGGTGCGCACATCTTCACGCCGCCCGCCGGGCAGTTTGGCACGTCCGCGCGGGTGCTGGTTGAGCCGGTGGGCGGCATCTTCTTCGCCCTCTCGCCCGGGTTTGGCGTGCTGCCGCCTTGCGATGCAATCGACTTCAACAACGACGGCTCGCTGTTTGATCCCCAGGACGTGGACGCCTTCCTGAGCGTTTTCAGCGAGGGACCTTGCATCCCGGCGAATCGGACTTGCAACGACATCGACTTCAACAACGACGGCTCGTTCTTTGATCCGGAGGACGTCGATGCGTTCCTTCGCGTGTTCAGTGAAGGGCCGTGCGATTGACGTCAAGAAGCTGATCGCGGAGGGTGCGGAGAAAGCACGGAGAAACGCGGAGAGGTGGAGCGTGTGATTCAACGAATCTGCTGTCCCGCGCTGCTCCTGTTGTCTTCCACGGCCTTCGCGATTACGGCCGGCGGCTAGCACCGCTCGGCTGCTACGGTCCACCGGTTACGAGCACAAGGAGCATCCCATGGCACTCGCCGCGAACGCTTCGAACTCCACCGTCCGCCTGTACGACGACGACGCCGACCACCTGATCTCCGCAGAGGCTGTGCCGGAGAAGGTGGTGCTGCTGCCCAACGGCCAGGCCCGTGTGCAGCGGCCCGAGGACATGCAGGAACGCATTCGCATCATGTGGGGCCAGGACCTGCTGCGTGATCTGCTCGATGGCCGCTACCGCACGGTGGTCTGCGGCGTGAACGAATCCGACAACAGCCACGGCGTGATCAGCCAGGTCTGCGACCTCGTGTCCACCAGTCAGTGGGCCAACGCGACCGTGACCAAGTACGCCAAAGTGTTCCTTGATTCCGCCGGCACCCTCACGGGCGGCGACAAGGAGCCGTACGTGCTCAAGTTTGATCTGGACAAACTGCTGGTGCTTGCGATCCTGCGCCCCCGCGGCCGCGATCACTTCACGCTGCACGATCTGGGGCGTGGCTTCCGCACGGTGGTGAAGATGCTGCGCGACCGCCACGACCGCAGCCCCGTCGCGAGCGTGAGTTTCCTGAATGCCAAGGCGAATCGCCTCGTCGGCCCCGACCACAAGGAACCCAGCTTCGAGAGCGTTCTAGGCACGATGTTCGACGCGGGGTTCCGGGGCGATGTGTACACGAGTTCTGCGATGTGGCGCGTGGGGAACGTGGGCGTGTTCCCGAGCTATCCGTTTCCGGAAGGGGTGGAGCGGATTCGGGGTGGGAGTTCGTGATCCACGTAGGAACCGAGCGGCGCAAGCCGCCGGCCGAGCGTGGTGCGATGCGAGAGAGCTCAAGCACGTTGGCCGTGGGCTTGCGCCCCGCGGTTCTTAGAGGCACGGGCCTTCGCTGAAGACGCTCAGGTAGCTGTCGATATCCAGCGGATCAAACAGCGAGCCGTCATTGTTGAAGTCGATGTCGTTGCAGTTCGCCTCGGCGGGCATGCACGGCCCTTCGCTGTACACGCTCAGGAACGCGTCGATGTCGATTGGATCAAACGCGGAACAGTCGTTGTTGAAGTCGAGATTGTCGCACGGGAAGGGCGAAGCGCCGACCACGTCGACCGACACATCGTTGCTCACGATGCTCGCGCACGATGCGGTTACCTCCACGTCGTAAGAGGCTTGCTCGGCCTGCGTCACGCCCGTGATCGTGAGTTCGGCGGTCGTCGCGCCCGCGTAGATCGCGCCGCTAGGCTGCACGCCATCGGAAACATCAACACCGTTGCGCCGCCACTGATAGGTGATCGTTCCCACGCCGCCAGCCTGCACAGAGAGCGTCGCAACATCACCCGTGCAGAACGCGCTCGCCACCGCCGCGACGTTGCCCGCGATGGTGTCAATCAGCATGCTGCCGGGCTGTGCTCCTGCGCCCCCGGCCGATTCCACCGTGCCGGTGAAGTTGTTGAAGCACGAGTAAACGGCGATGCGCCCGCCGCCGCCACCGTGGTTACCGCCGCACGCGTTGTTGAATCCATTGGCGCGAATCGCACCCGCGCCATTGATCGTCGGTACCGTGATCCACACGCTGCCGCCCGAGCCGGAACCAGCCGCGACGCTCGAAGTGCCGCCGTTGGAGATAATCTCGCCGTCATTGGTGAGTGTTCCACCGACGATGATTCGTGCCGCTCCGCCGCCGTTTGATCCGGGACCGTTTCCGTTGCTGCCGCCACCACTGCCCAGATCGGTGGGTTGCGTCGCACTGCCGTACGTTCCGCCGCCGAAGGGAGTGCCTCCGCCTGCGCCCGCTGCGCCGTTGCCGCCATACCCACCTGCGCCGCCGCGCCCGAGGCAGAACACGTCTGGCGTACTGCCGCCCGCGCCAAGTCCTTGTCCGCTTCCATAGCCACACGATGAAACGTCGATCGCGCTTCCCGCCTCAATGATCACATTACCGGCGACGTCAATAAGCAGTCCACTTATGCTGCTCGGGGGGTGACTCAATCGCACGCTGTTGCGAAGCACCAGATCCACGTTCGCTTGCGACACGATGAGCGGCTGAGACAACGCTGTCGTGCCCTGTCCGCTGTAGATGAGTTGAGGACGTGTGCTGGGCTGACCCTCAAGGTACACCGATCCTGGCCCGCCGCCGCTTGAGCCAAGACATTCGATGGTGCCGCTGAATCCCGTGCGATTCGCATACACAGCGATGCGCCCGCCGCCGGCGCCAATTGGCCCGCCGCACGCGTTATTGAAGCCATTCGCGCGGACGGCACCGGCACCGTTGAGTGTCGGTGTCGTGATCCACACGCTCCCGCCTGAGCCGGAACCTGCTGCCACGCTCGACGTCCCGCCGTTGGCGATGATCTCGCCGTTGTTGGTCAGTGTCCCGCCGACAATGATGCGTGCTGCGCCGCCGCCGTTCGCGCCGGGCTCGTTGCCATTGCTCCCGCCGCCGCTGCCTAGGTCGGTTGGACTTGCATAAGAGCCATACGTGCCGCCACCAAACGGCGTGCCCGCGCCAGCGCCCGCGCCGCCGCTCCCGCCGTACCCCGCCGCGCCACCTCTCCCCGTGCAGAACGTGTCCGTCGTGTTCCCACCCGCGCCAGGCCCTTGCGAACCCGCAAAGCCTCGCGCCGACACGTCAATTCCGCTGCCCGCTTCGATGCTGAGGTTGCCGGCGATGTCGATGAGAAGCCCGCTTGCGTTGCCTCGGGGGTGGCTCAACTTCGCGCTGTTGCGCAGCTCAACATCAACGTTCCCGTCTGCCACAACGAGCGGCTCTGACAGCGCCGTCGTCCCCTGGCCGCTGTAAATAAGTTGAGGCCGCGCGTTGGGCAGGCCATCGAGATAGATCGTTCCCGGTCCGCCTCCGCTTCCGCCTTGACATTGGATGGTGCCCGTGAAGCCGGTGCGGTTGCCGTAAACGGCGATGCGGCCGCCACCCGCGCCGCTGTTGCCGCAGGCGTTGTTGAAGGCGTCAGCGCGGAAGGCACCAGCGCCAACGATCGTCGGTGCGGTCATCCATATGCTGCCGCCTGATCCTGAACCACCCGCAACGCCCGATGTACCACCGTTAGCTGCGATTTCGCCATCGTTCGTGAACGTGCCACCAACGATGAGTCGAATCGTGCCGCCGCCATTCGCGCCCGGTCCATTGCCATTGCTGCCGCCGCCACTACCCAAGTCGGTCGGCTGTGCGAAACTGCCATACGTGCCTCCGCCAAAGGGATTGTCGGCGCCGCTGCCTACGCCGCCACTGCCGCCGTATCCAGCCGCGCCGCCTCTGCCATTGCAGAATGTAGTGGAAGTATCACCACCTGCGCCGGGACCCTGCCCGCTCGCAAAGCCGCGTGCGCTCGCATCAATTGAGCTCCCGCCCGCAATCGTCACATTCCCGGTCGTCGTGAGAGCAAATCCGCCCACCATGTGCACGCCAGGACCCGGATCCGCGTCATACGTGAACCCCGCCGTGTGCGACACGCGGGCGCTGCTCTGCACAACAAGGCTCGCAATGCTGTGGGCCCCGTTGATCGTGAGCACGGTGCTCCCGCCGCTCACCGTGATGTCCGCTGTCGCCAAGGGCACCGCTGCCCCGCCCGCTGTGGGCGTGATCGTCGCCTGCCCCGGGCTGATGGTCTGCGAAGCACTGATCAAGACCGGCTGCGCCGACGTGTGCACGGTCCCGAAAGAAACGGCCGCCCCGATCGCGCTGGCGCGGACGATATCAAAGTCAATTCGCATCGCAACTCCTCCTGCCGCAGGAAGAAGTGCATCTGCGACCCTTCAGTGTACCTGAATTGCGCAGTCTCGCAAGGACGCAAACAAACCAATCGAGTCCATTGGTTGTGGTTATGAGACCAGAATGGCTCTGGTAGGCGACTTTCCGGCTTCAACAGACCTTCGTCACATCGGCTTCTTCGCAATCGTCTGGTCGTACACGCTCAGCAGCTTCTGCTTGTCAAACACCATCTCCGCCCGGCTCATGCCCACCACGTCGTACTCGGGCGTCAGTTCGATCGCGTCCACCGGGCACGCCTCTTCGCACATGCCGCAGTAGATGCAGCGCAGCTCGTCGATCTCGAACTTGACGGGGTACTTCTCGCGGTCGTCCCAGGGGCTTTCGCCGGCGGTGATGTGGATGCATCGGGCCGGACAGATCGTCGGGCACATCATGCACGCGACGCACTTGACCCGTCCCTGCTCGTCGCGGTTGAGGCGGTGCACGCCCCGGAAGTTGCCCGCGAACAGGCCGCCCTTCTCGACGGGCAAGTCCTCACGCCGCTCCTCGGGATACTGCATCGCCCGCGTCGTGCGTCCCTGTCCAAAGCTCGTGAAAAAGTGGCGCAGCGTGGTGCCAAAGCCCTTGACCACTTCGGGGATGTAGATGGACTCCAGCCGATTGAGCGGCGGGGTGGAGATCGTCACGATTTCGTCGTCGCGGATGGCCATAGGCGGCATTATAGATGCGTCGGTGTGGCACGGACCCGTCCTCGGGTCCGTGGCTTTCGGGCTTCGATCACACGCCGCGGTTGATTCCCCATCGACCTGACGGCCGGTCCCTTCTACGAGCCAATTGCATACCTTGATCTCAGGAGTTCCCATGCCCACCGCCAACGCCTTCGCCGCTCAGTCCGCAACCTCCCCCCTTGGCCCGATGTCGATCCAACGCCGGGAGCCTACGGCCACGGATGTTGTGATTGACATCCTCTACTGCGGCGTCTGCCACAGCGACCTGCACTTTGCTCGCAACGAGTGGGGCATGACGCAGTATCCGGTCGTGCCTGGGCATGAGATCCTCGGGCGCGTCGTGAAGGTCGGAAGCAAAGTGACCAAGTTCAAAGTCGGCGATCTCGCGGCGGTCGGCTGCATGGTGGATTCGTGCCGGAGCTGTGCGAATTGCAAGCAGGGGTTGGAGCAGTTCTGCGCCGGCTGCGTCTTCTCGTACAACGGGCCCGACAAGCACTCGGGCGGCATGACGTTTGGCGGATACTCGACGAGCGTGGTGTGCGATGAGTCGTTCACGCTCAAGGTGCCCGCGAACCTTGACCCCGCGAAGGCCGCGCCGCTGCTGTGCGCTGGGGTAACGACATATTCGCCCCTGCGTCACTGGAAGGTCGGCAAGGGTCAAAAGGTGGGCATCGTGGGCCTGGGCGGGCTGGGCCACATGGGCGTCAAGTTCGCCCACGCGATGGGCGCGCACACGGTGCTGTTCACGACCTCGCCCGGCAAGGCGGCGGACGCGAAGCGGCTGGGCGCCGACGAAGTCATCATCTCCAAGGACGAGAACCAGATGAAGCAGCACGCGGGCAGCTTCGACTTCATCCTCGACACCGTGAGCGCGGACCATGACCTCAACGCGTACCTAGCGACGCTCAAACTCGACGGCACGATGTGCATGGTGGGCGTGCCACCAAACCCCCAGCCGGTGCACGCGTTCAGCCTCATCATGCCCCGCAAGAACCTCGCTGGCTCGCTGATCGGCGGCATCGCGGAGACGCAGGAAATGATGGACTTCTGCGGCAAGCACAACATCGCCTGCGACATCGAACTGATCAAGATGCAGCAGATCAACGAGGCCTACGAGCGCATGCTCAAGAGCGATGTGAAGTACCGCTTCGTGATCGACATCGCATCGCTCAAGTCATAAGAACCGAGCGCCGCAAACCGCCGACGAGCAGGCCATGATCGCGGAGGCCGCGGACTGAGAAGTGAGAAACGCGGAGAAGAGGCAGGGACTGAAACCCTTCTCTGCTCCGCGTTGCTCTTTACTCCTCCGCCCCTCCGCGATCTGCCTTTACAGCCCGCACTGCGTGCACGGCCCTTCGCTAAACCGCAGCAGGAACGAGTCGATGTCGCACGGGTCAAACTGCGATCCATCGTTGTTGAAGTCGATGTCATTGCAAGTCGCGCTCGCGGGGATGCACGGCCCTTCGCTGAAGCGGCTGAGGAACGCGTCGACGTCCATCGGATCAAAAAGAGATCCGTCGTTGTTGAAGTCGATCGAGTCGCACGCGCGGCCTCGCGCCAGGCTTGCGCCGGGGATCACGCCCTTGGCTTGCCCCTGCTGCTGGCGGCTGACTATCAGGCCAGCACCGCCGCCGCCTTCGAAGAACTCGATGCGGATGGGGTGATAGCCCGGCTGCAGGCCGATGGTGCCCTCGCGCTCGACCATGCCATGCAGGCCGTCGTTGTCGACGACCAGTTGGTTACCGATCCACAGTCGCGAGCCGTCGTCAGAATTGGTAAAGAACGTGTAGAGCGCGCTCGCGGGGGCGAGGAACCAGCCGGTGTAGACCGCGCCGACATTGTCGCTGCGGGTCGAGTTGGCGAAGACGCCGCCCGTGCTCGCAAAGTTGAGCGTCGTCACGCTCGTATTCAGGAACGGCGTGAGCGTGGAGTAGTTGGGCAGCAGTTCGATGCCGGGCGTCAGGTCGTAGTACGCCGCGTTGAGGCCGGCGCCGGTTGAGATGATGCTCTCGCCCGCGCGGAAGAGAGCGGGATCGAAAGTGCTCGCCGTCGCCGCCGCCGTGGCGTTGTTGGTGCCATCGGTGATCGTGTAGGTGAAGCTGTCGCTGCCTTGCTGGCCCGCGGGAGCGGTGTACGTCAGGCGATCGCGTCCGCCCGGGCCAGTGCCCACCGAACGCGTGATGGTGCCGCCTCGCTGCGAGGTTGGCTGGAACGTGGAGATCGTCAGGTTCGAGCTGTTGCGGCTGAAGTCGTTGGCGAGCACGTCGATGGTCACGCTCTGGCCACCCATGATGCTGCCGGCTTGATCCGGGAACGCCTGCACCTGTCCGAACTGGCCCACGCTGAAGCTCGCGATCCAGTTGGCCCAGCCGTTGGAACGCTGGTACTGCCCGATCACCCAGAACGTCGAGTCGTTGGTCGGGTCCACCGCCATGTCGTAGTAATCGCCCCAGCGCCCGCCACCAGACACATCGCCCACGCGGATCACCTGCGGCAAAGCCATGCGGCCCGCCGGATCGTCGCTGTCGCGCGCGGTGATGGCCACCGACACGTTCTGCGTCGCGCCCGACGTGCCGATCACCATGCCCACGTCGTTGGCCGCGTTCGTGTAGATCGCGGGGAAGAAGCTGCTCACGCCCGGGCCCGGATCGACGTCGCCCGACTGCTGCAACGTGATCACGCCGCTCGTGGGCCAGGTGCCGGTGCCCATCTGATACCAGCGGGCGAGCGTGCGCGAACTGCCCGCGTTCGTCACGCCCACGTGGTGCGTGGCGTGGAGCGTGCCGTTGCGCCAAACCGCGTTGAACAT
Source organism: Phycisphaerales bacterium (assembly GCA_022843045.1). Taxonomy (GTDB): domain Bacteria; phylum Planctomycetota; class Phycisphaerae; order Phycisphaerales; family UBA1924; genus BJHL01. Next base: position 68,232 of record JALHOJ010000012.1, read on the forward strand.
GCGGTTGTCGATCGTGCCCAGGCTCGTGCCGCCCGGCGTGGGCGCGCCGACGGGATTGGAGAACGTCGGGATCGTCACGGTGCGCTGCGTAAGCACGGGCGCGGTGATCGGATTCGTGATCGCGTGCACGCGCAGCGAGGTGTTGCTGGCGAAGCTGACGAAGAACGGCGCGATGTTGCTGCCAAAGTGCTGCGCGATCTGCACCGACGCTGCGTTGCCGTCGCGGAGTGTGGAGAACGTCACCGGCTGACCCGTGAGCATGGGCGTCTTGTCAAACACGCGGAACCCCACGCCGCCCCAGCCCGCCCCGGCCGAAAGTCCGAACAGGTTGCTCGTGACGTAGTACCCCTGGCTGTCGTAGCCAAAGCCCGGATAGTCCCACCAGTGCGTGATGCCGGGCGAACTCTCAATGACCGCGTTGGTGCGATACTTGTACCACACGCCGTTGGGATCGCTGTCGTCGGAGACGGCGATGCAGATCCACGCTTGCTGCAAATCTGTGTACACCTCGGGAGCCATCACAACGAATCGCCCGGCGTAGTGGTCGTAGAAGCACTTGGGGTCAAAGACAAAGTTGAGCGCGCCTTCTGCTTCAAAGAAGCCCGGATTGCCCGGGCTGCCCAGGTCGGTGAAGAAGGTCTGCTGGCCGGTGGTCTTGTTGTAGAAGCCGATCGCCTGATTGACCGTCGCGACGATGTGGTTTGGGCCCACCGCCAGCGTCGGGTCGGGCGGGTTCCAGCCGGTCTGGGTCGGGCCGACGAACAGCATCTCTGGATTCGTGCGGGATTCGTCGAGCATGCCGCCGATGGGGCCGCGGAGTGGCTCCTGAAGGGCACCCGCGGGCTGGGGGGCTTGCGGATGGGGCGGCAGCACTTCTCGCACCCGGCGGACCTTGTCCAAGGGCACGTCAAACACCTCGGGCATGTTGGGAATCAGGCGTGTGTCGATGATCTCGGCGTTCGCCGTGGCCCACGCAACGTCGCCTGGGTTGTGCAGTCGCAGCACCTCGCCCGGCGCGGCCGCTTCGGCCCGCCCCGCCAATTCTGCAAGCCCCGCTGGCTGCAGCGACTGGGGCGGTTGCTGGGGCGTGCTGCGCGGCGCACAGGCTGGGATCAACGAACTAAGGCCGACACCGAGGGCGACGGCGGACATGGCGGGCGTGCGAGCGGAATGGCGGGGCATGAATCCTCTCCTCTGCGAGCGTGAATGACCTTCCTTCGGCACAGAACGCGCGAAGGCAGGGGATCATTCGCCCGGGCGGCGCGAGAAGATCCCCAAAGACTTCCCATAACCAGCAAAAAGCCAACCCACAAAAAGCGGCACGCCCCGTGGATGACGGGGCGTGCCGGGTAACTACGAGATCTTGTGAAGTTGTGTGTAGGGCGACTGGGGCTTAGAAGCCGCAGAGCGTGCAGGGACCTTCGCTGAAGACCAGCAGGAAGCTGTCGATATCGCACGGATCGAAGAGTGCGCCGTCGTTGTTGAAGTCGATGTCATCGCAGGTCGCGGTGACCGGGATGCACGGACCTTCGCTGAAGACGCTCAAGAATGCGTCGATGTCTGTAGGATCGAAGGAGGCGCCGTCGTTGTTGACGTCGATGTCGTTGCAGGAGACGCCCACGCTGGCGCGAATGCGGAACATGCCGTTGCCGTACCAATCGGCGGTGTTGCCAAAGCCGTAGTTAGTCACGCGGATGAAGACCGGAACATTGCCCGCGTAGGCGATGGAAGTGGTGGAATCGAAGAAGCTGCTCGTGCCGCAGGGACCGCCGGCCTGGTCGTTGCAGGCGATCTGGCCCGCTGCGCACGCGTCGAAGAGGCTGATCACGGTGTCAACACCCGCGACACCGTTGCTCAGGAAGTTACGCGAGCCGCAGGTGGTGACGGTCAGCGTGCCCGACTCGGGGCTGATGAAGCGGTACCACGCGTCGCGTTGCGCGCTGTTGCCGCCGCAGGTGTCGCTCTGGCTGCTGGGCGTGTTGTCGTAGAGGGAGCCGATGGTTTCAACGTCTTCGACGAGCGGCGTCGCGCCGGCGCCGCATGCGTCCGCCGTGGCCCGGTTGGGGGCGTCGACGTTGAGCACGACGTTGCCGCGCAGGCCGTTCCAGCCGACCACGCGGACGATGTAGGTCTGACCCTGGGTGGCGGAGAACGAGAGGAAGCTGTTGTTGACGTTGGGGCAGGAGAAGGACTGGTCGTTGCAGGTGATCTGATTGGCCGTGGTCGCGGGGCAGCCGGAGTGGATGCTCAGCACGGTGTCAAAGTCGCTGCCGCAGGTGTTGATGATGGCGGTGCCGCTGGTGGGGCTGGTGAAGAGCCAGTAGACGTCGCCGGCGGGATTGAATTCGCAAGTAGACGAGCCTTCCTGGTCCGCGAGCGTGGTGTTGGCGTTGTAGGTGCCGTCCTGCAGGATGCGGGTCGCGTTGGCGCAGGTGTCGTTGACGGGCGGGCAGAGGGTCGGGGTCGAACCGATGTTGAGGTTGAAGAGGCCGCCGTTGAAGTAGCCGTTGCCGAATGGAGCCACGCGGATCAGCACCGCCGCGCCCGGTGCAAGGCTGGTGCCCACCAGCGAGTCACGGTTAAAGCTGATCTGCGTGCATCCAGGGATCGAAGCATCGTCGTTGCAGGCGATTACGGAGCCGCCGCACGCGGACCACAGTTCGAGCACGGTGTCGTTGCCGTTGCCGTCGCCGCCCTGCCAATCGTTGGTGTTGCAGGTGTTGACGGACAGATCGACGTTGCAGGGCGAGGTGTTGACGTAGCGATACCAGACGTCGCGGGCGGTGGCGCTGCTGCCACAGGTGCCGGCGGCGTCGTTGCTGGCGTTGAAGAACGAGCCGACATAGGAGCCGTTGCCCACGTTGGGAGCCGAAGCGCAGGTGTTCTCGCTCAGGACCGCCGCGGCGGGGCCGCTGAAGTTGAGCTGGTAGTTGCCCGTCGCGCTGGCCCAGCCAGCGAGGCGGATCTTGTAGGTCGTGCCGGCGGTGGCGGCGAAGCTGACGCGGCTGCGGAAAGACACACCAGGGCAGCCGCCGCCGTCGTCGTCGCAGACGATGACGTTGCCGGGGCCGCCCGGGCAGGCATCGTTGGTGTGGACGCTCAGCACCGTGTCAAACGCGCTACCGCAGGTGTCGATGATCAGGGTGCCGGTCTGGACCGCCTGGAAGGTGAACCAGACGTCGTTCTCGCCAGCGCCCGCGCCGCCGCTGCCCACGCCGCAGCCCGAGAGGCCGCCGTCGGTGGTGGCGCCGGTGCTGCTTCCGGTGAAGACGTTGGTGGTGATGAACGTCGGAGAGCCGCAGTTGTTGTTGATGGGGACGGTGCCGCCGCTCGTCAGGCACGTGCGACCGTCACGGAAGGCGTCGATGTCCGTGATGGAGTTGGGTGTGGTGCTGTTGGTGAAGGTGTTGACGCAGGTGATGAACGGATTCATCGTGCTGCTGGGGCAGGTGCAATGGTTGGCGTTCCAGTTGTGGCCCAGTTCGTGGGCAACCAGGTCGGTCTGGCAGCCGAACGTGCTCGACCAGCTGGTCTGCGACACGCCGTAGGCGAAGCCGGTGCTCTGGCTCTGGCAGACCACGCCGACGTACGCCAGGCCGATGGTGCCGCCCGTGGGTTGGCCAGTGAAGAGGTGGGCCATGTCACGGGTAGTGCCCGGGCGATTGGCGTTCCAATCGTTGCGGAGCGTCGTGAGCAACACACCGATATCGCTGGTGTTGTAGATGTCCGAGCCCGCGGAGCGAATCAGCACGGAGCTGATCCGGTGCGCGATGTTGAGTTCGGAGGTGTACTGGTGGTTCATCACGTTCAGGACTGCCTCGGCCCGGTCCTGGGCCACCGTCGTGCTGCCGCCGCCGCCGTTGGCGCTGGCGACATACGCACTATCGATATCCAATCCCAGTTCCGCGATGCAGACGCTGCCGCCGCAGCTGCCGCGCTCGCCGAACGGATCGACGGGCACTTGTTCGCCCTGCGCGGGTCCGTTGCCGCACGATCCGACGCACGAGGTGTCCTCGCCGCGATAGACCACGTGCATGCCGGGGGCCGCGTTGGGGATGAAGTCAGACAAGGGCTGGATCACCAGGCGTTCGCCGTCGGCGTTCCAGATGCTGGCGACCAGGCCCGTGCTGAGGAGCGAGCCGCGTGCCGCGGTGTTTTCACCGCCGGTGATCGACCCGACATACGTGCGCACGGCCGGGGCGGGCATGTCGACAATCGTGCCGTCGGCCAGTTGGTGCTGGAGGCGGAAGTTCTCGGACCGCACGCTCTGCTTGGAGAGCGTGATATTGGTTTCCTTCCACGCGGAGCTGGGGATGGTGATCTGCCAGCCCTCGGGAATCCCCGCGGGCAGGTCGAGCATCACGATGTCGCCGGCGGTGACGCCGTCGAGGTTCATCGTGGCAGCATCGCCGACGATGCGGGCGTCCTGCTGCGGTGCTCCAACTTGGTTCTGGGCTTGGGCGATGGATGCGCCAAAGCCTGCGATGAGCAGCAGAGCCGTCAGCCTGTGCAGGCTGATGCTCCGCGTCCCTCGACACGATGCGAGTGATCGAACGTTCTTCATTTTCAAACTCCTTCTCACGAGTCCCCTCGGGGCGATTGCCCACACTACAAGCTACCACAATTCCGTCATTTGGAAATATCCAAATCGCCAAGATCAGGAAATTTCCGGATGCGGTTGTGGGAAAAGCGAGTACCTCGCGGGAAATCAGACAGCATTCCGGCGCGATTCACGAAAAAAAAACAAGACAGCCGGCGCGTCAACGCCGGCTGCCTTGGAAGAGGGGTTTGCGATCGTGTGTGGTGGTCACACACGATTCTGTCAACAGATCTCAGACGCCGCACAGCGTGCAGGGGCCTTCGCTGAAGACCACCAGGAAGCTGTCGATGTCGCAGGGGTCAAAGAGCGAGCCGTCGTTGTTGAAGTCGATGTCGTCGCAAACCTGGGTATCAGGAATGCAAGGGCCTTCGCTGAAGACGCTTAGGAAAGCGTCGATGTCTTGCGGGTCAAACGACGAGCCGTCGTTGTTCACGTCGATGTCGTTGCAGGTCGCGCCCGTCGAGCCGCCCACCCAGAACCCGCCCGTCAGGCTGAAGGTGCCGCCCGTCATGGGCCCGCCCGCATCGGCCTGGCCGATCGTGCCTGAGAGGCTAAAGGTGCCACCCGTCGAGGTGCCGCCACCGCCGTCAATCGTGTACCAATTGATGGCGAAGGGCTGGGCCATCGCGGGAGCGGCGGCGCCGGTGATGGCAAGAAGAGCGATACGGACAATGCTGCGCTGGAGCATGGCTTGGTCTCCGATGAAACAGGCTTCCCGTACAAAATAGCGTAAAAGGAACCGCACTCGGCCGCGTAATCCTTATTTTTCTGTCCAGATTGAGCATTTTTGGGATTTGGACGGTATGCGAGAGGGGCTTGGTACGGCCTACTTGGACCGTGACTCACTTCCCGTCGTCCTCCGGCTCTGCCTCTTGAACCGCCGTAACCCCTTCCCGCTCAAGGATATCGATTCCTTTGTACACCACCTGCATGAACTTCTCGTTACTGAGGCCCACCTTGCGGTTGTTCCAAAGCACCGTCATCACAAACCACCGCCCGTCCTTGCGCTCCAGCATCCAGACACCCGACTGCACGCCTGGCTCCTGACCTCCCTTGAAGATCACCGTTGGCCAGGTGTCGACCGGCAGTCCCAGCCCCGGATTGCCCCGAAGAGCCTCGCCCAGTGGTTCCATGCCGGGTTGGAGTTCCGCTCGGCGGAGTTCGGCCATCAACTTGCAGCATTGGCGGGCGGTGGCGAACCAGCCGATGTGCTGGATGAACGTGGGATCGCCCCATTCGCGCAGGCCGTCCATATTGAGGGGCAGCCCCGCGACCTCGCCCGTGATGCCCAGCATCGTCCGCTGGGCGTCGTTGTCGCCCTTGGCGAATTGCTCGCGCAACAGGTCGTCGGCGGAGAGCTTCAACTTGAAGAACTCGGCGGTGGTCAGAAAGGGCGTGTTGAGATTGACCAAGTCGCTGTGCTGGTTCGCGTATCGCTCGATTCGTTCGCGCCCGAGGCGTGCCATGAGGTGATCGGTCGCGGTGTTGTCCGTGATCGTCATCATCAACTGCGCGTAGCGCGAGACGGGAAACGTCGCGCCGACTTCTTCAAGCTGCATCCGTCCGCTGGGCAGGCTCTTGAGATCGTCGTGGATCGTCAGTTGCTCGTCCCAGGTGATCGTGCCCGCGGCGATGTCCTCGACCAATGCGCCCAGGACATACAGCGATCCCGCGGCGTTGATCGCCATCGCGGTGTCTTCGTCCTTGGACGCCAGCGGCATCATGATCCATTCGCTGCGGAGGTCGGCTTTGTCTTTCTGCACCAGTTCGTACGCCGCGAACGTGACATCCCCGCCCAGTTCCTGCAGGTTGTCGCCGAAGGCGTCCCAGTCGCCCTTGGAGGGGGCGCCGCCGTCGTTGGCTCCTCCGCCCGCGCCTGCGCCGCCGCCGTTGCCGGGCCCGCTGGACGCGTTGAATCGCAGGCTCGTGATCTTGCCGGTCTTGTCGTCGACGGCGACGAACGCATCGAGATATCGCGAGCCGGCCTTGTTGGTGATCGTCGCGCTGAGGTTGTCGTCGCGCTCGCCCTCCATGATGCGCACGGCGAACGCGTCCTGGCCTTCAAACGCCTTCTCGCGAATCTCCGCGAGGGTCTCGCCCAGTTCCTTCTGCGAGATGAACTCAAGGAAAGACTCGTCGCACTTCTCAGGAGCCTCCGAAACGTCTCCCGAGTTCATCGCCTCCAGCACCCAGCGCAGGCCGTCGCCCGCGCGGGACTTGGGAATCGCCGCGGGGCCTGATGGCTTGGGGGGCGCGGGCGGCATGAAGTCGGCCTTGAGGCGATCAAGTTCAGGCGGCGGCCCGGCGTAGTTGAACTGCGTCATCCCGGCGACTGCACACGTGGCCACCACCAGCCACCCGATGCCACTCGCTCGCCTGCTTGCCCCGATGCGCTTTGCCATGGATGGACCCCTGGGTGCCTTGCCCACTCGCACATTGTTGGGATGATCGACCATGGGCGCGCGGGCATCTCGTGAAGCGACCCAATCCGTCGCTCTTCCCTCGCTTTCGACACCCCTCCCCAGCGTAAACTCCCCGCTGGCATGAAGCGCAGGGTTGTCATTTCGGGTGTGAGTGCCGTCTCCGGATTCGGGGTTGGCGTTGCCGCGCTTTGGGAGGGGCTGGGCGGTGCTTCACCCGGGGCTTTGGGGAAGACGTCCATCGCCAAGCCCACGCGCGTAGACCTGTCGGGCTATCCCTGCCAGGTTGCGTGTGAAATCAAGGATTTTTCCGCCAAGGACTTCGTGCCCAAGCACTACCGCAAGGCGGTGAAGGTGATGGCCCGCGATACGGAAATCGCCGTGGCCCTTGCCCACGAGGCGTTTGGCGACGCGAAGGTGCTGACGCGGGGCTCGGATGCCGTCGCGGGCGGTACGGCTCCGACCTTCGCCAGCGATCGCATGGGCTGCCAGATCGGGGCGGGGCTCATCTCAGCAGAGACCCACGAACTCACGAGCGCGCTGGTCACGTCCCTGGACAACAACCCAGACAACGCCAAGCGCGGCGGCTTCAGCTACGAGAAGTGGGGGACCATCGGTACAGACGGCCAACCTCGCGGCGGCGGCATGGACAACCTCCAGCCGCTGTGGATGCTCAAGTACCTGCCCAACATGCTGGCCTGCCACGTGACCATCATTCATGGTTGCGAAGGGCCCAGCAACACCATCACCTGTGCCGAAGCCAGTGGCCTCTTGTGCTTGGGCGAGAGCGCCCGCGTGATCGAGCGCAACGCGGCGGATGTCGCGATCTCGGGCAGCGCGGAGAGCAAGTTGAGCCTCATGGGCGTGCTGCGGATGAGCCTCGCGGGGCGATTTGGCAACATTCCGGCTTCGTTTGATCCGCTGGATGCCGTGACGCCCTATGTCACCAATGCCAAGGGCAGCGTGCCGGGCGAAGGGGGCGGGCTGCTGGTGCTGGAAGAACTGGAATCCGCAAAGCGCCGGGGCGTGCAGGCGTACGCCGAGGTCGCGGGATTTGGTGCGGGGCACAGTTTGGGGCAGACCACGCCGGGCGTTGCGACCACGCAGGCCAAGGCGGTCAACACGGGATTGGTGCGGGCGATCAAGGCGGCACTGGCGGATGCGAGCGTGAAGCCTGAGCAGATTGACGTGATCGTGCCTCAGGCGTGCGGTGCGCCGTGCATGGACGGGCCCGAAGCGGGCGCGCTGAGCGAGGTCTTTGGAGCCGCGCTCGAGAAGATCGAGTTGGTCACGCTGCCTTCGGCGGTGGGCGATTGTGCCGCGGGCACGGGTGGATTGCAGGCAGCGGTTGCTGCGATGGCGATCAAGCACCAAACGCTGCCGGCGCGCGTGGGCAAGAGCGGCGGTTTGAACGACACGGGATTGATCAACGGTCTTCGCGCCGCGCCCACAGCGTCGCGGGCGATGCCCATCAAGAATGTCTTGGTCTGCACCAGTTCGCTGGGCGGCCAAAACGCGGCGATCGTGCTGCGACAGATTGGATAGAAGTTCGAGCGTGGTGATCGCCCCCTTGCGCGTGCAGACGGGCAGCAACCAATGGCCAAGAGTTTGAGGCCGGTTTTTCAGGAGACTACATATGTCAGGCGACTACGGATACGAAGGTCGGCGTGAGGGTGGTGGCGAGGGTGGCGGGC
>JALHOJ010000013.1 GCA_022843045.1 Phycisphaerales bacterium
GCGCGGGGCGTCGTCGATGATGTCGTCGCCCATGAGGAGGTCGTCGATTTCGTCGCGGGGCGGGCGAGGCGCTTGAGGCTGTTGCGGCGGGCGCGGGGCGCGGTCGTCGCGGGGTGGGGGGGGAGAGTCCGGGCGCGGGCCGCGATCATCGCGTTGCGGGCGCGGGCCATCGGGGCGCGGGGGGCGATCATCGCGCGGCGGACGCTGCTCGCGTGAATCGGGTCTGGCATCGGGGCGAGCATCGGAGCGCGATTCAGGTCGCGCATCGGGTCGCGGGCCGCGGTCGGGGCGGTCTTGGCGCGGGCCGCTTGCTCGGTCGTCGCGGCGCGGGGGGCGGGGCGGGCGGTTGTCGCCATACGCGGGCGGTGCCGGGCGCGGTGGCGCGGTGGCGTTCTGCGGCGGGGTCAGGTCCTCCACGGCGATGGCGGCGGTGCGGTCCTTGCCATCTTCGCCCGGGGCGTCGAGCAGCACCAGCACGAGCTGGGTGAGAATCTGGCTGTCAACCACCGTGCCGTCGCCTTCGGGCGTGCCGACGCGGCTCTTCTTGCGGGGGAGGCGCTTGGAGAGGTCTTCGTAGGTCTGGTCTTCGTAGCGGAGGCAGCACATGAGCCGGCCGCAGCGGCCGCTGATCTTGAGCGGATCGAGCGTGGCCTTCTGGACCTTCGCGCTCTTCATGCTGACGGGCTTGAGCACCTTCAGGAAGTTCTTGCAGCAGCAGTACTGGCCGCACTTTTCGTAGTCGGCGGTGAGGCGGGCCTCGTCGCGTGCGCCGACGGCGCGGATTTCGACGCGGGCTTTGAAGTAGTGGCCCAGTTCGCGCCCAATGTCACGCAGTTCGATGCGTTCCTCGGTCATGACGTAGACGGTGAGCGTCTCGCCGCCCAGGATGGGCTCGACTTCGATGACCTTGAGCGTGGGATGGATGCGCGAGACGATGGTGCGGGCGTGGATCTTGAGTTCGTGCTTGGCTTGCTCGATCTGGGCCTGGAGGTCCAGGTCTTCCTTGGTCGCGATGCGGAGGACCTTGCCTTCGGTAAAGAAGGGGTAGTCGCGCCCGCCGCTGTTGTCGATGTACTGGAGCATTTCCTGGCGGGAAACGCTCTTGGAGCAGCCGCTGTTGGGGCAGGTGCTGGTGAGCATCTCGCCCAGTTCGACGCCTCGGAAGGTGCGGACAACGACCTTGCTGCCGCAGCCGGGCTTGGCGGTGCCCACGTGCTGGAACTCGCCGACGAGCTTCATCGAGCCAAAGCGCACGACGAGGGTCTTGGGGACCTTCAGCGCTTCATACGCCTTGCGATCCTCCTCGGCGAGGTGTTCTTTGAGATCGGATTCGAATTGGGGGAGGGGGAGGATGGGCAAGGGAGGCTCCGAGCAAAGCGAAAAGCGAGAAAACGAAAATAGGACAAGCATCCAGAAGGTTGCAGCTATTTATCGCTTCATCGCTCTATCGCTGTATCGCTTCTAGCGTCACTACGGCCCCCCAATTGTCCGTGCACGAGCATCGGTGAACAACTGGGCGACGGGGTAGCGCTGGAGCAACTGCATGCCGACCTTGAGGTCGGTCCGGTAGACGAACATCTCCTCGTTGCGGGCGTCGAGGACGACCACGAGATCTTCGTTGCCGGTTTCGGACGTGAGGACGGTGAGGCCGCCGGTCTGAGACACGACGCCTGGGGCGGCGAAGGCCGACGCGACGTCGAACGCAGCCGCTGGCTGTGCGGCGGGGCGGGCGTGGAAGCGAGCGATGAGGACGCCCACGAGCAGCGCAAGCGTCAGCGTGAGGATCACGGCGACGGGGCTTCGGCGTGCGCGAGTCTCGAATTGGACGGGTGTCGTGCTCATCGGCCTCGGTTCCCCCGTGCGTCGTTGGCGAGGCTGCGGTAGCCCACGCCCAGCATCACCTGCTTGCTGGAGTCCCAGCGCAGGCCGATGACCTCCTGATTGGCCGAGTCGATGACGTAGACGACGTGGTTGCCGCCCGCTCCGATGCGGCCGCTCACCATGGTGTAGTCGCCTCGCGCACGCGCATCCGCAGGCCGCACGATGGGCGGCTCGGGCTGGGCGAAGGCTGGCCAGGTGAGGACCACGGCAGTCAGAGCGGCGAGGTTCGCCGCAGCAAGGAGCAGGATCGTGTTGGTGCGGGAGCGAGCCATGGCGGGTGTGGGGATGGGCGATTAGTCCTGGTGGCCGCGCTTGGCGGGGATGAGGAACGCGCCGACGATCAGGGCGGCGACGAGCAACAGGACGAGGATGTTCATGATGACCGGGGGGTCATCGACGCGGCCAGGGGTGGGCGGGCTGAGTTGCAGCGGCGCGGTGGCCTGGGCCTGAGCGAGAGCCGAGCCAGCGGCGGTGAGCAACGTGCTGAGGCCCAGCAAGACCTTGAGTTGGAGAGAGCGGGACATGGGGGGATGGTAGGGCTAACGGGCCTCTGCGGGAGTCGGGGAAGCCTGGCCCGCGAGCAGCCCTTCCGGCAGCGGCGCGGCGGGCATTGCCAAGGCCTCGAGGGAGCGCACGGTGCTGCGATGTTCGAGGGGCACAACCGCGCCCGGGGCAACAGCCTGCGAGGGCGGGGCGGCGAGGTTTGGCGTGAAGGGTTCGCTGAGGCGTTCGAAGTCTTGCTGGGGCAGGTCCACCGTCCGCCAGCGTTCGCTGCGGACCTTCATGGCGGAGAGATAGTCCGTGAGCGTGATGCTGCGGAGGGCGTACCAGCGACGCTCAAACTCGAAGACCTCTTGGAACAAGGCCCCCGGCGGCTCGTCCTCGCACCAGTACACAAACACGAACGACGCGACAAATTCGGGGCCAAACAGGCGCTGCCAGTGCTGGAGCGAATCGACGTCGTCGCGCGTCACCCAGCATTCCATGCGGGCGGCGGGCGATGGCGCCCGATCGGGATCACGGTCCTTGGACGAGAAGGTCGCAATGCGACGGCCCTTCACTTCGACGAGAAGGTTGCGCTGCTGGGTGTAGACGACGAAGTCGAAGAACTTCAGCGAGCGGGCCCCGGCGTTGAGGGGCGGCGAGGTCGGATGGGGGCCCCGACCACGCGTCCCCGGGAGGATCGGCGGACAGAGCAACGCCCGGGCCTGCTCGACGCCCACATAAGCGACGCCCCGGCTTCGCAGGTACGCATCAATCGCGCGTTCGTAGTGTCGCCAAGACTCCATGTCGTTCAGAGTATGTTAGGAACACGATTGCTGGTGTACCGACCGACTGGACGGTCTTGACCGACCGGCTGGACGGTTGTAGACTGGGGCATGGCTGGATACTCGATGAGCGGCGTGGGTGGTGGGAGTGCGGGGACCGCAGGCAGCGCGGCGCCGATGCCGCTGCGCGAGCAGTTGCTGGACGCGGCTCAGGCCGTGATCCTCGAGCAGGGGATCGGGGCGCTCACGCTCGACAAGGTCGCGGCGAAGGCGAGCGTCTCCAAGGGCGGGCTGCTGCATCACTTTCCGAGCAAGGACGCCCTGGTGGGGGCGATCGTGCGGCGGGTGGTGGACGCGTGGCAGAGTGACTTGCGCGAGGCGATTGGCGAGCAGGCTGCGGGGCCTTTGCGCGTGCCTCGGGCGATGCTCAACGGGTGCATCAGCAAGCCGGAGGAGTGGACGGAGACGCTGCGGAACGCGTCGATTTGCGTGGTCGCGGCGATGTCGGAGCATCCCAAGCACGTGGAACCGTGCCAAGAGGTGTATGCGGAGCTCGAGGAGACGATGCGGGCGGACGGGACGCCCGAGGGGCTTGCGCAACTGCTCTTGTGCGCGATGGATGGGTTGTGGATGAGCTTTGTGTTCGGCACACGGGCATTTTCGCGGGAGCGGCTGGACGCGATGTCGGGGTCGCTGGCCAGGGTCATTGCGATGCATGAAGAGAAGAGCGACGGGCGCGGGAAGAGCGAGCGGCGCGACGGTGGCGTGCGGGCGAAGGTGGTTCGCAAGAAGGTGAAGGTCGCGAAAGGGTGAGCCAGTGGCGGGCTGTGTGACGCGTAGAGAGATTCAAAGGCAGTGGGCTTGATCAAGGAACGCAGCGATGAAGCGGTGGCCGATTGTGTTTGTGCTGGTGTGCGTGGCGGGCGTGGGGACGCTGGGCGCGTGGAAGTACTTCCAGATTCAGAAGGCGATGGCCCAGGGCGGCCCGCCCATGGAGCCGATGGAGGCCGCCGTCGTCGTGTCGGTTGCTGAAGAGGCGTGGCAGCCGATGGAGGGTGCCGTGGGCACGCTCGCGGCGGTGCGGACGGTGGAACTGCGCCCGGAACTTGCGGGGACGATCACCGAGGTGTTGTTTGAATCGGGCTCGCGGGTCGAGGCTGGTCAGGACCTGGTCCGGTTCGACACGCGCGTCGAAGAAGCCAACCTTCGCGCAGCGGTGGCGCGAGTCAATCTCGCGAAGGCGAGCTACGAGCGCCAGGAGAAGGCGGTTGCGATGCGGGCCAGCAGCGAAGAGGAACGCGACATCGCCAAAGCCGAGATGGAACGGGCCCAAGCCGAAGTCGAACTGATCAAGGCCCAGATCACCAAGAAGACGATCTCCTCGCCGTTCGCTGCGGTGCTGGGCCTGCGGCAGGTGCACCCTGGCCAGTACGTGGACGCGGGCGAGCGGATGGCGATGCTGCAGAGCGTCGTCGAAGGCGAGACGGGCGAGGGCGTCTATGTGGACTTCATGGTGCCGCAGGATCTGGTGACGCAGGTGGGCGTCGGACAGAAGGTGATGCTGCGGACGACGACGCTGCTCGCCGATGCGGAGAGCACCCAGGTGGAAGCGACGATCACGGCCCGCGAGAGCGAGACGGACCCGCTGACGCGGACGCTGCGCACGCGGGCGCTGGTCAAGCCCGCCCCGGCGTGGATGCGCCCCGGCATGAGCGTCACGGTGCTCTTCCCGCGCGGGACGCCCACGATGGTGCTGACGATTCCCGTGATGAGCGTGCGGCGCGCCACGTTCGGCGATCACGTCTTCGTGCTCGAGCCCGAGAAGGACGACAAGGGAGACAGCAAGCCGGGCATGTATCGCGCGAAGCAGCGCTTCATCACGCTGGGCGAGACGATCGGGGCCCGCGTGATCGTGACCAAGGGCCTGAGCGCGGGCGAGAAGATCGCGGCGGAGGGGTCGTTCAAGCTCCGCGAGGGGATTCTGGTGGCCGATGGCTCGGCGGGCAACGCGGGCGGACCAGCGGGCCAGCCGGAGAGCGGGCCAGGGACAGGCTCGCGTTCGGATGCAGAGGACAAGAAGTAACCGACGTCGTGCATCGCATCCGCATGTTTCTGTTTTCACTTTTCGCTTTTCGTTCTTCGCTCTGAGCTTCCCCCATGCGTTTCACTGACATATTCATCAAGAAGCCGATCCTCGCGGTCGTGGTCAATCTGCTGATCCTGCTGGTGGGGTTGCAGGCGGTGCGGAACCTGCCCGTGCAGCAGTATCCGTCGATGGAGAGCACATCGATCACGATTACGACACGGTTCTATGGCGCCAGCGCCGAGGACGTGCGCGGGTTTGTCACTACGCCCATCGAGCGATCGGTGAGCGCGGTGGATGGCGTGGACTACGTCGAATCCGCGAGCACGGCGGGGCTTTCGACCATCACCGTGCGCCTGCGATTGAACGTCGAGAGCAAGGGGGCGCTCGCGGAAGTTGGTGCGAGGCTGGACGCGGTTCGGAATCAGTTGCCGCCCGAGGCCGAGGCCCCGTCGCTGGAGATCACGCGGGCGGATCGGCCTTTCGCGAGCTTCTACCTGAGCGCGGTCAGTGAGTCGATGGATCGGATGCAGCTGACGGAGTTTCTGTCGCGGCAGATCGAGCCCGAACTCATCAGCGTGCGGGGCGTGCAGCGGGCCCAGATTCTGGGCGGACGGGCGCCCGCGATGCGGATCTGGCTGGACCCTGCTCGACTGGCCCAGCTGGGGCTGTCGCCTGGGGACGTCAACACCGCGCTGATTCGCAACAACTTCATCTCGACCGTGGGCCGCACGCAGGGGGAGGCGATCCAGGTTGAGCTCATGACCGACACGGACCTCAAGAGCGCCAAGGAGTTTGGCGACATCATCGTGCGCGAGCGCGACGGGGCGACGGTGCGGCTGCGGGATGTGGCGAAGGTGGAACTGGGCAGCGAAGAGGCCTTTGATGAGACGGCGTTCACGGGCCAGCCGGCGATCTTCGTGGGAGTCTGGAGCAACCCGGGCGTGAACGAGATCGAACTCGCGCACCGCCTTCGGGCCAAGATCGAGGAGATCAACACGACACTGCCCGCGGGCACAAGCCTGATCCTCGCGTACGACGCGACGCTGTACATGGAAGCGGCGCTCAAGGAGATCGCCAAGACGCTGGCGGAGACGATCGCGATCGTCGCGTTCGTGGTGTTCCTGTTCATGGGGAGCATTCGCACGGTCTTGGTGCCGCTGGTGGCGATTCCGCTGTCGTTGGTTGGCGCGGGACTGTTCATGTTCATGGCGGGCTTCAGCCTGAACTTGCTCACGATCCTGGCGATCGTGCTCGCGGTTGGATTGGTCGTGGACGATGCGATCGTCGTCGTCGAGAACATCGAGCGACGGGTGCGAGAGGGGAACACGCGGATGCAAGCCGCGCTGCTGGGGGCGAGAGAGTTGTTTGCGCCGATCATCTCGATGACGATCACGCTCGCGGCGGTGTATGCCCCGATCGGGTTTCAGGGCGGGTTGACTGGGATTCTGTTCCGCGAGTTCGCGTTCACGCTCGCCGCGGCGGTGATTGTGTCGGGGATTGTGGCGGTGACGCTGAGCCCGATCATGAGCGCGGTACTCGTGCAGGAGACGGGCAAGCAGGGATGGTGGACGCGCTGGGTCAACGCGCGGTTTGAGGCGATCAAGCGGGTGTATGGGCGTATGCTGGAGGGGATTCTGGCGATGCCACGCACGGTGTCGATGCTGTGCGTGGGGGCGGTGATCATCGCGCCGGCGTTGTACTTGTTTAGTCCGAAGGAACTTGCACCGGTGGAGGATCAGTCGGGCGTGTTCTTTGTTGTGAGCAGCGCGCCGGAGGCGAGCCTCAACTACACGATTGCCGGCAATCGCAACGTGGCTGACGTGCTCAAGCAGACGCCCGAGACCAAGTACATCTGGCAGATCACGACGCCCACGGGCGGGTTTGGCGGGATTCAGACGGTTCCTTGGAGCCAGCGGGAACGGACGACTCAAGAGATTTCACAGGAGTTGTACGGCTCGCTGGCGATGGTACCGCAAGTAAAGGTGTTTCCGATGCTGCCGGCAAGTTTGCCCGGAGCGGGGAACTTCGGCGTCGAGATGGTCGTAACGAGTTCGCAAGAGCCGGAGGAGTTACAGGCCTTGGCGAAGACGCTTGTGGAGTATGCCGTGAGCAGCGGGATGTTCCTCTACGCGGATACGGACCTGAAGTTTGACCAGCCGCAGGCGAGGATCACGCTGGACCGGGCGAAGCTCGCCGATCTTGGGCTTGATCCTGCCGTCGCCGGGCGAGAACTCTCCGTGCTGCTGTCGGGCGGATACGTCAACCGGTTCAATCTCGAGGGTCGCAGCTACACCGTGATTCCGCAGTTGCCCGATGCGCAGCGTGAGTACGCGGAGCAGCTCCTTAGCGTGCAGATAGCGAGGCCGGATGGCAGCATGATCCCGGTGTCGTCGTTTGCGAACATCGAGACGCAGGTGGGGCCGCGGTCGCTGAACCGCTTCCAGCAACGCAACAGCTTCCGGGTACAGGGGGAGCCAATGTTCGGTGTGACACGCGAACAGGCACTGGCCGCGCTCGAAGCCAAGGCCAAGGAAGTTCTGCCCGCGGGCAGTGGCATCGATTACGCGGGCGAGTCGCGCCAGATTCGCAAGGAAGCCAGCAGCCTGGTGCAGACGATGGTGCTGGCGCTGGCGCTGATTTACCTGGTGCTGGCGGCGCAGTTCGCGAGTTTCCGCGATCCGCTGATCATTCTGCTGGGGAGCGTGCCGCTCGCGATTGTGAGCGCGTTGGTGCTCACGTTCGCGGACTTGACGACCATCAACATCTATTCGCAAGTGGGTCTCATCACGCTGGTGGGCCTGATCTCCAAAAACGGCATCCTCATCGTCGAGTTCGCGCGGACGCTGCAGGAGAACGGCAAGGACAAGATCACGGCGATCCGCGAAGGAGCGCAGACGCGCCTGCGACCGATCCTGATGACGACGGCGGCGACGATCTTCGGCCACCTGCCGCTGGTGTTTGTGACGGGCGCGGGAGCGCAGGCCCGCAACAGCATCGGGATCGTCCTGGTGGTGGGCATGCTGGTGGGCACGATCTTCACGCTGGTGGTCGTGCCGGCGCTGTACGTGCTGGTGGCGGGCAAGCACGTGAAGCACGCGGAAATCAGCGAGGAAGAGCTGACGAAGACAGCGCGTGTCAGCGAGAAGGTTGGGCCCTCCCCCACTGCTGTTCCGGCGTGACGAAGTGCGGTCGTCAGACGGCGGTTGCGCTGCGTGCTGAGCACTGGGCTTTTGAACGCAGAGGAAGACAGAGAGGAGAGGAAGACGGAGGGGAGGGTGTGGTGGGCGAGGGAACAGCCTTACCGGTCCTTTTCTCGTTTCATCTCTGTGTTACTCGCTTCTTCTCTCTGGTTTCCTTTGCGTTCACGAGCCCTGGAAGCCCGTTCTCGCAATCGAAACCGCGTTGGGGAGTTTCCCAAGAAGTCTGCATGCGTTACGTGCTTGCAATCATCCTGCCTCCGATCGCGGTCTTCAGTTGCGGGCGGATCCTTCAGGGCCTGCTCAACATCCTGCTGACGCTTCTGGGGTGGGTGCCGGGCGTCGTGCATGCGGCGCTGATCGTGAATGACTACAAGAACGAGCAGCGGACAAATCGGGTGATCGATGCGATTCGGTCGGCGCGGGTGGCTTGAGCAGTTGTTGATTCGATTTTCAGCACAGAGACACGGAGGTCGGGAGTAAGAGGCGAAAGTCGTTCTCTTCTTGCTCCTGGCCTTTGTGTGTTTTTGCTGAAAGCGAATGCGCGGTGATCCGGTCGTCAGAGCTTGCGGTCGAGCAAGCGGTATTGGATGGCTTCGGTGAGGTGGTGGACCTGCACCGTGGCCGCGGCTTCGAGGTCGGCGATGCTTCGGGCCAATCTGCGAACCTTGTCGTAGGCGCGGGCAGAGAGGCCCAGCTGCGACATGGCTTCGCCCAGCAGGTTGCGGCACGCGTCGTCGAGGGATGCGAACTGATCGAGTTCGCGGCCTGACAGTCTTGCGTTGGGCGTGGTGCCTTGCCGCGCGGTGGCTCGCTGGCGGGCGGCGGCTGCGAGGGAGCGCATCTGGGCGGTGTCCATGCCCCGGGGACGGTTGTCGGGGCGGCCGCTGCTGGTGGCGGAGAGGTCCTTGAAGGGCACGGCGGGGGCTTCGACGTGCATGTCGATGCGATCGAGCAGGGGGCCGCTGAGTTTTTCGAGATACCGCTCCATGGCGCGCTTGCCCACCTCGCCCGGCGCCACGTCGCCCTTGGGTGTGGGGTTCATCGCGGCGACGAGCATGACGTTCGCCGGGAATGTGACGCTGCTGTGTGCGCGCGCAATCGACACCTTGTGATCTTCCAGCGGCTGCCGCAGTGCTTCCAGCACGTCGCGGTCAAACTCGGGCAGTTCGTCCAGGAAGAGCACGCCCAGGTGCGCGAGGCTGATTTCGCCCGGCCTTGGGACCATGCCGCCGCCCACCAGCGCGGGCAGGCTCGCGGAGTGGTGCGGGCTGCGCACGGGTCGCGAGGTGATCAGGCCTTGTCCGCTGGGCAACTGGCCCGCGGCGGAGTAGATCCGCGTGATTTCGATGGCTTCGTCGGGCGAGAGCGTGGGCAAGACGCCCGGCAGGGCCTTGGCCATCATGGTCTTGCCCGTGCCTGGCGGGCCCAGCATGATGAGGTTGTGCCCGCCCGCGGCGGCGATGACGATGGCACGCTTCACGCCTTCCTGTCCGCGCACGTCGCCAAAGTCCACCGGCGCGCGGGTTTGAGAGAGCAGGCCGGCCACGTCGAGCGTGGGCGTGGGCGCGAGGTCGAGCGAGCCGGCGACGAGGCCGACGACTTCGCTGAGCGTGCGCACGCCGTAGACCTCCAGACCTTCGACGATCGCGGCCTCGCTGGCGTTCTCAGCGGGCACGATCACGCCTCGCGCGCCGCGCTGCTTTGCGAGGGACGCGAGGGCGATCACCCCTCGGATCGGGCGAAGGCGACCGTCGAGGGCGAGTTCGCCCGCGAGCAGGAACTGGCGTAGGTCGATGCCGTCGATCTGGTTGGGGTCGCGCTCCTGGCCTGGCTGCACGAAGCCCATGCGCTGGGCGGGGCCGATGGCGAGGATGCCCTGCACCGCGAGCAAGCCCACGGCGATGGGAAGGTCGTACATCGGACCTTCCTTCTTCACGTCTGCGGGCGCGAGGTTGATGATGATGCGGCCGTTTGGCCAGCGGTAGCCGCTGTTGGTCATCGCGCTGCGGACGCGCTCGACGGACTCCTTGACGGCAGCATCGGGGAGGCCGACGACCGTGGCCCGATTCTCGGAAGACGTGGTTTCGGCCTCGCTGAAGTCGACTTCGACTTCGCAGGGGAGGGCGTTGATGGCCTGAAGGAGGTAAGACTGGACCCGCGCGAGCATGGAAAAGGATAGGGCGTTGTTTGGTTGGGTTGGAGGATACGGAAGGCATGCCGGCAAGAGGCATCCGGGCATCGATTGGGCGGTTTATGCCGTCTGGGAAGCGTCACGGCCGGTTGCCCATGTTGCCCGGAAGGAGCGGCGTGAACTGGGCGGTTTTTGGGACCGATGACGAGGAGTCGGCCTCGCGTTGCGGCGAACGGCCAGCTTGATCGCACTTGACCACTCTTCCCACGGGAGACTCCGATGGACCTGCACCAGATTCTCAAGACGGCGTATGAACTCGGCGCGTCGGACGTCCACCTGATTGGCAACAACCCGCCCGTGATGCGCGTGAACCAGGTGATGACGCCCATGGAGAAGACGGGCGTGATCAGCAAGGAGCAGGCTCGCGCGTTCTTTGACCAGATGAGCAGCCCGGAGACGAAGGCGACGTTTGAGCGCCAGAAGGACGCGGACTTCTCGTACTTCGTCGAGGGGATGGCCCGCTACCGCGTGAACGCCCACTTGCAGAAGGGCATGGTCGGCCTGGCCATGCGCATGATCAAGACCAAGGTGCCGCCGCTGCAGGCGTTGAATCTGCCGGAAGTCATCGCCCGCCTGACGTACCTGCCCCGCGGCCTCGTGCTCGTGACGGGCGATACGGGTTCGGGTAAGTCGACGACGCTCGCCGCGATGATCGAGGCGATGAACCAGCGGTACAAGAAGCACATCATCACGCTCGAGGACCCGGTCGAATATGTGTTCGAGAGCAAGCAGTGCGTGCTCGAGCAGCGCGAACTGGGGCAGGACATGCCCAGCTTCGCCAGCGGCCTCAAGCACGCCTTGCGTCAGGACCCCGACATCATCCTGGTGGGCGAAATGCGCGACCTTGAAACCGCGGCCCTCGCGATCTCGGCGGCGGAAACCGGCCACTTGGTGCTCAGCACCCTGCACACCGTCAACGCCAGCCAGACGGTGGAACGAATCATCGACATGTACCCCAGCACGCAGCAGAACCAGATTCGCTCGATGCTGGCCAACACGCTGCAGGCCGTCGTCAGCCAGACGCTGTTCAGCCGCACGGATCGGCCCGGCATGATCCCCGCGGTGGAAACGCTTCTTTGCACGCCCGCCGTGCGCAACCTGATCCGCGAGAACCGCACGTTCGAAATTCCCAACGTCATCGAAACCAGCCGCAACATCGGGATGTGCAGCCTGGACAGCAGCATCGCGGAGCTGTACTTCAACGGCTACATCAGTCGCGACGACGCAATCGCGCAGGCCGCATTCCCGGACAAGCTGGAACGTCAGCTGGCGGCGTGAGTGCAGTGACGAAGTGACGAAGTGACGCAGTAACGCAGTAACGAAGTGGTCCGGCGCACTGGCGTGCGTCTCACGAGGAGAACGAGGAGCGGCGAACACAAACCGGCGTGCAAGCGGCGAAGCACTTCGTCTCTTCGTCACTCCGTCTCTTCGTCTCTTCTTCCCCACCCATGCCCAACTACAAGTTCCAAGTTCGAACCAGCAGCGGTCAGGTGCAGACGGGCGTGCTATCCGCGGACAGCGCGGGCACGGCAGCGACGATCCTGCGCAATCAGGGCGCGCACATCCTGTCGCTCACGGCCCAGGCGAGCATGGGCGGCGCGGGCGGCCTTCTCGGCAAGTTCAAGGACATGAACGCCGGGAAGCCCTCTCAGAAGCAGGTGCTGGACTTCACGACGCAGCTGGCGGTGATGATCCGCGCCGGGATCAACCTGCG
Source organism: Phycisphaerales bacterium (assembly GCA_022843045.1). Taxonomy (GTDB): domain Bacteria; phylum Planctomycetota; class Phycisphaerae; order Phycisphaerales; family UBA1924; genus BJHL01. Next base: position 12,341 of record JALHOJ010000013.1, read on the forward strand.
CGGCGCGCTCGACGGCATCGCGGAACAGACCGAACACTTGGCCTTCAAGCGCGTGCTGATGCAGCTCAAGCAGGAAGTCGAAGGCGGCAAGCAGTTCAGCGAGGCCATCGCCAAGCATCCCAAGCTCTTCAACCCGCTGTACATCAACATGGTGAAGGCGTCGGAAATGTCCGGCTCGTTCAGCAAGATGCTCGACCGCATCGCGACGTACATGCACCAGGAAATCGAGACGCGCAAGATGGTCGTGGGCGCGGCGATCTACCCGGGCATCATCGGCACGCTGGCGGTGGGCGTCACCGTCTTCCTGCTGACGTTCGTGTTGCCCAAGTTCGGCGCGGTCTTCCAGGGCAAGGAGGACGTGCTGCCCTGGGCAACCAAGTTCCTGATGGCGCTCAGCAAGTTCATGGTGCAGAACTGGTACTTCATCGTCGCGGCGATCCTCGCGCTCGTGGGCGTGATGTGGGCGTTCCTGCGGACGGAAGTGGGCAGCTTCTGGTTTGACAAGATGAAGCTGACGATTCCCGTCGTCAGGACGATGTTCCGCTCGCTCTACATCTCACGCAGCCTTCAGACCATGGGCCAGCTCATCAACGCGGGCGTGCCCATGCTCGACACCCTCTCGATCACCGCGGACATCTCGGGCAACGCGCTCTTCAGGGGCGTCTGGAAGAAGGTGCACGCCGCAGTCAAGCAGGGTCGCAAGATCACGCAGGCCCTCCAGAAAGACACAACCCTGCCCCGAGCCGTTGTGCAGATGATCAGCGCGGGCGAAGAGTCCGGAAAGCTGGGCGAGGTGCTGGACGAGATCTCGGCCTACTACCAGCGCCAGTTAAAGGACCAGATCAAAGCGGTTACCAGCATGATCGAGCCCATCATGATCCTCGCGATGGGCACAGTCGTTGGATTCATCGCCATGGCCATCATCCTGCCCATCTTCAAGATGAGCTCGATCGTGAAGTAATCGATATTGGACTGACGCGCCGCGGTCTCGCCGGGAGTTGGCCTGCACGCCGCGCGAGGAATGCAAGCCATGCGACGTGCACGCACCATCTCGTTGATTCGTGATCTGTCCGGAGCGCCCGCGAGCATCCGCCGCGGACGACGCGGCTTCACGCTGCTCGAAACGCTCATGGCGCTGGTCATCGTGGGCGTAGGCGTGCTGGCGTTCGTGGACGCTCAGGCCAGCTTCCATCGCAGCAATGCCTGGTCGAGCCAGGCGGCCACGGCGATGCTTCTGGGCAACGAGATCCGGGCCCTGACGGAGCGGCTGCCTCGACACGATCCCGTGACGGGCCTGACTACGGCCGCGGGTTGGGGCAGCGAAGCGGGCGAAACCGACATCCTCGACATCGACGACCTGGACGATCTTGACGGCGTGCGATTCGGCTCGGGCGGCACCTTCGTCGGGCCCATCGACGCGTTTGGCAACGTGATTCCGCAGATCGCGACGGACGGCAGCGTGATCATGAACGGCAACGACCCCGTGCCGCTCGAAGGGTGGAGCCAGCGGATCATCGTCGAGAAGGTTGACCACTACAACTTCAACCAGGTGCGGGGCGACTACTACCAGCAGACGGCGAGTGCGCAGTTGCCGGCGATCGCGCCGGACAGTTTCCCGTTGCGAGTGACCGTGTTCGTGGAGTTCACGCCTCTGAACACGGGCGTCTCTCAGGAGATCACGCGGATGAGCTGGGTCGTGCCGCCCAAGACGGTGCGGTCGGCGGCATCGCCATGAACGAATACAGGGCAGCCGAATGAGTCGGGATCGGGTCGGACGCGTGGAGGAACGAGCGAGCACACCATGAGCACGTCGCAGGAACGCAATTCGAATCTGCCCTTCTTCGGGTCGCCGCCGCTGCGGAGGCTTTCGAGCGCCGTGGGGCTGCTGCGCATGCGCGCGGGAACCGCGCTGCCGGCGGAGAAGAAGCGCCGCCGCCGAGGCGTTGCTGCGATCCTTGCCATGATGTTCCTCATCATGTTCGGCTCGCTCTCGGCCGCCATGGCAATCGCCAGCCGAGGCAACATCACCACGGCGGCGACGCACCTGCACGTCATGCGTGCCCAGAGCGCGGCGGAGACGGGTCTTTCGGTCGCCGAGACGCGGCTGCGCGAGGCGGCGAGCCGGTTCCTGATGTCACACAGCGACGTGACGGGCGACTTTGGCTGGGACCTGTGGCGCGGACAACTTTCTGGATACTCAACGTACAGCGTGATTCCCGGCCGCACCGGCCCGCAGAACGCGGGAGCGCCCTCGGGCATCGCCCAGGCGCTGGCCCAGGCCCACGCCATGGACGCGAACGTCGTCGCAGCGATCGGGATCAACAGCGTGACCATTGCCAACGCCCCCGCGGGCACGAGCACGAGCGTGTTCAGGGGTTCGCAGTGGGTGTACACGCCGGGCGTCGCGATCGCGCCGCAGGAAACCGGCACGAATCCGCCGCCGCCCTTGTCGTATCAAATCACGTACGCGCCGCTCGCCAACGGGACGGACGTGCGCGTGATCGTGACGGGGTATGACTTCAACTACAACCGCGGCGGGCAGCCGATCTCGCGGACGATCAGCAAGGACTTCCGCGTCACCAAGCGCGTGAACCACGCCCTGATCAGCCCATCGCGCGTGATGCTGGGCAAGAACGTCCAGATCATCGGCGACCTGGGCCTGCGGTACGACGACATCGAGTTCAACAACGGCGATCCGCTCGTCACTCGCAGTGACTTCAAGAACCTCGACAACGGACTGGACTCCAAGCTCGACGCGTTCTTCGACGCACTCAAGCAGAACGGCGCGGACCCCGACGGCGATAACCGCCTCCGCACCAACCATCCCGGCGAGAGCAGCGTGCTCGAGGGCGTGACCGAGGACTATCAGAGCGACACGGGCACCAACGACACGCCCTTCGAGGATGTCACCAACGACGGCTACGTCGATGAGTTTGACATCTTCATCAAGCACTTCGACGGCAACAACGACGGACGCGTCGCCGCCTCGGAGTTCACCACCGGCGGCGGCCAGTTGCGCGATGCCGACCTCTTCAACCTGATCGACTCGAGCGATCCCGACCGCAACCGCAACGGGCGCTACGGGTTCATCGACGCCAACGGCAACGGTCGCCTCGACGGCACCGAACCGTTCGTTGACGTCACGGGTGGCGAGAACCTTGACCAGATCCTCGGATACATGGACGGATACCTGGACCGGCGCGACCGCTACGTCAAGATGGTCGGTGGCCTGATGTTCAAGACCGACATGAACGACTGGGAATCGGAACTGGGCGACGTCCAGGACAAGATCCAGGGCGCGATTCGCCCCGGCAGCGGCAACTCGCCCCAGACCTACAACGCCAGCGACGAGGATCTGCCCGAGCTCTCCGCCGACAACTTCGTCACCGACCGCAACAGCCTCCAAGCCGCGGCCAACGGCCAGCCGTTTCTCACGCAGATCGCCAGTCCCGCGGCGGTGCCTGGCTTCACGGCGGTCGCGCAGACGCTCTCGGCGGACGCAAACCTCGATCAGCTTCCCGACAACCACGCGACGGCATACTTCGAGAAGATGCCGTTCAACAGCCCCAACTTCAGCGACTACTACTACCGCCCGGTCTTCCGCAACATCGTCTTCCGCGATGTGGAAATTCCCGTCGGCACCAACGCGCTGTTTGAGAACTGCTGGTTCATTGGCGTGACGTGGGTCCGCACCAGCCCCGACAACACGCACATCATGTTTGGCGAGTACGGCAAGCTCAAGCTCGACCCCAGCACGAACCGGCCGATCCCAAACATCGCCCGTCGCATCTACGGCGATAACGCGGGCGAGACCAGCTATCCCACGATGCTGCCCTCGACGGCGACGCCGCCCAACCAGATGATCCTGATGGCCAACGCGCCGACGTATCTCGACAAGGGCGACATCCCTGCGAATGAAGTGCAGTACGTGCAACCGACCAACGGCTTCGGCTACAACGACCTGCCCGAGCCGCTGGTCGTGAACGGGCGGCGCATCACGGACACGAAAGAGATCGCCAACAACATCCGCTTCCACAACTGCCTGTTCGTGGGCAGCATCGTCAGCGACTCGCCCAACGGCTATACCCAGGCCCGCAACAAGATCCAGTTCACGGGCAGCACGCGCTTCGCCCAGCAGCATCCGGACTACCCGACTTCGAGCCAGTACAACCCGCAGTCGGCCGACATCGACATGATCAAGCGCAGCAGCATGATGCTGCCGGGCTATTCGGTGGACATCGGCGCGTTCAACAGCCCCACGACGCAGAACGTCGCGCTGCAGGGCGCGGTGATCGCGGGCGTGCTCGACATCCGCGGCAACGCAGACATCAACGGCGCGCTGCTGCTCACGTTCAAGCCCGAGTTTGGCGAGGGGCCCATGGTGGACATCACAGGTCAGCCCGTGGGCAACCCTGCATCGTTCAACACCACGCTGGGCTACTTCGGACCAGACGACGGCGATGAGGAGTCCCTCGATCCTAACACCCTGCCGATCGTCAATGGTCAGCGCATCGTCGGCTACGACACCAACGGCGACGGCCTGGCCGACGCCCCGGCGACCGGTCCCCAGCCGGCCGGTTCGACCGTCGTGCCGTTCAACGGATATGGCAAGGTGACGCTGCGCTGGGATCCGAACATGCGCCTGCCCAACGGCATCCGCCTGCCCATGCAGTTTGAACCCCTGAGCTCGACGTACCGGGAGGGTCGATGATGCACACGCCGCGATCCATGCGAGGCAATGACATGAGCACGCCCATCGGTCGGAACATCGCACGGCGCGGCTTCAGCATGGTCGAAGTGCTGGTGGCGCTGGTGATCTCCTCGCTCGTCATGACGGCGGCGATCACGGCCCTGGACACGTCTTTCAAGGCGTACAAGGCCACCACCGAGAGCGCGTCGACCAACGTCGTGGCTCGCATGGTCGTCACGCGGGTCGCCTCGCTGGTGCGCACGGGAACCGACTTTGGCCCGTTCCCCACCGACGTGCTGGACGCGGACCTGAACCCCATGCAGGCCACGTTCATGGAGTTCCGCACGTTCAACGATCCCGCGACCGAGTCGTCGACGGTGATCCGCCTCGAACGACGCGATCCCGACAACAACGGCTTGGCTCCGTTCGAACTCTGGTACGTCGAGACGCGCATCGCCAACGGCGCGGTCACGCTGGCCGACCAACGCCCGCTGCTCACGGGGCTGGATGACCTGCGCTTTACGCTCGAGTACGACGTGGGCCCGCGCCTTCGCAAGGCGACGATGGACATGACCGTCCGCCCCAACGACTTCCAGGACGCCTCGTTCTCCGTGCAGTCAGTGGACACGCCCAGCATCCGGCTGGTGACGTCGATGGCACCACGGAAGCTGGATGAAGTGAACTAAAGCTCGGCTCGGCGCGTCAGCCCGCGCAAGCCGCGCGAACTGCACTTACTCGCCCTCGGCGTACAAATCGTCGATGAGCCTCTTCGCGCTCGCGAGCGGCATGACCTGCAGGTAGTCCCCGCCGCTAAAGATGATCATGTCCCCCTGGAGTTTCATGCGAGTCATGAGTTCCTTGGGCAGCGTCACGCGACCCGCGCCGTCGGGCTCCAGACGCTCGCTGAGCGTGAAGTAACGTTGACGCGAAATCGTCTTGGAGTCCATCGTCGGCTTGATCACGGCGGAAGCGTCCGCCGCGAGCGCCTGAAACCGGCGCTCCGTGAGGATCACCAGCGAGTCATCCCAAGGCAGCACGTAATACGCCTGCGTGCCAGCAGCCTGCCCGACCGAGCCCGCCTGCGTCCCGCCAGCCTCCGCTGCCATCGGCGTCACCACCGCGCGGAACTTCGCGGGGATCGACAGGCGACCCTTGTCGTCGATGCTGATCTCGGCATAGCCGGCGAATGGAGTGGGAGGATTCACGGGACGTTACTCGAAGACAGAAAAGCCGCCCAAGAGAAGACCTTGCGGGCTTCGCGTTGGGCGGTGTGTCGAGGCAGTCCACTTTGGCCCGCCCGCATGCCTTTTTGCCGTCCTGGCACCGGGCATGGGAGCGGATCAAAGTGGTTCAATGAAGCCCTGAGGACCGCCGCATCCTTGCGTGGGTCAGGGAAGTGTCGCGTCCCTGCGACGGACAGATTGTACAACATCTTCGATCCGAAGCAAGGGCTTGGATGGTCTGGACTGGATTTTTATGGATTTTTGTGGTTCGCATTTGTTCCATTGTGTAGAGATTGCGCGATGGGACGACTTGCGGAATTGGGATGGCGTGGGAACTGGTGGGAACAGGGCGAGGTCCACAGTCGACGGTCGCTCACGCTCACGCTTCGTTAGGTCTTGCAAATACACGAGTTAGTGCGAAATCGAATCTATCTCCGCGAGGATCGCCGCGTCGAAGGCCTGTTCGCTGAAGCGCTCGGCGTTCAGACGGCACGCGGCGTCGACCCGGCGTGGACAGCGAATGGTGGCGGGGATCAGCGAATCAATGGCGGGGTCGTCAAAGAAGGTGCCGGTCTGACCCTCGACCACACTGTCGAGCGCGCCGCCAGCCCTGCGGGCGACCACGGGCATGCCGCAGGCCTGAGCCTCAACTGCGGTGATGCCGAAGTCCTCGACCTGCGGGAAGATGAGCAGGCGAGCCTTGCGATATTGCTCGCGGAGGGTGAAATCGTCGACTCGCCCGAGGAACTGGGTGCGTGTGCCGCGGGCGAGGTTCAGGAGTCGGTGCAGTTCGCTTCCGTCGCCCACGATGATGAGGCGCTGATTGAGCTTCTTGGCCGCTGCGATGGCGAGGTCAACGCGTTTGTAGGGTTCGAGCGCCCCGACATACAGCCAGGCGTCTTCGCGGGCGTCGCCCATCTTTTCGACTGCGGGGGTGAAGAAGTCGGTGCGGACGGGCGGGTGGATGACCTTCGCCGAGCGTTCGTAGCAGCGGGTGATCTCTTCGGCGGTGTGCTGCGAGTTGGCGATCAAGCGCGTGACATAATCCGCGCTGGAGGACACCTGATCCCACCGCTGATAGCTCTTGCGAAACACTCGCAGGCCCAGCCGCCGCACCAGGCTGCCCTGCTCGTATTCCTTGGTCTGGCTCCAGACATAGCGGGGCGGCGTGTGGCAGTAGCACAAGTGCGGCACGCCCTGCGGGGCGCGGAGTCCCTTGATCGCGGCGGAACTGCTGGTGATCAGGACGTCTATCGGCCGAGACTCGTGATCGCGCAGCAAGGCTCGGCTGAGCTGACGCGTCGCCTTGGGATAGAAGGGCAACAGATGCCGACGGAGCTTCGTCGAGGCCATGGGCCAGCGACCCACGCCCGAGACGGTGCGTTCGGTCGCATCGATCGCCGGGGCGACGGGGCGCTGGTCGTCAAACATCACGTACAACCCGGCGAGTTCGTGGTGGGCACGCACGACGCGGATCAGCCGTTCGAGGACGCCCTCGCCACCCCGATAGCCACACAGCCAATCGTGCCCAAGTGCGACCCGGAGGCGGCGAGACGCTGGGGCGGGGTTTGGGAACGGAATGGGCATCGGGGCATCGAAGATCGGGGGCAAAGGTGGTAAGGTGCCGAGGGGCTGTATTATCGTCCGCTCGTGGATGCGGGAATGAGCGCGTGGAAATCGGCATGAGCGAGTGGCCTCGGAGCAGCACGGTGAGTTCACAGCCCTGCACGGACGGTGCGGGGGCGATGCTCCGCGGGCTCGCATCCTTTCAGACCACGCCCCCCACTGCTGCCAATCGATTCGGTCTCGATTTTCGCGAGGCGGCGAATTCCTTGCGCCCACCAGTGTGCCCGATCCTCGACATCCACGCTCACATCAACGGCGAGCGAGCTAGCGTGATCTGGTGGGAGGTTGCAAAGGTCTTCGGCGTCAGCGAAGTCTACAGCCAGGTGCGGGTGCAGGATTGCGAGCCGGTTCGTCGCGCGGTGCAGGGCGCGGGCGGCAAGGTCTCGTTCATCGGCTTCCCCGACTTTCGCCACCCGGATCGGCTCTGGGCCTGGTCCGAGGGCTATGTCGAGCACATCGCGCGGTTTCACAATGACCAAGGCGCGAAAGTGATCAAACTCTGGAACGCGCCGCGAACGTTTGAGCTCTTCGAGGGTGACGCGGGACGCGACATCATCGCCTTTGACTCGCTCTGGCGCGTCCGCCAGGCGGAAGCGGCCCAGGCCCTGGGCATGGGCATCATGGTCCACGTCGCCGACCCGGACACATGGTTCGCCAGCAAGTACAAGGAACAGGCCAAGTACGGCGCCAAGACCGATCACTACCCGGCCCTCGAACGCATGATGGATCGCTTCGCCGGTCCCTGGCTCGCGGCCCACATGGGCGGGTTTCCGGAGGACCTTGGATTCCTCGACGGGCTGCTCACGCGTCATCCCAACCTCTACCTCGACACGAGCGCGACCAAGTGGGTGGTGCGGGAGTTGTCCCGCCACCCGCGCGAAAAAGTCCGCGACTTCTTCCTCAAGTGGCAAGGCCGGATTATCTTCGGCAGCGACATCGTCACGGTGGACGAGCACCTCATACCAACCAAAGAAGAAGCCGGCAAGCCCAAGCACCCCATGGCCGACCTCGCCGACTCGCCCGCCTCTGCGTTCGATCTCTACGCGAGCCGGTATCTCGCGCTGCGACTCCTCTTTGAAACCGACTACGACGCTGAGAGCGGCATCGCGGACCCGGACCTGCTGATGGTGAATCCTGGTCTTGGCAATGGCCTGCACGCGCCGCGGCTGCGAGGCATCGCCCTGCCGCGAGAGTCGCTGCGGGTGCTGTATCGCGACGCGGCGGAGGGCTTTTTGGCCAAGTGCTCACGAACCCGGAGTGTGAGCAACGGGGCCTGATGAGATTGGTTGGTTTCGCTGTGATTGGACGCCGCGCAGTTCCGGCCCTCACGCACCAGGCCTGTTGAGACGATCTTGCAGCAACTCGATCAGTCGCGCGACCACAGCCTCCCGGGCCGCGTCCAGCGTCGGCGCGTTCGCTCCGAGTTCCTTCGCCAGGCTCGTCACCGGCCGCCCATGCAACCCGCACGGCACGATGTATGCGAAGTGCTGCAGATTCGTCCGCACGTTCAGGGCAAGTCCGTGCATGCTGATCCACCGCCGCACCCGCACGCCAAACGCGGCGACTTTCGCGAGCGGCGCTTCCGCGGCACGTCCCGGCGCGCTGCCAGGTGAGCGCACCCACACGCCCGTCGCATGCGGATCCCGATGCCCCTCAACACCCCAACTCGCGCACGCGTCGATCACGGACTGCTCGAGCAATCTCATGTAGTCGTGCAGTCCCAGCTTCAGGCGATTCAGATCAATGATCGGATACAACACGAGCTGTCCCGGGCCGTGATACGTGATGTCGCCGCCCCGATCGGTTTCCTCGATTGACACGCCCTCCCCCACCAGCCAATCGCGCGACGCGACCAAGTGATCCGCCGCGGCGGCCCGGCGTGAGATCGTGATCACGGGCGGGTGCTCCACGGAGAGAATCACGCCCGGCATCGGGCTCGAGGTGTCGCGTGACGCGAGCACCCGCTCGTGCCAGCGCTGCTGCTGTTCGTAGGCGTCGGCGTAGGGCATGATGCCCAGCGGAATGTGCTCGAATGGGCTCACGCAGGAACTCATGATATTGACGGTTCTTGGCGGCATACCACTGGGGATGCGAAGCGATGCATATTGGATGCTGGTTGGCCTGATTGGGTTCGGTGCGGCGTGCGCCGGGGGCTGCGCGAGTGGGAGCGGAGGAGCGAGCGAGTCGCCCGGCGTCCGCGGCTCGGCCGACGCACCCGCGCCGGGCATGGTCGCCGCAGGCACGACACAGCAGAACGCGCCCCGAGGCAACGGCGAAGGCAAGCCCATCGCGCTCGTGGGCGAGCGGGCCATGACCATGGACGATCTTTCGGCACAGCTCGCGGAACTGGCTGGCGGAGTTGCCCTGCGGGAGTTTGCCTTGGACGCTGCGCTTGATCGCGAACTCGCCGCGGCGAACCTGCGGGTGGGCCCGGCCGACATCGCCCGCGAGCGCGAGGCATTGCTTGCGAACCTTGCGGACGAGTCGCGAGAGTCGATGGATCAGGCCGAGCGCCTGCTGGAGCGTGTGCGGGCAAGCCGGGGGCTTGGGCCGGTGCGGTTTGACCAACTGCTGGTCCGCAACGCGAAGATGCGGGCGCTGGTGCGGGACGATGTGGTCATCACGCCAGAGTTGCTGGAGCGCGAGGTGGCGTTGCAGACAACGCCCCGCGGACGGATTCGCCTGTTCGTGAACAGCAGCCAGCGCGAGGCGGGAGCGGCGCGCGAGCGAGTGGTGGCCGCTCCGGCGGGGCTGCGCTCAGCGACGTTTGCCGAAGAAGCCATCGCACGGTCAAACGATTCGTCCGCTGGCGCTGGCGGTCTGGTTGAGGCCGTCCACGCGAGTGATCCGGGCGTGCCCGCGGCGATCCGAGCCGCGCTGGGAACGATGCAGGCCGGCGACATCAGCGATGTGCTCGCGATCGAGGGCGGGTTCGCGGTCGTGCTGTACGAGCGACAGGCTCCGCCAGCGATGCCCGAGGGCACCGCTGGCTCAACGATCGAGCGACGGCTTCGCGGCCGCCTCGAACGCCTCGCGATGGACGCCTTGGGCCAGCGACTGGTGCGAGAGAGCAACATTCGCGTGCTGGACAGTTCGATGTCCTGGAGTTGGGAGAACGCGCGGTAACGACGCCGCGTTGTGAGTCGAGTGACACCCAAAGCACAAGGCCCGAGCGAACTGCTCGGGCCCTGGGTCAATATTCAACTTGTCAGCGACGCACTCAGACGGCGGCCTTGAGGGCCTTGAGGGCGCGGATCTTGATGCCGACGCTCGCGGGCTTGGCCTTGAAGACCTTCTCCGTCTTGGTGAAGGGGTCAATGCCCTTGCGCTCGGGGGTCGCGGGCTTGTAGCGGCTGACGACCTTCATCAGGCCGGGCACCACGAACACGCGCGGCTTGTCCTTGCTGGGCTTGGCCAGGTCGACGGCCATGATCTTGCCCATGGCTTCGAACACGCCAGCGACCTGCTTGCGAGCCAGGCCGGTGTGCTCGGCGATGGTGGTGTACAGCTCGCTCTTCTTGCGAGGCTTGGTGGCCTGCGTGAGCTTGGGGGGCTTGGGGGCGGCGGGTGCTTTCGCGGCGGGTTTCTTGGCCATAGGTTCCTACTCCAGTGTCTTGACAACGGTTTTCCTCCGGAAAACCGGGCTCACCACGAGCCATCGAGCAAACGTGCTCAGCATTGTGTAGCACGCCTGATCCTGCTTCGCAACTCCCGGACGCACATTTTCGCCGGGTTTTGCAGCACTTTTTTCGGTTCCCGCCGCGCGAGTGCTGCACAGAATCACGATTTTCCCGAAGGAAACTAGTGCCCCGGGCTGGCAACGGGTCAGTCGCGAGGCGAGAACAGGCCGGTCGCGGCTTGCTGAGACGCCGCTGGCGGGTTCGCGCCGGTCGTGATTTCGATCGCGAAGTCCGCCACAATCAAGGCATGATCGGAGAGCTTGTCGGTGACGCAACTCGCGTCCTGTGAAGCACTTTGGAGCGAAGCCAGCATGCCGGAACTGGCCCAAATACCGTCGATTCTGTGCACTTCGCCCATGGGGCCAAACCAGGTTGGAGACAGCGGCTGCCCCCGCGCACGTGCGTGCTCCACGACACAGTCGCGATATCCGGCGGTCGCGAGAGCGCCCATCCATCGCTCACACGTCTGCCCCGGGCGAGCAGCGTCCAACCCCGTCCGGGCCGTGTTGAAGTCCCCTGCAATCAGCACGCGGGGAGACCCGTTCCAGTCCGCCCCTGACGCCGCGTCGGGCGACACGAGCACCTTCGCAAGCCCCGCAAGCCCCTGCCACGTGCTCGCTCGGCGGGTCTCCGCGGATTCATCGGGCACGTGCGCCGCGATCAGATCGATGCCAAGCGCCGTTACTTTCGCACTCAAGAGCCGTTCGTGCCATGCGGCCTGGTGCGTTGGCAGCAGCGCCCATCGCGAGAGAATCGCGACTCGGTTGCGCGTCGACGGCGCATCGGGCGTGAGGGAATGTGCCAGCCCGTGATCCGACAGCATCGCTCGAAGCTGATCACCCCTGCTTTCGCGATACTCGCTCAGCATCACGATGTCCGGCGCGTGCGAGATGAGAAACAGCGCCTGCTCGGGCGTGCGCGTGTTGCCCCCGCCATGGCGGAGGTTCCAGCAAGCAACCCGAAGGCGAAGCGGTGGCACCGAAGAGGATACGGGCGCGCCGGTTCAACACGCGACGGTTGGCGCGTGCCTAGAGCAGCGGCCCCAGCAGCTGCGCCGAGTTGTCGCGGAATCGCTTCCAGAGAGGGCGGCGTCTCCACGAGCGCGGATTGATCTCGCGCGAGTCAGTGTGGTACTGCATCTGCAGGAATCGCAGCAGGCTCGCGAAGTCGGTGTCGTACACGAACAGCGTGATTTCAAAGTTGAGCCAGAAACTGCGCTGGTCAAAATTCGCGCTGCCGATCACCGCGAGTGTGCGGTCCACCACCGCCGCCTTGCTGTGCAGGAGGCCCTTCTGGTGCAGGCGGATCTTGATGCCGGCGTCCATCAGGTCTTCAAAGTGCGCCCGACTCGCCGCGGCGACGAGCCGGCTGTCCGAAACCTCCGGCACGATGATGGTGACGTCGATGCCTCGCAGCGCGGCGTTGATCAGCGCGCCCTTGGTCGCTTCGTCGGGCACGAAGTAGGGCGTCGTCATGATGATCTCCTCGCGAGCCGCGTAGAGCATCTTGAGGAAGCCCTGGTGGATCGCGTCGGGGCGCGGGCCCGGGCCGCTGGGGATCGCCTGCACGATGCTCGCGCCCACGCGAGGCGTCGGCTCGCCCGTCGCGGACTGAAGGAAGTACCGCGTCTCGTTCTGGAGTCGCTCCTCGCTGTCGAGGACCCAGTCACGGAGAAACGTCGCCTGCAACGCCTGCACCGCGGGGCCGCGCATCCGCACGTTGGCGTCGATCCACGGCCCGGCGTTGGAGCCCAGCCGCTTGCGGAAGTTCTCTTCGGTGATGTTTTGGCTGCCCACATACGCGATGTGCCCGTCGATCACTGCGATCTTGCGGTGATTGCGCAGATCAACGCGATACAGCAATGCGCGGATCGGATTGACGGGCAGCGACTCGAACGCCTTGACCTTCGCCGCGTGCATCCGGTCCCACGTGTCACTTCCCACCAGCGACTTGCTGCCCACCGCGTCCACCAGAACCCGACACGTCACGCCCCGCTGCGCGGCCCGGATCACGGCGTCAGCGAGGCGACGGCCGACAGCATCGTCCTCCCAGATATAGAACAGCAGGTGGACGTGCGCCGTCGCCGCGTCGATGTCGGCAATCAGGCGCGACACGAACTGCTCGGAGTCGCCGATCAGGTCGAGGTGGTTGCCGATCAGGGCCGGCATGCTCGCGAGGTTGGTGAGCAGCCGCACCATCCCCGCGTGATCCAGACGCGTGGACGCGGGCACGTTCGCGTGCGCGTCGGGCGAATCCTCGCCCGTCCAATCCAGATGCTCGCGATGCCAGAACTCCACCGCGCGGTGCTCGATGTCCTGCGTGATGGTCTCAAACTTCCGAGCTCGCCGCGTGCCCAGGCGTCGCTCGCCGATCAGTGCATACAGGAAGCCGCTGAAGAACGGCACCAGCGCAAGGAGCAGAATCCACGCAAGCGTGTCGGGCACTGGGGTGCGGCGGATGATCACGCGGGCGATAAAGGTGAATCGCAGCAACGCGTCCAGCGCCGTGAGGCCGATGCCAAGGGTGATGGGGAATTCGAGCGGCATCAGAGTTCGCGGGAACGCGTGACGGGCGTTGGTGGCAGTTCGACTTCACCAAAGAGACGCACAGATCAGGAGAAAGAGGAGGGAAGACCCTTCACTCGCTTCAACCAAGTCCCGTTCTCTTCTGTCTCCTGATCTCTGTATCTCTGCGCTGAAGAACGTTCTTCCATCATCGTCCGCCACCGAGCACTCGCGCTAGTCCAGTGCGGCAAGCGCGCTCTTGCGGTCCTTGGTGATGGTCAGCAGCGTGTTGAGCTTGGTCGCCTTCATCACGCCCATGAGGTCGTCGCTGAGCCCGAAGATGATGAACTTGCCCTTCTGGTTCACGGCTTCCTTGCGAAGATTGAGCAAGAGACCCAGCCCCGCCGAGCCGAGGATGATCACCTGCGACATGTCCACGGCGATCTTGCCGCCGCCGGTGGTCATCGAGTCCCGCAGGTCGCCTCCCAAGGGTGTGAGGTCAAAGTCGGTGACGTTCTCGAGCAGCACGGTGGCGACGACGCCGCCCGTGGGGAGCTTTTCAGTCTTGACTCGCAGCGTGTCGGCCATGGGCGGAGGATACACGCCTTGGCGGGGGAGAGAAGATCCAAGGACCGTCCCTGTGCGGAAAACAACGAACCCCGCCGGTCAGGGCGGGGTTCGCGAGAAAGGACGTTGTGTTTTCACACGGTCGCGAAAGGCCAATTAGGCCCGACGGCGACGGCTGGCGACCAGACCGCCCAGACCCAGGAGCGCGACGGCGCCGGGGGTGGGGATGATGGTGCCGGAGATGTTGTCCAGCTGGGCGAAACCGCCAGCGTTCTGGAAGTTGTCGCTGCGGAAGAGGAACTGCTCAACTGAGGTCGCCGCGACGGTGCCGGTCTGGCTGGTGTAGAACAGGTTGCCGTTCAGGTAGTACTGGATCGCGCCCGCGCCAGCGTTGGCGGTGGGATCGGTCGCGACGGCGAGCTGGAACCAGCTGCCGACGGGGAACGCCGCCAGGCTGTCGACGAAGAGCAGGCCTTCACCCTCGTCGTCCAGGATGCGGATGTTGCCCTGGAAGCTGAGGTTGATGCGCCAGGTCAGCAAGCTCTGCGTGGGAGCCTGGCCGATGAAGTCATAGTCCGCGCCGCCCACGTCGGACTGATCGACGTAGAACCACCAGCTGGTGGTGTCAGCGGTGTTGGCGGGGGTGGGGACGCTGGGGCTGAAGCCCAGGCGCTGGCTGCCCGCGGGGACCGTGGTGTCCTGCTGGATGCGGACCGACTGCACGCCGTCCTGGGGGTTGGTCGTCACGACCGAAGCCCAAGGCAGGTTGACGCCGGAGGTGGGCCAGCCGTTCTGGTTGTCCAGCACGCCCGGGGTGAAATTCTCAAAGCTCGTCGTCCACGCGCCCTGAGCGCGCTCGCCGAAACCGGCGGACAGCGCGGACGTGGACGTGTCGAGAACCTTGGCGCTGGCGACGGAGCCAGCGAGCGCGACGATAGCGAACACAGCGATCTTCATGATTGCCTCTCTCTCCTCCTATCGCGCTGAGCCGCGCGTGATAAGAGATTCCTGTTCATCCGAACCGGCGCGTGCACACAAACAACCCGCCGGGGCTCCGCGACAAAAGTCGCCACCGCGCTCGCCGTGTCTTGTCTCTCGGCGGCGATCGCAGTTAAGTGATGATACCCGAAATGGAAGCAAACGAAACGGCAAATGCCGCAAACTTGAGCAAACGAGCGCAATCTGGGACCATGACCGATCGCGGCAGGCGTGCTTGCAAGCCTTGTTGGCCCCTCAGTATTGTCCTATAAGCAATATCCGGATATGGGCATCCGTATGGCGGACGAAGATTCTCAACGCGTGGACGGCGGATGCGCCCCGTCGATCGCTGGGATGTGGATCAGGTCCGTGTGCGTCCACGCGAGGAACTGCAGGATCGCCGCACCGACGGGGAGGGCGGAAATGCAGATCGCGGCGATGGCGAGGCGGCGGCCCAAATCGAAGCGTCTGCGTCCGATGAACTCGCAAATCGCGATGACGAGAAGGACAGAGGAGAACTTGAGCAGGATGAGGCCCCAGTGGCCCAGCAGATGGATGAACTTCTGCGCGATGGCGTTGACCTCGCGCCCGCCCAAGCCCCAGATGATCAGGTACGTCATCATGATGTCCAGCGACGAGGCGAGGATGTACCACGCGTAGTGATTCGGGTAGAGCGCGATGCGGCAGATGCCCAGGGCGCGCCCGAGCGGACCCACGCGGGCGTCGCACGCAGCGTTGATGCCGTCGGGCGGTTCAGTGGACGTGCGGTCGCGTTGGTCGGGTGCTGGCATGGATGGGCTGTTGACGACGAGGGTCAGGGCTGCTGTGCAAGGCGGGTACGGATGAGTTGATCGAAGTGGGCCCGAGTGTCGGTGAGCCCCGTACCACCCGCGTCGCCAAGCCACGCCTTCGACTGCAGCGCGGCTTGCTCGACAAACATCGTTGCACCGTCGATGGTCTGCCAGCCGGCCTCGCGGGCGGCGCGAATCGCGGCGGTTTCGAGCGGGTGGTAGATGGTCTCGATCAGCGCGACGCGGGGCGATGCGGGGCACTGCGTCATCGAGTCGATTGGCATGGCGGATCGCCCAGCGGTGTCGCCCATACCCACGCTCGTGCACTGGATGAACACGTCGCAGCAGGCCTTGGGCAATGCCTCCAGAGGCATCGAGACGATCTTGGGCGCGGCCTTGCCGGTACTCGCCAATCGCTCGCCCACGGCTTTCGCAAAGGGCTCGAGTCGCGAGGCGGCGGTCTGGGCTTTCTCGATGTCGCGGTTGTACAGCACCACGGTGCGCCCGAGCGACAGCCCGGCGAACGCCGCCGCGAGACCTGCGCCGCCCGCGCCGACGACGCCCACGCGCAGCGGCTCCGTCGCGACAATCCGTTGGGCCGCCAGTTCCAGGCAGTGCGCAAGCGCGGGGGCGTCGGTGTTGCAGACTTCACAGGTGAGCACTTGATCATCACGGTCACGCCGGACGATCAGCGTGTTCGCCGCGCCCGTGGCTTGTGTTGCGGCGTCCATGGTCCAGCCCGAAGCCTCGGCAAGGCGTGCCAGGTTCGCCTTGTGGGGCATCGTGACCGATGCGCCGCTGAAGGAGAGCGTGGGATGCTCGATGAGTTCCATCAACGCGGCCCGAAACGCCGCGAAGGAGAGATCGGCGTCTTCGTACCCCGCGATCGGCAGCGGCACATACACCGCATCTTCGTTCGCCCTCGCAAACGCGGCATTGTGCACCAAGGGCGAGAGAGAGTGCGCGACGGGATGCCCGATGATGCCGAAGACCCGCGTCTTTGGATTGATCGACTTGAATCGATACTGCTCGATCAGTTCGCGCAGCGTGGGCTGCCCCGGTGCGGTCGCTTGCTGCGGCCGCAGCGCGGCGAACGTCAGAAACGAACCGAACTTGGGCGCGAGGATGCGCGACAGCACGCCAAACTCGCCCATGCCCAGCGCGATCGTCGGCTTGGCGAGTTGCCGAGGCAGGTCGAGCAGCTCAAGGCTGTCATGCAGCGAGCGGGCGCGGTACGCGACCTTCACGATGCTCGCCGCGGATTCGTCGCGCATCGCGAGCACACGTCGGAGCAGGTCCGCGGGGCGGCCTTGGAAGTCATGCGTGGAGAGGACGAGCGAGGTCTTGAGGTCGCGGAGCTGCCGCGGGTGCTCGACGCACAGACGCACTTTCTGGGCAAGGTTCGCAGACCGCGAGAAGCTCGACCACTCCACATCCAGATATCGCGGCGGATGCTCGCTGGCGGCCGTCAGCTTCTCGAACAGGCTGATGCGGTCGGCGTCGTCAGCGTCATAATCGCCGCCCTCGCTCGCGACCCGGCAGGTCAGGATGCACGGGAGCGGCGAACGCTCAATCAAGTTGATCAGCTGAGCGACGATCGCAGCGTCGGCGTCGTCGCCGCCCGCGCTCTCGGAGGATGCGCCATGGAAGAACGAGTCGATCCGCCACTCGACGATCGTCGCGCCGTCACGCTTGGCCAACGCAGCGTCCGCGAGGGCTTGGTCGACGCTCTCGACGGTGATGGGAACGCAGATCGCGGTCATGGGGCGCGACCTAGTTGGAGGTGGGGAGATTGGGCTTGGAGGGAAGATCGACGAACGCGTCGTCGAAGCTGAAGACGTCGCGGAAGTCCTCGGCGCTGTCTTCATCGGTCTTGCGCATCATGCCGGCGTCGATCATCGCGAAGACGATCTTGCCGAAGTCCTCGGTGCCGCGGATGTGCCACTTCGCGAGGACAGTCTTGGCAAGCCGGCCGTACTGCCGCTGGGCGTAGTCTCGCAGGCCCAGGCAGAGCTGGCGGCCCGAAACGTGGCGCGACTCATCAACGCGCTGCAGCGACGCCTCATCGGCGGCGCGAAGCTTGGCCGGTTCCTCCCCATGCACGCCCCGCGCGGTATACGCGAGACCCTCGCGCACAAACTCGTACGCGGCGATCGGGAATGGCCCGGCCTTCTGGCGTGCTTGGCGGAATCGGGAGTCGAGGTCGGTCACGGTCGTCGGTCCTGCGAAAACAAACTGCACACGATCACGCGTCGCCATGAAGTGTTGGACGCCTGATGCCCTCTGGCGATTCGCTCAATCTCTCGCACGGGATACACCACCGTACGACGAATCGAGCGAGGGACACCCTCCCATACGCGATAGTTGGGAAGATGGTTTTCGGCTTGCGCCGTGGGAAGGGGTGGAGAAATACCTATTTCGCTTGCCGCGGCGCCCGCCAAGCCGAGCCGCGTTGCCTTGGCCTCTGCTGCAGAAGGACTTGGCGAAGACTGCGCGCGGAGCGCGGAAACGGCACGGACAGGCAGGGATGGCCCGCAACACCGAATCGCAGAAGCCTCCGCGACCAAACGTTACCCGAACCTATGCCGATGCGCGGGCCCAGGACGATGCGGTTGACGGATGCCGGGAGGACAGTTGAGCGTTCGATCCAGAGATCGGAATGGGTGACAAGGTCGATGCCGTTCTGATCACGAGCGATCTGCAGGGCTTCGCAAAGCCGCGCGGGCCCCGCACACAGGTCGCGATCGCGTTTCGCGCCAGGGCGATTCGCCCGCATCGCCTCAAGACCCTCGACTGGCTCCAACGCCCGAAGCAGCACCGCGACCGGTTCGTCGACCTCGCCGCAGACCACGTTGCAGCAGAAGTGCATGCCGTAGGTGAAGTAGACGTAGAAACTGCCCGCGGGGGCGTACATCACCTCATTGCGAGGCGTGCGCCGCCCGCCATAAGAGTGGCACGCGCGATCGCGAACCCCGACGTACGCCTCCGTCTCGACGATGGTGCCCGCGAGGCGTGTGCCATTGGGCAGCACGCGCACCAGCGAGCAGCCCAGCAACATCGGCGCGAGTTCCTCCGCCGGCCTGCGGAAGAACTCCCCATCGCAACGCCCGCGGCTCGATGCCTCGATGCCGGGCTGCCTCGCTGCCTTCTTCACGTCGACTTCCTTCGTGCCGAGCGCGGAGCAGGCTTGGCGGCTGGTTTCGAAGCCTTGCTCGCTGTCTTCTTCTTGGCGTTCTGCTTTGGCTTCGCGGCCTTGGCCGCCGAGCGTTTGGCCGGGCGCTGGCCGGCGTCGACGCCCAGCCGCGCCCAGGAGAGCATGGCTTCGCGATCATCGAGCGCGTCGTCGGGCAGGCGGGCGTAGTTCATTGTCTTGGCGGGCTGGTCCTTGAACGGCGCGAACAGGCTCGACCCCGCGGCGAGAAACCGCGGCAGCGTCGACTCGTTCACCTTGATGTAGAGTTGATCGTCGTCGATCAACGCGAAGATGGCGTTGTCGCAGTAGAGCGTGCGCCCGCCCATCATCGATCTGGCCTGGATCTGGCCCAGCGGGGCCAATTGTTCACAGATGAACTCGACGAACTCGTTGGAGACGGGCATGCAGAGATTCTTGGAGGGGCCGACTAGGCGGACTGCAGCATCGGTCGGAGGAATCGGCCAGTCAAGGCGCGACAACTCGCCAACACTGCTGCGTGCGTCACGGCGAAGCAACTTCAGCGGATGCGGGCGGCGCGAGCGTGCGTTGGAGTGGCGACATGACCATTCGGATCGCATGGGATGGCCAGGCAATCCCGACGGCACCACCGCTCAGCGCCCAGCAAGTCGAGGCTCGCGTCGGCGCGGTTCGCGACGCAGTCGACGAGGCTTTGCGTGCGGGACTGCTTGAGGGTGTCGTCGATTGCCTCGCCAGCGCGACGGTGGTACAAGTCGTATGTGATCCGCGCAGCGATGCCCAATTGATCATGGCAGCCATGACGGCGATCGTGCGGGATTGCGTTCACAGTGATCAGGTAGCGGTCCACGCCCCGCGGCACATCTTGATCCCGGTTTGCTACGACCCGCGAGTCTGGTCCGTGGGACAGCATGCCACCACAGGCAACGATGCTGTTCGCGATTGGGCCCGCGACCTGGGTGACGTCGCGCGAGAATCCGCCTTGCCCATCGAGGACCTGATCGCGCAGCACGCAGACGCGACATATCGCGTCCAGTTCCTCGGCTTCGCGCCAGGCTTCGCGTATCTCGCCGGCCTGCCCTCGCGATTGCATGTCCCACGCCTTCCCTCACCCCGCCCCATGGTGCCCGCAGGATCCGTCGCAATCGCCGCGGGGCAAGCGGGCGTGTACGCGCTCGCCACGCCCGGCGGGTGGCGGGTGCTGGGGCGGACGCCGCTCGCGATGTTCGATGCGCGCCGCGGTGCGATGCTGCGGGCGGGGGATGCAGTGAGGTTTCAGCGGATTGGGTGGGAGCGATATGTCGAGATGATGGGCTGATTGGACAATCAGTTGCTGGAAGTGAGGAATGCAACTGCAGGACGGTGAAGCGGCGAAACGGTGAACTCATGCGAATGCGTGTGGTGCAACCTGGCGTGTGTGCGAGCGTGCAGGACTTGGGGAGACCCGGGCTCGCAGGGATGGGCGTGCCGCGCAGCGGCGCGGCGGATGCGCTCGCGCTGCGCGTGGGTAATCGGCTGGTGGGCAATCCCGACGACGCTGCGGCGATCGAGATGACGCTGGTAGGGTGCGAGCTCGCGTTTGAAGGCGAGCGAGACGAGGAGTGCTGGGTGGTGTTGGCGGGGAGCGGCCTGCGGGGCGCAGTGCTGCGTGCCGCACGCTCAAGCGACGGCGCGGATCGCGCGGTTGCGCCGTGGCAGCCCTTCATCGTTCGCGCGGGCGATCTTCTTCGATGCGGCACGATGGCTGATGCCAGGCTGGGTGGCGGCGTCCGCGCGTACCTCTGCGTTCGCGGCGGGATCGATGTGCCCAGAGTCCTGGGCAGTCGCAGCACGCACGCGCGGGCCGGCCTGGGCGGGCATGAGGGCCGGGTGTTGCGGGCGGGTGATGTTCTGAGCGTGTTGCCGTCGGTGCGAGAGAGCGAAGATGTGCGGCGGATGCCGGAGGCAGTGCCAGCGTTGCTTGGCGAACCTCCGCAGCCCCAGGGGCAGGCCACCTCCGGCCAAGCCACCACCATCTGGGTCACGCCCGGGCCGCACGCTGCGCTGTTTGTGCGTTCGCCCGGCGCGCTGCTGGATCACGTGGAGTTCACCGTGAGTTCCCGATCCGATCGCATGGGCGTGCGGCTTGAAGGCGTCGCGCTCCCCAGCCCGATGGGTCTCGCCGCGGGGGGCGGGCGTTTGGCGAGCGAGCCGATGCCGCGGGGTGCGATCCAAGTGCCGCCCGATGGGCATCCGATCGTGCTGATGCCCGATGGACCGACGACGGGCGGCTATCCGGTGATCGCGACGGTGGCCAGCGTGCACGTGCCAAGGTTGGGGCGGCTTGGGCCCGGCGCCAAGGTGCGTCTGGTCTGTGTGGACGAGGCGCGAGCCCGCGCCGAGTGGCGGCGGGTCGAGAGCGCGCTCTCGCGGGTGCTGCCTGCCGTCGCAAGCGTCCTCATCAACGCCGACGTGGGCGAGGACCCCAGCGACGCAGGCATCGCACGGGATGCTGCGCTCATGGACCATCTGGACCTCATCCACGTCGCGTGCGGCGGACACGCGGGCGATGAACGCACAATGAGAAGCCTCGTGCGAACAGCCCAGGATGCGAGCGGGAGCCAGCGCCCTCGCACATTGCTGATCGGCGCGCATCCCAGCTATCCCGACCGCGCGAACTTCGGGCGAGCGCGGATGCCCCTGAGCGCTGACGCGCTGCAAGCCAGCGTGCGCGAGCAGGTCGCCGCGTTGGTGCGCATCGCACACGAAGAAGGTGCGTCGGTGCGCACCATCAAGCCCCACGGTGCGTTGTACCACGACTGCGCGGACGCCAACATCGCGCGCGCGGTCGCAGACGGAGCGGCAGACGCGCTCGGCGTCGCGTTGCGATCCTGCTCCCTCGTCGGAGCCGCGGCGAGCCCGGCCATCGACCATTGGCGCGCCTTGGGCTGGGCGACGCTGGAAGAAGGCTTCGCGGATCGGACCTACCAACCGGACGGGACGCTCACGCCGCGCTCGCTCGCTGGAAGCGTGATCAATGACCCCGCGCGGGCCGCACGCCAAGCGCGGGCGCTGATCGACAGACGTGGCATGACACTCGGGCTCGACACGGGATTGATGCTGGGGGTCGACACGATCTGCGTGCACAGCGATACAGCAGGCGCGGTGGCCATCGCCCAAGCCGTCCGCAACCAAACGCGAGCGTGAGCGAGCGCCGAACGCGGCGTGCATCAGACGCTTCCTGACTGGCGCGTTTCGTCCCGACACGAACCCGGGTACGCTTACGTCATGCCACTGACTCGTGACCAACTTGCGATGCGTGCCGCCAAGGAACTCCGCGATGGATACATCGTGAACCTGGGCATCGGGATTCCCACCCTCGTCGCGAACTACGTCCCCGCCGGCATGGACGTCTGGCTGCAATCCGAGAACGGCCTGCTGGGCATCGGCCCCTTCCCGCGCGAGCACGAAGTCGACGCCGACCTCATCAACGCCGGCAAACAAACCGTCACCGCCCGCCCCGGCGCAAGCTTCTTCAGCAGCAGCGACTCCTTCGCCATGATCCGCGGCGGCCACATTGACCTATGCATCTTGGGCGCGATGCAGATCAGCCAGGAAGGCGACATCGCCAACTGGATGATCCCCGGCAAAATGGTCAAGGGCATGGGCGGCGCGATGGACCTCGTCGCAGGCGTGCGCAAGGTCATCGTGACCATGGAACACACCGCCAAGGGAACACCCAAAATCCTCAAGCAATGCAACCTGCCGCTCACGGGCCGCCGCTGCATCGACATGGTCATCACCGACCTCTGCGTCCTCGAAATGGACCACACCAAACGCCGCTTCAAACTGATCGAACTGGCCCCCGGCGTGACGAAGGACGAAGTCTTGAAGGCGACGGAAGCCGACATCATCGCATGACTTCCCGCCCTCTGTGAGCTGGGGCGTGCCGCCGCAGCCCAGGGCTGTGAGTATGAGCAGTTCACTCTGCCGCCGTGCGGGGAGCAGAGGCGGGGGCGGGGGCAGGTGGGTCGATGGTGGTGAAGCTTGGGAAGCGGTCAAGCGCTTCGCCCCAACGGGGCGACGGCCTGTAGCCACGGGTGGAGCGCAGCCCGCGCTTCGCGGGCGGAGTGGAACCCGTGGAAGAAATGACGAAACGCGAGCCGCCCCGGCAGGGGCGGAGGAATCCACGAACGTACTGACACTCCCATCGCGCCATCGTCGCGAATGTCCGCGGCCACACGACAAACTGTCCCGAAACCGCCCCTCCGTCGATTCGCGACGCGCGAATAGCATCGCACATCAAGATTGCGATCAAGCGAGCCCACTACCAGATGCAGGGGCTGTGCGGCGACCTTGACGACGTGGACTACGGCACAATGAGCGAATTGGTAGATGACTTCCTTCTCTCGAAGGGGATTCCATGAAAATCTACATCAAGGGTGGAGCGATTGGAAGTTACGGCAAGGAAGCAGTCTTGTTGCCCATCTTTCACGGCATCGCTCCCGAGAACTCAACGCTCGACAAGCAAGGCCGCGTTCTGATGCATCGCTTCTACTTTCCAGAAGGCGATCCGCGCATCAACGTCGTCGGTGAGTTGCTCATCGAGCACAAGCTTTTGGAACCATCGTATAGATCCAAGCCCAATTACGGCTTCTGGCGCGTTACTCACTTCACCGAAGAGGACTACGCCACGGCCCGGTTTTTCTGGATCGACACGCCCATGCCCGGCCGCTCGATGCATGTTCCGGAGAACTTTCTCTCGCTACCTTGGTTCTCTGACGATGTGCCCCGGATTGCAATCAGCTCCTTGCGCATGCTCTCTACTCGCAAGGCTTACGCGGCTAGCGGTTCTGGCTCAGAGATTCTCGTCCCCGGCGGCATCAAACGCGAACTCGAAGCGATGCACTTCGTTGGCCTCGGATTCAAGTTCATCCAGCCGATCAAGAAGCGCACTCCCAGCCGCCCCAGACCTGGGTACGACGTACCCAAGGCAGAATACCAAGCTTGGCTTGACTCCCACATCATCGTGAACGCCGAGTATGCGTCCGAGGATGAATCGTGGTGGATTCTGCACCCAACGATCGAACTGCCCAAGCAGCATCCATCCGTGATCCGACAGGCTTGGGGTGGCGAGCCACGCCCACAGCACGCTCAAGGCCCGGCTTGGTTCCACAACGAAGGCATGTTCGATTTTCATCCTGTGTACACCAAAGTAGCGCTCGCCTCCTGCGGTCCTTTCGACATCGCGCGCAGTTGGGAACAGACCAGCATCGAACCACCAATACACCTCAACATCTGCTCCCGCCGATTCATGGAAGCGTTCAAGAAGTACGCGAAGCACGCGGTGTGGCTGCCGGTTGAGGAGCGAGACGAGTAGAGGGCGGGTGGCACAACTTGAACTCGCCAACATGCCCGCACCATCCTCCCACCCGTGCCACATGCTTCGCCGCCGCTCTGGGCGGCGATGCTTGTGGCGAATCACCGCAAGCATGCCCACCCGGCTTCCGCAACGCCATCACACTCGCGGCCAATTGCAACGGGCTCGCCACACCACCGCCTCCCGATCTCCGCGTTCCTCCGCTCCCTCTCCGCCCCTCCGCGATCACTTGCCCTCGCTCCCCAATCGACCACGTTTGTGCGCGCATCACGCCAAACAACCACTCTTGTGCGCGCTTCTGATCGCCTTTCACTCCTCCGCTCTTGCGTTCCCAAAAGTCCACGTCATACTACCGCATCGCCCGGCCCACCAAGCCGCGCGGCCCGTCTCTGGCGTTCCTTTGACGGTGGTGTAGGAAAAGAGCGGACCTCAAAGGCGATCGCTTCGCCCCGAGCACAGGAACGAACAGAACCTGTGGCGTGCCGACAAAAGTCGTCGCGCCTCTCCCTCAACCCCCACCCCACCCGAGGCAGCCCCGCCAGATCCTTCAGGCCGCACAGCAAAGTGTTCCAGGAGATACGGTCGAAGTGTTTCGGTGTTGGACGCGAACTGCCCCAGTCGGCTCCCGAAAGGAAAGCCGCCAAAGGCCAACTCCCACCGAAGGAGTAGCAAGGCTCCCCAGCGTGTGAACCCAATCGCGCGCCCGGTCTCTTCGCCCGTCAGTCACGCCGGATCTATGGAGGTGTAGGGGTTGCCGCAAGGCCAACCCCAAGACCGAGCTGCCCGTCCGCGCGTGCCCTGAAAACTAATCCCAAGTGCGCCAAACGAAACGCGCCCGTCAGGAAGCGCCGCAGTCCCACTGCGCCCACACACGCCCAGACTGTCGCTCTGTCGCTCTGTCGCCCCGTCGCTCTACCGCTCTGCTCTATCGCCCCATCGCTCTTCATCCCCCCCGACCCAAAGACCCATCCGCGCCCCGTCAGGTGCCGGGCTTGTCGTAGACCATCCGCAGCGCATTGCCCTTGGCGTTGTATTCGACGATGCTCATGTACGCCCTGATCAGCAGCAGCCCTCGCCCGCTGCCGCGTTCGAGGTTTTCTTCGAGCGTCGGGTCGGGGACGTCCTGCGGGTCAAAGCCCGGGCCCTGGTCTTCGACGGTGAGGTCGATGTGCTGGTCGGAGACCTGGAACTTGACGTGAACGGGGACCGTGGGCGCGAGGCCTTTGTGGCCGTGGCGGAACGCGTTCATGATGGCCTCGTGCAGCGCGAGGCGTACGGCGAACAGCGACGCCTTGGGAAAGCCGCGCTTCTCGGCAAGAGCGATGACGTGGTTCTGTGCCTCGTCCATGGCCCGCTGCTCGTTGGGGACGCTGAGCGTTCCCTGGTCGAGGTCGGGAGCGGGCTTGTGGTGGGCATGGGCCATGGGCAACGCAGCGGTCGAGAGGCTTGGCCGATCAGCCAGGCACGCAGGTTCGAGATGGAGCACGCGGACGGACCTCCAAAGGCGAGAACCAGAGCCTCCGTGCCTTCCCCCCGACCCCCCACCCCCCCGACCCCGTCGCCCACTTCTTCACTTCATCGCTCGCATGCACGGGTCCATCCGTGCGTGCCAATCGCGAAAAAGCAAGCGACCCGACGGAAGCGTTCCGGCGGGTCGCGTAGGGATCACTTGAACTGCTTCATGGCTTCGTCGGTGGTGCCGTGGATGTTGAAGAGCTTGTTGAGGCGGGTGATGACGAAGACTTCGTAGATCTGCGGATCGATGTTGGCCATGCGGAGCTGGCCCGAACGGTTGCGGACGCGGTTGTTGATGGCGATGAGCGCGCCCAGAGCGGCGGAGGACAAGTGCTCGACGCCCTGGAAACTGATGAGCAGGCGCGGGCTGGCCTCAGCGTCGACCAGTTGGCTGATTTCCTGGCCAATCAGCTGGATGTTGGCTTCGTCGAGGATGTTGCGATCCAGGAACTCGACCTGCGTGATGTTCTCCACGCGCTTGACCCGGATACGCGAATCGCTGGGCATACGACAGAACTCCTGACAGACTGCTGAACAAGGCCGGCGTCGGGCCCGCTTTCCTGCGGGGACAGCGCCGGTGGGAAGGATGATAGACGGGCGAGGGGCGGGGCGGGACGGGCGGCTGGCCTCTCACTTGTCGCGGGAGCGCGGGTCAACGAAAAAGCCCGGGCAGCAGGCCCGGGCTTGAGACTGAGCTTGGCAGTTGGTTTACTGGCCGTCGGTGGGCACGCTGGTCAGGATGCTCTGGTTTTCAGCGTTCCAGCGGCTCATGAACTGGTTCCAGGCGGTGATGTTGCGGACGAAGCCGGTGGGGCCCGCCCACAAGCCGTTGTGGGGAGAGGTGAAGTAGGCTTCGATCTGGTCATCGGTGAGCGGGGCGTAGGCGGGGGCGAAGCTCTCGGCGAGGCTGGTGGGCACGGTCACGGCGTAGGACTCGGGCTGCTGCTCGAGCCAGCTATCGCTGGGGCCGGCCGAAGATTCGACCGAGGCGGTCTGGTAGTCGGAGGGCTGCGCGGCGGCCTCCTGGGCGTAGGTGCTCAGGCCGGCGTCCTGGTGGAACTCGAGCGTGGGCTCGGGCTGGGCTTCGGGCTGGGCCTGGGCCGTCTGCTGCGCGGGCATCATGTAGTCGTACTGGGTGTTGTCGACTTCCCAGGAGGGCTCGGCGTGGGGATCCGCGCTGCTGATCAGGTCGTCCTTGGCCTTGACCTGGAGCAGGCTGCCGGCGGCTTCCTTGTTGATGACGCGATCCAGGAAGGAGCGGTTGAGGCCGGGGCGCTTCTCGCCCGTGATGCGTTCACGCAGGTGCATGAGTTCGGGCTGGACGGGGCTCAAGGTCAGCGAGCGCTCGATCTTGTTGAGGGCGGCTTCGGTGTTGCCTTCGCGGACGAGGCGGTCGGCCTCGAGGTTGAGGTTGTTGGTCAGGCGTTCGCGGCTGAAGGAGAGGACGCCCTGGCGAGCGCCGGCGGTGATGGTGTTCACGTATTCGCCCGCGCGGCTGCCGCTGTCGGTGATGGTGGCGTCGTTGAGGATGGTGGGCGTGATGAGGAAGATGATTTCGTTGCGGCTGGTGGTGTCTTCCTTGCCCTTGAAGGCGGTGCCCAGGAAGGGAATGTCACCCAGCAGCGGGACCTGCTTGCGGGTGCTGGTGACGCTCTCGCGGAACAGACCGCCCAGGACGACGGTCTGGCCGTCGCGGACGATGATGTTGGTGGTGATCTCGTTGGTGATTTCGTCGGGGATCGTCACCGCGCTGCCGCCGATATCGGTGACCTGACGGATCGCAGCTTCGGCGACCTTGGGCTTCAATTCCATGCGGATCATGTTGTCGTTGGTGACGAAGGGTCGGAAGTAGAGGCTCGTGCCCGTATCGAGGAACTCGACGGTCTGCGTCGTGCTGGTGTCGGTGGCGGTGGTGCTGAGGTAACCGACCTTACGACCGACGAGCACGCGGCTGCTCATGCGGTTGAGCGCCATGATCTTCGGGTTGCTGAGGACGGTGGTGTCGGTGACTTCGTCCAGGGCGCGGATGAAGACGCCCACGTCGTTGGACAAGATACCGATCTTGAGGCCGCCGTTGCCGGTGGCGACGTTACCGACGGTGCTCACTGCGGCGGTGCCGCCGCCGTCGGCGGGGGCCTGGTTGCTCGCGGTGGCGGGGGCGAGCAGACCAGTGACGGCGCCCAAGGGACCCGTGGCGAGCTGGCCGAAGTTCATGTCGGCGACGATGCTGAAGTCCACGCCCAAGGCGACGGCGTCGTTGAGCTGAGTCTGCAGGATGGTCGCCTCGACGAGCACCTGCGCGGGGCGGGTGTCGATCTGGCGGATCATTTCTTCGACCTGAGCGACGTTCTCTTCAAAGTCGTAGACCACCAGCATGCTGCCGTTGGCATAGTCCTCGCCGCCGATGGGAACTTCGGACATGGAGGCGAAGGCGCTGGCCTTGCTGTTGACCTTGATCTGGCCTTCGGGGCTCAGGAGGGGCTTGACGAATTCGGCTGCGTCAACGGCGGCCATGTGGTTGAGGTTGACGACCTTGGAGATCTTGACGCGGTTGGCGGCCTGGATCTTCTGGAGTTCTTCCAGGGTGTAGATCTTGATGAAGTTGCCTTCTTCGATGAAGCCGTAGCCGTTGACGTTGAGGATGGCGTCGAGGGCTTCGTAGAAGGTGACGCCGTAAAGGTTGGCGGTCACGCGAGCGGAGACGTCCTTGCTGGCGATGATGTTCTTCTGGCTCTGGATGCTGAGCATCTCGAGCACGTTGGCGAGGTCTTCGTCCTTGACGTGCAGGTCGACGGTCATGTTGTCATCGACGCGCACTTCGCTCTCTCCATCCAGCGGGGCGCTCTCTGAGGCAACGGGGGTGCTCGGGGGCACGAAGGACTGGCTGACGCTCGCGGGAGCGTTGTCAACCTGCTCCGACCCGTCCGCATACATCGGCTCTTCCGCCGGCTGGAAGCTCTGGGCCAGGGTGGTGGTCGTGCCCGCGGCCAGCGCGAGCATCAAGCCCAAGAGGGCCGTCTTGTCCACGTTCTTCGAATTCAGGAACTTGCTCGCCATGGGAAGGACCTCGCATGAAACGGGGCACGTGCCCCTGGGTTTGGACCGGCTTGGCCTGGGTGGTGGGACCGTCCGCGGTCGCCGACGGAACACCCGCCGGGCCACGCATCGGTCTGTGTCGTCTGGCGAACGGGGCGACTTTGGGCGAACACGCGAAAAAGCCCCAGTGGCGGCGCGGGCAACGGACTTTCGCAGGGTGCGGCGCGGGAGATGCGCACCGGCAAGGGCGGCGCGGGAGGAACGCGCGAGGGCGGGGATGCGTTTGCAGGCGTGGGTTTTCGGGCGTTGGAGTGGGCTTGGGGGGGAGCGTGACCCGAGCAGATGCCAAGTGGGGGAAAAAGGGAAAAGCGGGTCCAGGAATGAGGGCGGGTCCGAGATCGGGGGCTGCCGGAGAGACTGGATTCGCTGCAGAGAGCGCGGAGGAGGGAGAGGGGATTGAGGTTTTGGTTGAGTTGATTGGGGCTCACGCACTGCCCTTCCCCAATCCGCGCCAATCCGCGGCCACTCTTCTTCTGCGTGCACGTTGTGATCTCGCTGGAGGATTCGGGGGTGCTCCGTGTGCGACGCTCCCTGACGGTCGCGTTTCGCGGGGCTAACGGGGGATGGGAAGAGCGCGAACAATGAGCGGATCACGCCTGAGGGCCGCGGGCGTTCGCGAACGGACGGATGCGCGGCGATGCAGGCGTGAGGTAAGGAATTGCACGTGAACAAGATCGCGTTCTTGGTTGTCGCGGCCGGGCTGGCCGTAGTGTCGCAGCAGCAGGTGGCCTTCGCGCAGCAGGCTGCGCCGGCGCAGGGCGAGAAGAAGGTGGTGCGGACGGCCGACGACCTGCCCACGCACGAGTATGAGCTTGAGCTCAAGCCCAGCGAGTTCCTCGACGCGGGCGAGCCGGTGTTCATGGCGTTTGTGAAACAGGTGAAGGCGAACATCGAGAACGAACTGGCGACGCTGGACATCCAGGACAAGACGACGCTGCGGGATCGGCACAGTCTGCTGGCGCAGATCGCGCTGCTGGAAGGCAACGACGCGGCGGCGCGGACGAACCTGGAGGCGGCGCGGCGGAACGAACTGAAGGAAGCCAATCGCCTGATGATCGGGCATGTGCCCGAGTCGATGCTGGCG
Source organism: Phycisphaerales bacterium (assembly GCA_022843045.1). GTDB lineage: Bacteria > Planctomycetota > Phycisphaerae > Phycisphaerales > UBA1924 > BJHL01. The sequence continues at coordinate 42,623 of JALHOJ010000013.1, forward strand.
GGCAAGCAGGCGGCGGGTGAGATGAAGCTCACTGATCCGGCGTTCATCGCGGCGTTTGAGAAGTCGCTGGCGGGACGCTGGAGCGAGTTGCCCTGGGACAAGGTGTCGGATCAGATCAAGCAGCAGAAGGGGCGTGCGGAACTGATCACGCGCGAGCTGGTGATGGGCCAGGTCAAGATGGGCCTGGACCCGGTGTGGGAGCAGGGCAACAAGGTGCTGAGCGGGGACATGGCGCATGCGCTGGTGTCGATGCGGATCGCGCTGCAGTATCAGTTGCCGCTCAACGCGACGATCGTGAAGGTCGCGGACGGCATCATCAAGAAGAACGCCACGGAGAGCGTGGACACATGGACGCCGACGCTGGCGACGCTGACGGGCAAGGAAGGCGGGAAGCCGGTGGTGGTGGGCGTGTGGGACAGCGGGATCGACGCGGCGGTCTTCTCCGACAACCTGTGGACCAACACCAAGGAAACCGCGAACGGGACGGACGATGACAAGAACGGGTTTGTCGACGATCTGCACGGGATCGCGTTTGACCTTGAGGACAACCGGATTCCCGAACTGCTGCACCCTGTGACGGAGATGAAGAACGATCCGGCGCTGGTGACGAAGCACATGAAGGGGATGATGGACGTGCAGGCGAGCATTGACAGCCCCGAGCGCAAGGCCCTGATCGCGTACATGCGCGATCTGGACGCGACCAAGTCGGGCGAGTTCATGGAGGACCTGGGCCTGTACGGCAACGTCGCGCACGGGACGCACGTGGCGGGCATTTCGCTGTCAGGGAATCCGTACGCGAAGCTGCTGGGCGTGCGCCTGACGTTTGACTTCAAGTCGATTCCGCGGGTGACGCCCAGCGTCGAGCAGGCTCGCAAGACGGCGGCGAACTATCGCGCGACGGTGGAGTACCTGAAGGCCGCGGGCGTGCGCGTCGTCAACATGAGTTGGGGCGGTAGCAAGCAGGACGTGGAGACGCAGCTTGAGCAGAAGGGCGTGGGCAAGGACGCGGCGGAGCGCGATGCTCTGGCTCGCGAGATCTTTGACACGATGTCCAAGGGGCTGCGCGAGGCGATGGCCAGCGCGCCCGAGATCCTGTTCGTCGCCGCGGCGGGCAACAGCGACAACAACAACGCGTTTGTGGAATTCGCGCCCAGCGGGTTCAACCTTCCCAACATGGTGACGGTGGGCGCGATCGACAGCAGCGGCAAGCCCACGAGCTTCACGACCTTTGGCGACAACGTGACGCTGTATGCGAATGGCTTTGAAGTTGATTCGTTTGTGCCGGGCGGGGGTCGGATGAAGTTCAGCGGCACGAGCATGGCGGCCCCGCAGGTGACGAACCTGGTGGGGAAGATGCTGGCGCTGAAGCCTGATCTGAAGGTCGCGGAAGTGATCGACCTGCTCAAGCGCGGGAGCGATCCGCTGGCGGGCAAGGAGGGGCGGCTGGTGATCAATCAGAAGAAGACGATTGGTCTGCTTGCGAAGCCGAACTGACTGGCTGTTCGCGGCTGACGTGCATCGCGGCGGCCGCGGAGAGCAGAAGAGAAACGCGGAGAGGAGACTGGGCGAGAGCCTGTTCTTCACTCCGCGTTTCTCGTTTTGCTCCGCTGGCTCCGCGATCGGTGTTGACTTGACGCGGGGCTTCGCGTTGCTCAGCCCCGGCGTGGGTGGGCTGCGGGGGCTGTACCATCGGGGATGTCGCAGCAACCTTCAGCGAACATTCCGCCCCAGCTTCAGGCGCCTTGGCGGATGGACTACCTCGAGTCGATGGGCGCGGCGGAGAAGAAGTCTGGCGCGCCGAAGGCGGGGAGCGGATCTTTCTTGTATGACTACTGGATGGCGCCTCAGGATGATGCGCGCAATCACGTGATCGTGCGCGATGGGCTTGGGATGATCCTGCTCAACAAGTTTCCGTATGCGAACGGGCACTTGCTGGTTGCGCTGGGGGATCCGCGGCCGACGCTGCTGGACTATGAACCGGCGCAGCGGGCGCACTTGTGGGCGTTGGTTGATCGCGCGGCGGACTTGATGCAGCGGGCGCTGGAGCCGCAGGGGATCAACATCGGGGTGAATCAAGGGCGGGCGGCGGGGGCGGGGGTGCCTCAGCATTTGCATGCGCATCTGGTGCCGCGGTGGGGCGGGGATGTGAACTTCATGACGGTGGTTGGCAATGTGCGGGTGATGCCGGGGAGTTTGGAGAGGATGTTTGAGAGGTATTGTGCGGTGAGGTGAGGGAGAGGGCATTGGGCATTGGGTCGTGCGGCGTGAGTCGGCTCGCGGGCCCTCCCTCACGGTCGGGCTGCATGTATTCCTCCTATCCTCGGGCCATGTCTTTTGCACTTGCTTCCACCGACGGTTTTTCGCGATATCAGTCCTTCTACGAGCGCCCGCCGGCGATCGTCGTGGAGTGGCACGATGATCAGACGGATGCCGTGGGTTGGCTGTGCATTGACTCACTGCGCGGGGGCGCGGCGGGGGGCGGGACGCGGATGCGGGCGGGCGGCACGCGCGAGGAAGCGATCTTTCTTGCGAAGACGATGGGCGTGAAATTTCGGGCGTGCGGGCCGGATATCGGGGGCGGCAAGAGCGTGATCCGGTTCAATGCGGGCGCGCCGATTGAAGTGAAGCATGGGGTCTTGGAGCGCTGGTATCGGCACATCGGGCCGTATCTCAAGTCGTGCTACGGCACGGGCGGGGATGTGGGCGTGGATGAAGTTTCGGAAGCGACCGCGATCACGGAGCGGGTGCTGGGTTTGAAGCATGTGCAGGAGGGGATCGCGCGCGGGCACACTTGGGACGACAAGGAGGGGCCCGAGCCGAAGATCGCGCGGCTCAAGCATGGGGTTGAGGCGTTGGTGACGCTGAAGGACTTGCCGGGGCCGCGCACGGGTGGTGCGTGGATGATCGCGGATGTGGTGACGGGCTTGGGCGTTGCCAAGAGCATCGAGGCGTACTACCGGCTGCGGAACATGAAGCTGGAAGGCCAGCGCGTGATCATCGAGGGGTTTGGGGCGGTGGGCGCGTTCGCGGGGTATTACCTGCAGCACATGGGCGCGATGACGGTGTCGACCAGCACGCGCAACAGCGATGGGACGATTCGGGTGGTGCAGAATCCCAAGGGGATTGATTGCAGGGCGCTGATTCTCGCGCGCGAGGGGACGAACCTGCCGGCGAAGTTCGAGGGCTCGCAGGTACTCGACACGGCGAGCGGCGATGAACTGCTGAACGTGCCGGCGGAGATCTACATCCCGGCGGCGGCGAGCCACACGACCACGCAGACGCGGCTGGCGGTGATGCGGCATGCGGGCGTGAAGGTCGTGAGCTGCGGGGCGAACAACCCGTTTGCGTATGACAAGGACAAGGAACGCGTGAAGGACTGGGTCGCGGACCAACTCGCGCTGATGCGCGAGGCGGACAAGAGCTTTGCGATCATCCCGGACTTCATCGCCAACTGCGGCATGGCGCGGACGTTCCACTACCTCATGCGTGCGGGCGGGCAGACGGACGCGACGAGCATCATGAACGATGCGGGCGGACTGATTGAAAGCCGGGTGAAGGAGTTGCTGGATGGGCACCAGGCTCCGACGGGGCTTTTGAATCGGGCGTTTGGGATGTTTGTGGCGGGGTGAGGGTGGGGGCTTGCGCCCCTCGGTTCCTAAAGTGTGATGGCGGAGGTTCGCCCCGGAGGGTGCCGGTGAGAGGCCGAGCGGGCTCGGGAAGACCGCGTCAGGGCTGGTGAGACCAGTCGCTGGGGCGCCTTCCGCCGTTTATGCCGTGGTGTGGAGCTGTTGGTTGAACCAGGCTTCGAGGGCGGTGGTGATCGCCGCGGGCTTGGCGTCGGTGAATCGGATTTGCTCGCCCACCACGATCTCGCTGTGGCTGCGGCGCCAGAGGCTGGCCCAGGCGGAGTCGGCTTGGGGGGTGTTGCGGATGAGGATGGGGAGGACGGGGGCGTTGGTCATGGCGACCATCATGCCAGCGCCTTGCTGGAAGGGGAGCAGCGTGCCGGGCGGGCGTTCGATTTTGCCTTCGGGGAAGACGCCGATGATTTCGCTGGCTTTGAGGGCGCGGACGGCTTCGCGGAGGGCGCGGGTGTCGGGCTTGGTGCGGTCGACGAAGATGATGTTGAAGTACGACCAGACGTCGGCGAGGCCGCCCCACTTCATGTCCTCGGCCATCATCCAACGGACATAGAACGGGCACGCGGCCTGGATCAGCATCGGGTCGATGCCAGCGGTGTGGTTGCAGACGACGATGAGGGGGCCGCAGTATCGCTCGCGGGGGATGTTGTGAGGGTTGATGACGCGGAGGCGGTGGACAAGGCGGGAGTAGATCTGGATGAAGCGGTAGGTGAGGCCGGAGATGGTGTCGCTGCGCGGGTTGGCGAGGAGCCAATTTGCGATGCCGGCCCAGATGAGCCAGAGGCCGAGGAGGAGGATGAGGGTGGGGAGCCAGGGCATTAATGGGGGGCGGATAGTAACGCGGTGCGATGTGGGCGACGGGAAGAAGGCAGCGAGGCATGAGGCATCGGGGCATCGAGGGCGGGGTTCGTATCCTTGATCATGTCTGACCTTTGGGCCGCAAAGCGCGAGCAGTCACGCAAGGGGGTTGAGCCGCTTGCGGTGCGGATGCGGCCTCGGACTCTTGATGAGTTTGCGGGGCAGCAGCACATTTTGGGGCCGGGCAAGTTGCTGCGGCGGATGCTCGCGGCGGACACGGTCACGAGCATGATTTTTCATGGGCCGCCCGGCACGGGGAAGACGACGCTGGCGGAGCTCATCGCTCGGCAGACCAAGCGGGTGTTTGTGCGGGAGAACGCGGCGCTGGTGGGTGTGAAGCGGATTCGGGATGTGATTGATGAGGCCCAGCGGCGGCTGGAACTCGAGAACAAGCGGACGATTCTGTTTCTGGATGAGATTCATCGCTTCACGAAAGCACAGCAGGATGTGCTGCTGGGTGATGTCGAGCGCGGGCTGATCACGCTGATCGGGGCGACGACGGAGAATCCGCTGTTTGCGGTGAACTCGGCGCTGGTGAGCCGGAGCACGCTGTTTCGCCTCGAAACCCTGAGCGAAGACGACATCATCGCCGTGCTGCGCCGGACGATCGCTGACAAGGAGCGCGGGTATGGCGGGCTGGCGCTTGAAGTGACGGAGGATGCGCTGCGGGTGTGGGCGGTCAAGTGTGATGGGGATGCGAGGAGGGCGCTGGGGGCGTTGGAGGTGGCGGTCGAAAGTCAGAGACGAAGAGACGAAGAGACGAAGAGACGGAGTGATGAAGTGGAAGCAACCACTGCGTCTCTGCGTCTCTCTGTCTCTTCGTCTCTTCTGATTGACGCCGCCGTCGCCCAAGACTCCATCCAGCAGAAGGCCGCGCTGTACGACGCGTCGGGTGATCAGCATTACGACCACGCTTCCGCGCTCATCAAGTCGATTCGGGGGAGTGATCCGGATGCGGCGGTGTATTGGCTCGCGCGGATGTTGGATGCTGGAGAGGATCCGCGGTTTATCGCGCGGCGGTTGGCGATTCTGGCGAGCGAGGATGTTGGGAACGCGGATCCGCGGGCGATCATGATCGCGGCGAGTTGCTTTACGATCGTCGAGCGCATCGGCATGCCCGAGGCGCGGATCACGCTGTCGCAGACGGCGATCTACCTGGCGCTGGCGCCCAAGAGCAACGCGAGCTATGTCGCGATTGATGAAGCGATGAAGGACGCGGCGGAAGGACGCACGATTCCGGTGCCGATGCACATCAAGGATGGGAACGTGCGCAAGGCGACGCAGATCAGCGTGTCGGGCAAGGACGGGGACGCGTATCGGTACACGCACGCGGATGGGATCGCGGATCCGCACCTGGGCGTGATCGGGGCGCAGGACTATCTGGGCGTGGAGAAGCAGTACTACCGGCCGACGACGCATGGGAGCGAGAAGGTGCTGAAGGATGCGCTGGAGCGGGCGCGGGCGGCGCGAGGCCCGAAGGATGTGGAAGCATGAGCGGGGGAGCGACCAAGCAGGCGGTGCGGGAGTTGGTGCGGGCGCGGATGGCGGCGCTGGGGGACGCGGCGTGGAACCACGCGGCGGAGGGGATTGCGGCACGACTGTTAGAGCTTGGGGCGCAGCGCGGGTGGCGGGCTTGGATGGTGTTTTTGCCGATGGCTCGGGCGGAGCGGGGGCGGGATGAGGTGGATTTGACGGGGTTGGTGCAGGGGTTGCTGGGGGCGGGCGGGGTGCGGGTGTGTTTGCCGCGGACGGATTGGCAATCGATGACGCTGGAACCGGTGGCGGTGGAGAACCTGTTAACAGATATTGTGGTCGGCCGTTATAGCCTGCGCGAGCCACGGGCCGATCTTCTTCCCTTGGCGCTGGGCGATCTGGATGTCGTGATCGTGCCGGGGCTTGCGTTTGATTCCACGGGGGCCAGGCTGGGTCGTGGCGGCGGGTTGTATGACCGGCTGCTGGCTCGGGTGGCGGGGCTGCCTGCGGGGAATCGACCGGTGAGCGTCGGCGTGTGCGTGGACGAACAGGTGGTGGAAAAGGTGCCGGTTGAGGCGCACGATCTGCGCGTTGATATGATACTGACGCCGACCACGATCCTGCGTGGTGCGTGAAGGAACGGACTCCCGACGTGGCTGATCACGTCGCTACTCAAGGAAGGGTTTTCGAGATATGGCACTGCCCTCTCAGTCGGAACGTGGCAACGACAGCAACCGCAGCGTGATGGCGCAGCCCGATTCGGGCTTATCGTCGGCGGCGCGGACTGGGCTCATCATTCTGGGGATTGCGTTGGTGGGCGTGGCGGGGTACGCCGCGGCGAACTGGGTCAACAAGCCCAAGGACCCGACGAAGATTGCTGACTCAGCGGGGAAGGTGACGGAGCCGACGGCTGCGCCCGTGACGCCACCGCCTACGGAGTTTGTGCAGGGGCAGCCGCTGCCTGGCGGGGCGACGGGGACGAGCACGCCTTCGGCGGGTACGTCGACGACGGGCGGTGTGACGCCGTTTGGTCAGCCGGCGACGGTGGCGCGGCCCGGGACTGGGACGCCCACGACGGGCACTACTGGCACGGCGGCACCCACGACGGGCGGAACCACGACGACGGGCGCGACAACGGGCGCTCCCACGCAAGCGGCAACGACTGGCGCGACGCCAGCGGGTGGCGCGACGACGCCTGGCACTGCTCCCGTGACCGCGCCCGGCGCGACGCCCATGACCACGACGGACTTGGGAGTGCTGTCGCTCATCGAGGCGGGCGACAAGGCCCTGCGCGAGAACAAGTTGGTTGATGCTCGTGCGTCGTTCAGCAAGGCATTGCTGCACAAGGATGCGAGCGAGCTGGATCGCGAGACGCTCCGCGGGAAGCTGGGCACGATCAATCAGGATCTGGTCTTTGGCAGCTTGGTCGCGCAGGGCGATCCGCTGGTGGAGAGCTACAAGGTTGTCGCGGGCGATTCGCTGGAGAAGATCCGGCGCAAGCGCGAGCTGGCGACGGACTGGCGCCTGATCCAGCGCGTGAACAAGATCGCGAACCCCAACAGCATTCGCGTGGGGCAGAGCCTGAAGCTCGTGCGCGGGCCGTTCCACGCGGTGGTCAACAAGAGCGCGTATCGCGTGGACGTCTTCGCGGGCTCGCCCGAAGACCCGGCGAACTGGCTGTTCATCAAGGGGTATCGCGCCGGGCTGGGCGAAGGCAACAGCACGCCCATCGGCAACTACGTGATCAAGAAGGGCAGCAAGCTGGTGAACCCTCCTTGGGTCAATCCTCGGACGGGCGAACGCTTTGACAAGGACGATCCCAAGAACCCCATCGGCGAGTTCTGGGTCGGCTGGCAGGGGATGGGCGACAGCAAGGCCAACTCGGGCTATGGCTTCCACGGCACGATCGAGCCGGACAGCATCGGGCAGCAGAAGAGCATGGGGTGCGTGCGGCTGGGCAGCACGGACATCGCCGAGCTGTATGAACTGCTGGCGGAAGAGGTCAGCGTGGTGCGCGTGATGCCTTGAGTGGGCTCAGCAGATCGAACCTTGAACGCGGTGAGCCTGTGCTCGCCGCGTTTTCCTTTTTGGTCGGGCAAAGTCCGGAAAACTGCCCATTCCGGACCTTGTCGGCGTGTTCCGCGACGAACCGGGCTCCACTTGCATCGTATAGTTGGGCGTTCGCGAACAATTGACGTTCGCCCGTAGGAGTTTGATTCGCAATGGCCACCACCACGCTTCCCCAGTCCGAAACCCATGCTCACGCGCACGGTGTCATCCTTTCCGAGACCGCCGCGAAGGAAGTGAAGAAGATCATCGTTGATCAGGAGCTCGACGCCGACAAGGTCCGCCTGCGGGTGGGCGTGAAGGGCGGCGGGTGCTCGGGGTTCAGCTACGTGCTGGACCTGACCGAGACGCAGAAGGAGACGGACGAGATCTTTGAGCAGCATGGCGTCAAGATCATCGTGGACCCCAAGAGCCTGTTGTATCTCAACGGCGTGACGGTGGACTTCCGCGATGAGATCATGGGGCGCGGGTTTGTGTTCAACAACCCCAACGCGACGAGTTCGTGTGGGTGCGGCAGCAGCTTCAGCGCATAAGCACCGAAGGGCGCGAGCCCTTGGAGGAGCGTGGAGCGACGCGAGTGATTGAGTGACTTTGAAGCCGCGCTTGCGCGGCTTTTTTCGTTTGGGCGTGAGTGGGCGTTTCGCGTGCCGCGGTTGGGTCGGCTGGCGGCTTGCGCCGCTTGGTTCTTACGCGGGTCAATCGAAGGGGGGTTCTTCGCCCGGCATGGGCTCGGGGGCTTCTGGGCGTTGATCGCTGCCGCCGCCGTCGCGGTGGTAGTCGGGTGGGCCGGTTTTGGGGCGGTTGGCGAAGGAGCTGCCGCCTGGGTTTGGCTTGGGTTCGTTGAAACCGCCCGGGCTGGCCGCCGCGCCTTGCTGGGTCCAGGGGACGCCGCCGAAGTCGGCCGCGGCGTTGGACGGGGAGGAGTAGCCGCCTCCCGAGCCGCCTGCGCCTCCCCCACTGCTGCGGCTGTTGCCTGCCGGCTTGACGGGCGGGATGTCGTAGCTGCCGCCTTGATACTGCTGGCCTTGCTCGAGGTTCTTGAAGCGGGTGGTCTTGTTGTCCCAGTGGAGCTTGACGATGCCGGTGGGACCGTTACGTTGCTTGGCGATGATGAGCTCGGCGACGCCGATCTTGTCGGGGTTTTCGGTCTTCCAGTCTTCGTCCTGGACGTGGTAGTACTCCTCGCGGTGGAGGAGGATGACGACGTCGGCGTCCTGCTCGATGCTGCCTGATTCGCGGAGGTCGCTCATGCGGGGGCGGTTGCCTTCGCGGTTTTCGCTGCCGCGGTTGAGCTGGCTCAAGCAGATAACGGGGATGTTGAGTTCGCGTGCGAGGGACTTGACGCCTCGGGAGATCGTGGAGACTTCGACCTGGCGGCTTTCGCGGGCGGCGCTGGGGGAGCTCATGAGCTGGAGGTAGTCGATCATGAGGCACTTGACGCCGTATTGCTGGACCATGCGGCGGGCGCGGGCGCGAAGGTTGAGGACGGTGAGGTCGGGGGTGTCGTCGATGTAGACGGGGGCGATCTTGAGGTCTTCGGCGGCGAGCATGAGCTCGCGGAGGTCGCGATCGGGGATCTTGTGACCGCCGCGAAGGGTCTGGCTGGAGACGCCCGAGCGAGCGCTGAGCAAGCGCTGGACGATTGCGCTCTTGGACATTTCGAGGCTGAAGAGGCCGACGGGTTGGCGCTTGGTGCTTTGGGCGCCGGCGGTGAGGCCGCCCAGGGCCATTTGTTCGGCGAGGTTGAGAGCGAGGGCGGTGTTGTGGACGCAGATGTCGTTGGCAATGAAGTTGTGGGTCTTGGGGACGGTGAGGTCGTAGACCTGGCGAAGGCCCAAGGGCTCGATGGAGACGATCTCGTCCCAGTAGAGGTCGCTGTGGGCGAGGTTTCGGAGGGTTGCGTCGTCGAGCGCGTCGGCGATGGCGGCGAGGCGGGCGCGCGTCGGGGAACGCGCGCCTGGGTGCAGGCCGTGGGGAGCGTTGATCTCGCGGGCGAGCTGCGCCCAGGACTTGGTGCCTTTGGCTTGTTCGATGCGATGCCAGACGCCATTGGGAATGAGGTCGCGGTTGGTCTGGTAGCGCTTGGCGGCGAGGGCGGCGCTGGCACGCTCGAGAGCGTCTTCTTTGGCGAAGATGCCGATGTCTTCGATGAAGGCGGTGATGCTGCGGGCGTCGGTGATATCGAGCTGCCACGAGACTCGGCGTGCGTCCTTGTAGCGGACCCAGCGTTGGCGGAGCGAGGCGATGACGCCGAAGCGGAGCAGCAGGTGCTGGACCTGGCGGGCGAGGCGTTCGTTGACGGTGGCGTAGCCGAGTTGGGCCTGGCCGGAGGCGAGCAACGTGGCCCAGCCGTCGGTGGCGAAGAGGCGATTGAGGAAGAGAGCGACTTGATCGCGGCGGAGGGTGAAGATCGTGTCGGGGATGGACTTGTCGTGGGAGCCCTTTCCGCAGAGGCCAAGGGAGTCGAGCCAGGCACTCAGCGCGCTGGGCGCGTTGCGGCGGGCGGGCTCGACATCATCGGCTGCGGATTGGATCGAGAGCACGGACTCGCAGAGCAGGCGCACTTCGGTATCGGGCAGGGTCTTGGCCTGCAGCCAATGCGTGATGGACGCGGGCGAGACGCCGACGCGGCGGGCGAGTTCGTTCTGGGGGATGCCAGCGGCGCGCAAGCCGGACTCAAGCGCGCTCGCGAAGGCCTTGCGAGCCTCCACCACCGACTCATCGGTCTTGACAATGCGCCACGACGGGGCTTCCCAGTCGCGGGTGCTGCTGAGCGTGGTGGTGACGCCGCCGAAGTTCTGGACTGCGTCGGCAAAGTCGGCGGCGATGCGCGGGTTGGAGTTGGTGAAGCGCGGAGTGGTTTGGGTGAGGCCGCCGTCGCCGATGAGGTAGGCGAGCAGTTTGACTTCGCAATCGCGGAGGCTGGCGGTGCCGAAGGCTTCGAGTTTGCGAGGCACGCCGATGTGATCGCCCGCGCGAAGCTGACCAAGAGGCTTCCAGCCGTCGATGGTGAGGAACGGATGGGTGAGCGTGGTGCGAACGCGCCGGCCCAGGCGCGTGGTGACTTCGAACGCGGGCTTGAGCCCGTCGTCGATGAAGTCGCTTGGCGTGGTCCAATCGATCTTGAGATCGTCGCTGACCGTGGCGATGGAACCGCAGCGCCGGCGGACGAGTTCTTCGATGGTGGCGATGGAGCCGTCCGCCAGCACGATCTCGCAATCCGCGGTGAGGCACTTGCCCATGCTGGGGCGTGCCGCGATGATGATGAATTCGCCGGGCTGGAAGCCGCGGAGCATTTCGTCGAGGTCGTAGTAGCCTGTGACGACGCCGGAGAATGCGCCGCCCTCAAAGTCGGCGGCTTCGATGCGGCGGAGTTCGGATTCGAGCAGTTCGGCGAGGGCCTGGGGATCGCTGGAGACGGTTTCCTGGGCGATTTCGAAGACGGCCATCTCGGCCTTGTCGAGCACTTCGCGTGCGCCTTCGGGGCCCAGTTCGCCCGTGTGGTACGCGCTGTAGATGATCTTGCCGGCGGTATCGATGAGGCGGCGGAGCTTGGCTTTCTCAGCGACGATCTTGGCGAAGAAGGCGGCGTTGGTGGGCGCGGGGACGCTGTTGGCGAGTTGTTCGAGATAGTCGATGCCGCCGACGTCGTCGAGGACTTTGCGGTCGCGGAGGAGGTCTACGAGTTGGACGAGGTCGCCCGTGTTGCGCTGGTCGTAGATGTCGACGACGGCGCGGTAGATGTGGCCGTGGGACTCGTTGTAGAAGTCCTGCTCGCTCTTGATGATGGGCAGGACCTCTGCGACCATCTTGGGCTCAAGGATGATGGAGCCCAGGAGGCTCATCTCGGCTTCGAGGGCCTTGGGGGGCTCGCGGTCGAAGAGCATCTGTGCCGAGAGGGGCGGCGCGGGGGGCTGGCGGCGGGAGCGGAATTGGTTGGATGCGTCGTCCATGACGGGGAAACGAAGGTAGTCAAGGGTTGGCGGGTCGCGCTTGGATGTGACAAGGAACGACAGCAGCTGCAGAGTTCTGTTCAGGTCAGGGGTCTTGCTCTAGTCGCTTGCTTGCGAGAGGCTTAGGTGCAGGCTTGGTCGAGTTTTCCCCAGACCTGGGGCACAGCTCGAAAACTGGTGGCTCGAAGGCGTTGCACCGCGCGACGAAGGTCAATCAGGCCGCGTTCGCGGGCGAGCAGCAGGACGGCGACCAATCCGAGCGGGACGAGGCCGCGTTCCGTTGCGATACGTGTGCCTTCGCGTTCGTCGATAAGGAGGAAGTCGGCGCGAACTTCAATTGCGAGTGCGATCGCGGCGGCTTCACCAGGATGGAGTTTGGATGGGGCTTCGATCAACGGGGCGCGTACTGCCAGCCAGATTGGCGGCGAGTTCGCCCAATCACGAACTTTCTGCGGAGCTCGTTGATCGGCCAGCTCAGACAGCACCGTGGGCGGGACGAGGACGTTCGCAAACAGGCCCGGGAGAACATCGATTTCATCGATGAGAATGAGGTAGTTGAGCGGAGACGTGTCGCTGACCACGATCATGCGCTGAGCTTACGGCGAGCAACGCGGAGTTGGTTATCCACTTCGGACTCGGTCGCGAGGTCCTCGATGACGGCGTGACGCTGCAACACGGCGTCGACCTGAGTTCGGGAGATGCCGAGGGCGGTGGCGAGGTCGGCTTGGGAGAGGCGGCCCCGGCGGTAAAGATCGATGATCGCGGATTCCTTGATCGCTTGAGCGGCGTCTTGGCCCAGATCGGCGAAGAGGGCGAGGAGGGCGGGGGGCATGTCGATCGTGACGCTCACGCGGGAATTCTAGGGTGGGAGTCGCGGGGGCTTGCGCGACGAGCCCGTGGGCTGCATGAGGGCGTTACGTTGCGGTGATCCGTACGCTTGGGCATGGCCACGAATCGTGATGATGTGCTGGCGGAGTTGGCGGTGCGGGTTGCGGCGACTTCGAGTGGGTTTACGTTGCCTGCGACGTTGCCCGCGTCGGGGATGAGCATGCTCAAGGAGTGGCTGGGCGAAGAGGTGAAGGCTCAGCGGACGGCGAATCCGAATGCGATGAGTGTCGCGACGATTGATGCGGATGGGACGCTCAGCAATCGGATTGTGTTGTGCCGGGGCGTCGACGTGGAGGTCGGGTCGATCACGTTCTTCACGAACTATCGCGGGCGCAAGGGGCGAGCGTTGCTGCGGGAAGGGTGGGAAAAGGCCACTGTGTCAGGAGCGGGGGCTCCGACGCCTCAGCAAGCGGCGGCGTGTTTTCATTGGGATGCGAGCGATCGGCAGGCGCGGGTGGAGGGGTTGGTGATGCCTTGCTCGGCAGCGGCGAGTGATGCGTACTTCGCCGCGCGGCGGTGGGAGAGTCGGTTGGCGGCGTGGGCGAGTGATCAGAGTGAGCCGATTGGATCGCGGGATGCGCTGCTTGCGAAGTTGGGCGGGGTGTGCGAGAAATTGAAACTGGATCCGCAGGAGTTGCTGGAGCGGGGGAATGACGTGGTGATTCCGCGGCCGGCGCATTGGGGTGGGTTCAATCTGTTTGCGCGGAGCGTGGAGCTGTGGATGGGCGGGCCGGGGCGGATGCATGATCGGGCGGTGTGGCGGCGGGCGATTTCCATGGAGGATGTCCGGGCGGGCGGCGGGGCTTTGGCGACCAAGGCATGGAGCTCGACGCGGTTGCAGCCGTAGCGTCGTTTACCGGACTACTCGCGGAGCTTCTTGTTGTGCCGGTATTGCCGCGCGGGATTCCACATATTTCTGGGTGATTCGACCTACGCGGTAAGCCCGGCTGAATGCGGAAGCCGGATGTTCCGATGACTTTGTGGTCGTGGTCCGCGCGGATCGCGAGTTGTCGTCGATTTGCACCTTCTCCACGGGAACCCGCCGCATGAAAGCACGCAGACTCATGAGCGCGGCGGAGGTGCAGGACTTGCACGGGCAGCTTCAGGTGAAGCTGGAGAACGTCGGTCTGAGCAGTCAGCCTGAGGTTGCGCTCAAGATGCTGGAGCTGTCGAACCGGCCGAACGCGCAGCTGGCTGATTATGCCAAGCTGATCGCGCACGATCAGGCGACAGCGGGGCGGGTGTTGCGGCTTGCGAACTCGGCTTTTTTCGCGCAGCGCAAGCCGGTGACGGCGATTGATCGGGCATGCGTGGTGCTTGGGGTGGATCGGCTCAAGGCGGTGGCGCTGGGCTTTCACTTGAGCCGGGCTGCGCAGTGTCCGGATGACAAGGAGCTGTCGCGGAGGATCTGGGGGCAGTCGCTGCTGCGGGCGTGCATGGGGTCGCAGATCGCGCGGCTTTCCGCTCCGAACATGGTGAGCGAGGCGTTCATCATCGGGCTGATGATGGATGCGGGATTGCCCCTGATGGGCAAGCTGGCTGGCGATGGGTTCCGGAATCTGCTGCGGGAAAGTCCGAGCCCGGGGCGGCTGCATCGCTTGGAGTTTGACACGCTCGAGTTCACGCACGTCGACGTGATCATCGCGATGATGACGCGGTGGAAGCTGCCTGAACTGCTGATCAAGCCGATCGAGCGGCATCACGTCAAGCCCGCGGAGAGCAAGCTGGATGATCCGATTTCGCGGCTGCACCGGATCGCGTATGTGGTCGGCCTCATCGAACTGGAAGGCAAGGGCGGCGTGGTCGAGGAAGTGACGGAACAGACGCCTGGCGTCGCGACGGCGCAGCGGCTGCTGAACCTCACGGATTCGGAAGTGTCGCACGTGGTCACCAAGAGCTTCAGCGAGTATGAAGCGACGAGCGAGATGTTCAAGGACATCGCGGCGTACCTGAACACGGGCGAGGACCTGATGGATCAGGTGCAGATGGGGCTTTCGAGGGCCGTGGATGCGGTGATCGAGCTGGGGATGAACTGTGAGAGCGTCTGCAAGCCGATGCGGCTGGTGATCAGCGGGAACATCGTCGAGGTCGTCCGCGAAAGCAACGGGGACACGATGGCGTATCTCTACGACAAGGGCGGCCAGCGGATGCTGAGCCATCGGTTCCAGATCGGGGCGACGCCCGAGGATCTGTGCGATGCGCTGGGCATCGAGCCAGGGCCCAAGCCGGACATGATGAAGCTGAACGAGGCGATCACGCGGCTGGCGGCGTAAGTCGCGAGTGCGCGAGCCTTCTGGATTCAGCCCTTGAAGACGACGGCGGGCTCCAAACGCACAACCTTGATCATGCTGAGCATCGCGGCGAGGGCGCTGATGACGGCGACGGCGCAGCCAGCCATGAAGAGCGTCTGCCAGATAAGCCGGAAGGCGAGGGGGCTGTTGCGGGCGCTCGCGCCCATGTACGCCGCGAGGCCCACGCCCAGGCCGTAGCCGATAATCGCGACGCAGAGGGCCTGGACGATGACCATGAGCATGAGTTTGTCGTTGCTGGTGCCCATGGCCTTGAGGGTGCCGAAGTAGCGCAGGTTGTCAACGGTGAATGAGTAGAACATGAAGCCAGTGATGATGGTGCCGACGACGAAGCCCAGGGCGACGGTGATGCCGAAGCTGATGGGGATGCCGGTGTTGTTGATGAAGAACATCACGGTCTTCCAGCTGAACTCGCGGCCCGAGTATGCGGCGAGGCCCGTGCGTTCTTCGATCAGTCGCTGGGTGGCGGCGATTTCCTCGCCTGGCTTCACCTTGACGAGGATGTACGTCAACATCTTCCGCTCCCGCGGCGCGAACTGCATGGCGCGGGAGTAGGTCGTGAAGATCGTGGGCTGGCTCTGGAAGCTGCGGGTCTGGGTCGAGAGGCCGACGACCATGGCGCGGCGGTCGTTGAGCTCGAGCATGTCTCCGACGAGCAGCGGGCGGCGGCTGCCATCCGCGTTCGTTCGGGCCAGGCGGGTTGACGCTCCCACGGTATCGACGATCACTGCGTCGGCGCGCCAGAGGTCCGACACGTTCCCATCGACCATGTTCGCCGGGCCGGCGATCAGCGTCGCGTCGTCGATGCCGAAGAGGTTGCAGTTGACGATGGTGCCGTCTTCCTGGCGGGCACGGATGTTGCCCTTGTAGAGCGGCATGGCCCAGGCGACGCCCTCGACGCCTCGCACGCGATTGAGGGCGGTGTCTTGGAGGGGCTTGGCGTCGTCGATGAACTGGACTTTTTCATCCATCACCCAGATGTCGGGCTGGGCGATGTCGGTGATGACCGCAAAGGTGCGGGTCATGAGCCCGACGAAGATCGAGCCCTGCCAGACGATGACCAGAGAGGCCAGCGCGACACCGAGGATGATGCCGAAGTACTTGCCCTTGTCGCGGAAGAGCATTTTGAGGGCGATGGAGAGCACGGGGGAGGGTAGGGGCTGTGGTGCGGATCAAAGACCGATCGCGGAGGGACGGAGAACAAGCGGAGACACGCGGAGGGACAAACCTACTTTCTTCTCAGCGTTCCTTCGCTTTTCTCCGCTCCTCCGCGATTGCTTTGTGTTTCGAATTCAGCCGCGTCGCAGATTCTCTCGTTGGATCATGACTTCCAGCGTCATTGCAACGATGTCCACGTCCTTCTTGGTCATCTGGTTATAGAACGGCAGGGCGATCGTGCGGTTGCTCACGCTTTCGGCGATGGGGAACATGCCGGGCTGGTGCTGGGGCAGGTATGACAGGTTGCCCGCGGGCTGCAGGAAGTGCTGCTGGAGGTGGATGCAGGGGAAGTAGTCGCTGGCGCCGATGTCGTGGGCGCGCAGGCCTCGGATGATGCTGTCGCGTTCTTCCATGGTGTAGGTCGGGGCGAGGCGCACGACGTACACGAACCAGCTTTGCGAGACGTTTTCTTCGACGGTGGGCAGGACCAGGTCCTTGTGACCGCCCAGGCGCTCCCAGTACCGCTGGGCGACTTGCTGGCGCTTGGCGATCATCTCGTCGAGGCGGCGCATCTGGGCGCAGCCGATGGCTGCGTTGATTTCGCTGAGGCGGTAGTTGTACCCCAGGCGTTCGTGGCGGAGCCAACTGCCGGTTGCGGTGCCGCCGTGGGTGGGCTCGGCGGCCTTGGGCGCGCTCCAGCCGAGGGGGCGGCCTTGGTTGCGCAGGCTCTTGCACATATCCGCGAGGCGAGAGTCGTTGGTGACGATCATGCCGCCTTCGCCGGTGGTGATTTGCTTGTTGGGATAAAACCCGAAGACGCCGATGCGGCCGAAGCTGCCGGCGGGCTGGCCCTTGAGGGTGGCGCCCAGGGCTTCGCAGCAGTCTTCGATGATGGGGATTTCGTGGCGGGCGGCGATGGCCTGGTACTGATCGAAGTATGCGGGGTTGCCGAAGGTTTCGACGGCGAGGATCGCCTTGGTGCGCGGGCCGATGGCGGCGGCGAGCTTTGCCGGGTCCATGTTCAGCGTGCGTGGGCAGATGTCGATGAACTTTGGGGTCGCGCCGACCATCAGGATGCAGTTGGCGCTGGCGACGAAGGAGAAGGGCGTGGTGATGACTTCGTCGCCCGGGCCCACGCCCAGGGCGAGCAGGGCAAGGTGCAAGCCGCCCGTGCCGCTGTTGACGGCGACGCCATGGCGGCAGTTGACGCGGGCAGCGACGAGGTCTTCGAAGCGTTCGACGACTGGACCGATGGAGAGGCGGCCCGAGCGGAGGGTCTGGAGGACGTATTGCTCCTCAAGCTCGGTGATGTCGGGACGGGAGAGGGGGATTTCCGAGTGCGCGGGCTTGGGGGAGGCAGACATCATGCCATGGTATCGGCGGGGGTGCGGCATGGCGTTCGGAATTGATCGGGGCGGGGCGGAGAGGAAGCGGAGCAACGCGGAGAGGAGGCTGGGTGCGCGTGGCACTCCGGCATGGCCTCCGCGATGTGTGTTTTGGCTGTTGGGTCGGCGGCTTGCTCCGTCCGGCACTTATGCTTCGGCATGAAAACGGCTTTGATGGCGTGTTTCGTGGCGGCTGCTGGTGCGTGGGGGCAGGTGCAGTTGCGTGAGCAGGACGCATCGGTGAAGCTCACGGAGGGGCTGACGATTTCGGGCGTGGGGTCGTGGGGGCGGCGGACGATTAACACGGATGCGTTGGTCGCGGCGATGATCGACGAGGATGCGCGGGCGGCGTTTGCGCCCAGCAGTGCGAAGTTTGATCCGCCCGAGGCGGGTGATGTGCTGGCGGGGACGGACAAGGCGTGGAGCGAGGTGAAGGCGAACGCGGAGGGGGCGTTTAGTGATCTGCCGCGCGGGTCGTATGTGCTAGTGCGGGTGCAGAGCGAATCGGACCGGGCGATGCTGCTGCATGCGACGGGGAACTCGGTGGTGTATGTGAATGGCGAGCCGCGGACGGGGGATGCGTATGGGCATGGGTTTGTGAAGTTGCCGGTGGCGATACGGCGGGGGGAGAATGTGTTGGTGTTTGGGCATGCGGGGCGGGGAGGGATGAGGGCGGAGTTGGAGGCGGCGGGCTCCACGATGGGTGTGAACACCGGCGATATCACGAAGGCGGATGACGTTGTCGGCGAGCTCGTGCGAATGACAACGCACCATCCTCGCCATGTTGGTGTACCGGTTTGGAACGCGTCGGACGAACCGTTGCGGACGAAACTGGGCTCCACGACGGCGGCGGTTCAGCCTTGGTTCGTCGCCAAGGTGCCGATGGAAGTGTCGTTTGATGGATCCGACCAGAGCGCCCCGCTGTCGGGAGATGCGCTGTCGTTGGAAGTATCCGCGACACCGATCGGTGCTCAGAGGGATCAGACCGCGTTGACCAGCGCCATCCAGTTCACGAGGCGAGCGTTGCGAGAGTCGCACTCACGGACGTTCGTCAGCGAGATCGACGGCAGCGTTCAGTATGTGTCGCTCGTGCCGTCGTCAGCCGACCCGCAAGAGTCGCGAGATCGCCCCGCACTCGTCCTGTCCCTCCACGGCGCCTCCGTCGAAGCCACCAGCCAAGCCGCGAGTTACGCCGCGAAGCCCGACATGCTGATCGCGTGTCCGACGAATCGGCGGCCGTTCGGCTTTGACTGGGAGGATTGGGGCCGCCTTGATGCGCTGGAGGCTCTTGCGTTTGTGCAGCGAGAATACTCGACCGATCCGGATCGCGTGTACCTCACGGGCCACAGCATGGGCGGGCACGGCACGTGGCAACTGGGCGTGCTGTATCCGGAGAAGTTCGCGGCGATTGCGCCCAGCGCGGGGTGGCTGAGCTTTGATTCGTACGCCGGGGCGCGGGGGCAGCAAGCGGGGGAGGCTGAGGGCGATGCGAACGCGCGGGCGATGCGTGGGGCGCGCGACAGCAGCGACACGCTCAACTTCTTCGACAACCTGCGCGGGCGGGGCATCTACATCCTGCACGGCGACGCGGACGACAACGTGCCGGTTTCGGAGGCTCGGGCCGCTCGTGAGAAACTGCTCGCGATGGGGCTCAAGGAAAGCGAGGACTTCGGGTATCACGAACAGCCCGGCGCGGGGCATTGGTGGGACGCGCCCGTCAACGGCGAAGACCTCCCCGGCGCGGCGTGCCTGGATTGGCCCGCGATCTTTGAGACGTTCCGCAAGCACACGCTGTCGGCGCAGCGCGAGGCGCGTGCGAAGGAGAATCGGGAGTTGGTTGTGCCGCCGCTGGATGCCCGCGGCTTTCCGAAGGGCTCGTTCAAGCGGGCGTTTGATCGGCGGTTTGTGATGATTTATGGCAGCGCGGGCACGCCCGAGGAGAACGCGTGGGCGCTCGCGAAGGCGCGGTTTGACGCGGATCAGTGGTGGTATCGCGCGAACGGGTACGCGTATGTGCTGCGCGATGACGATGCCGAGGTTGAGTCGCTCGCCAAGAACATGGCGCACAATGTCATCCTGTACGGCAATGCTGATACCAATCGCGCGTGGAGGCTCCTGATGCCGGACACGATTCGCGTGTCGCGCAGCGAGGTTCGCATCGTGAACGAGGAGGGCGAGCAGACGTGGACGGGAGATGACCTTGGCGTGCTGCTCGCGCACAGCGACGGCGATCGCACGATTGGAGTCATCGCGGGGACGGGGCTATCGGGCAGCCGAGCGCTGGATCGGATGCCCTACTTCTTGAGCGGGACGGGGTTCCCCTCACAACTCGTGATGCGAAGCGCGGTCTGGCGAGATGGCATGCGGGGTGTGCTGCACGCTCGATGAGGCCAAGTGCACCAGCACCGCAAGTCGGGCGTCGCTCCGGGCCCTGCGTCACGCCATGGTTCAATCGGTGGTCACGACTCGCGAA
Source organism: Phycisphaerales bacterium (assembly GCA_022843045.1). GTDB lineage: Bacteria > Planctomycetota > Phycisphaerae > Phycisphaerales > UBA1924 > BJHL01. The sequence continues at coordinate 62,828 of JALHOJ010000013.1, forward strand.
GCGAACGGCGCCCAAGCACAAGTTCGTGTGATTCTGTGCCGGGCGGCTTGGGCACCAAGGCTGCTAATCGTTCCACACCCGTGCGCTCATCGGCGGCACCATGCAGTCCCGGATGAAGAACTTCATGAAAACGCCCGCGTCGTAAGGCTCGTTGCCGCGATTGACGACCACCAGCACGCGCTGATTGTTGAGGTGCCTCGCGAACGCGAAGACGTCGGCGTTGCCGGATTCCAGGTGCTCGATGGCCCCATATCGCAGCGTCTCACCAACGGTCGTGTCCTGTCGCAGGCGCAGCCAGTAGCGGTACTGCTCGCGCACCTCAGGCATGAGCACATCGGTCGCGTTCTTGTTCGCTCCCTTGTCCTCCCACGGCACGGGCTTGCGATCGTTGGGATCATCCGCGCCCCACATGCCCCATTCGTCGCCGTAGTAGATCATGGGAGAACCGATGTACGTTGCCTGGAGAGCGACGCCCAAGATCGACAGCTTGTAGATGTCGCGTGAGGGCTGCTCTTCGACGAAGGGGATGTAGTTTGGATCATTCGCCCGCGGCTCGCCATGCCCGTTGTGGATCTCCGCGTCGCGGTCGTACTGCCGGCCTGGATTCGCGAGCATGTTCACATACCGCGGCGTGTCGTGGCTGGCGAAGAGGTTCTGGTGGATCAGGTTTGTTTGCGCCGCGTCCTGGAACGCAGCCTTGAGCGCGGCGCTCATCTGGAAGCTGTCATAGGGCTCTGGCGGCGTGCTCCAGTTGGGCCGGGGTGTTTCGTTTGTCAACCAATTCAGGATCGGATACGCGAACGGATAGTTCATCTGCGTGTCAAAGCCGCTTGCACCGCCAAGGCCTTCGACCTTGCTCCAGATTTCCGCGATCATGACCGCTTCGGGGTTGATGCCCTTGACCAGGCGCCGCCAATCCCGCCAGAACTGCTCGCCCACTTCGCCAGCAACGTCGAGGCGCCAGCCGTCGATGCCGTCGCTGGGGTCGCCGTCGCCGTTGGGGTCCATCCAGCGGCGGGTCACGGCGAAGATGTGCTCCTTGACGCCTTGATTGAGGTCTCCGCGTTCGACGGTCTGATCGCGATCACGCGTGAGGCCGCCCTTGACCTGTCGGAACTCGGGCAGGCTGCCGTTCTTGCGGCCTGGCCAGCCGGTCCAGCTCATGAGCTTGCCTTCTTCGTCAAACTCGCAGATGTACCAATCTGCGTACGGGCTCTTCCTGCCGTTCTTGACGATGTCTTGGAAGGCCCAGAACTGCGTGCCCGTGTGGTTCCAGACGCCGTCGAGAATCACGCGCAGGCCGCGCTTCTTGGCTTCGGGCAGGAACACATCCACGAAGTACCGATCCGCGGGCGTCCAGTCCCAGGTCTTGGGATCGTCGGTCTGGGCCTCGCCCTTGTGCGCGCCGCGAAGTTGCGCGGGCGGCGTGTATGTGCCGTCCTGCACGCGCGATGGTCCTGCGTCTGCGGGCTTGGCGAGCCGCTCGTCGATGTGGCGGAAGTCGCTGGCGTCGTACTTGTGCAGGCTCTCGGCCTCGAAGATCGGGTTCATGTACAGGGCTGTCACGCCCAGGTCCTTGAGCTCGTCCATCTTTTCGACGATGCCCTGCAGATCGCCGCCGTACCGACGGTCGAAGATCACGTGGTAGAGCTCGCCGCCAGAGCGCTTGGGCACCGCCGCGTCGGGCTTCATGCCCCGGCGTGCCTTCCACGCCTCCATCTCGCCCGGCTGGACTTCATACCAATTCGCGTTCCAGTCTGCGAGGAAGACCGCGGAGCCCTTGGGGTCGTTGAGCGGATTGCCGTTGCGGAAGCGCTCGGGAAAAATCTGATACCAGACCGCGCCTTTCGCCCAGTCGGGCGTGTGGGGTGTGGGGGCGAGGCGTGCCTCGAAGAGCGCGGACTTCTGCAACTCGCGGGTTTCGAGGTTGGGGGAGCTGAAGTAGTACTCGAATCGGGGCGAGTCGGTCTTGACGCGGGCCGCGAACCAGTTGCGAGCGGGCGCATCGGGCGAGGTGTCGGCCACGAAACCGGCGTGGGCGGGGACGCCCGGGGGCGGAGTTACGCTCTGGCCCGCCAACCGCATCGTGATCGAGCGTTCCTCGCGTGTGCCGTCGGGCTTCACTTGCACGATGCTGAGTTCCATCTTGTCGTGCGGGCCCGCGGGCGTCGATGCGTAGATGTCCGCAATCCCCATGAGGCTGGAGATCGCGACCTGTTGCGTGGTCGCGTCGTGGCTGATGATTTCGGACGTCGCCACGGACGCAGCGGGTGCTGATGCCGGCGTCGGTGCTGATGCTGGTGCTTGAGCGGGCTGATGGACCGGCGCGGGAGTCGGGACGGGAGTCGCAGCCGAAGTCTGGGCCGATTGCGGTTGTGGCTTCATGGTGTTGGCGTCGCCTCCGGCCTGCGAGCTCGCGCAGCCCGCAGCCAGGCAGACTCCCAAAGCAATCCCGATCGCGGCGAAGTGGCTCATGGCCGATGGTAGAACCGCGTGTCTATCGCGATGCGGTCTTGACGCGGCGTTCACACGCTCGAAAGCCACACCACATGCCGCATGGCTTCGAGGGGCGAGGGCGGCTTGGAGAGATCAATCGGCAGAAACGTCCCGCGATCATGGTCGCTCGCCAGCACGATCGCGTTGGGCGGGATGAACAGCACGCCATCCTCGGCCTTCTCATGCCCCAGCAGGAACAGGTAGACGCCCCAGCGTTCCACCAGGTCCTCAAGCCCCTCCGCGTCGTACCCGCGACCCCACGTCATCAGGTGCGCGCTGCCCACCCGTGGCTGGTAATCATCGTCGGTCAGTTCGCGCCGCAGGATCGTCGTGTCAAAGCGCCCCATGCTCGCGGCGGGGGGCACGCTGTGGGCGCACAGGATCGTGCCGCGGGAGGTATGGACCTCCAGCGCGATGGGCATGCTCCTGATGAAGTCGTTGATGGCCTCGCGCACCTGCGGGGCGTCGTCGCCAAAGACAAAGTCCACACCGTCGTTGAACACCTCCACGCACTTGACCCCGTCCTTGAGCACGCCCGCGTTCATGAGCTGCGCCAGTTCGTGGTTGCCCAGCAGCGTGTGCACGTGCTCGGGGTGGCGGGCCTTCAAGTCCGCAACGCGGGCGAGGGCGCGGTAGCTCATGTCCATGCCGTTCACAAGGCGATCGGAGTGGATGATTTCGTGCAGCGTGAGATGCGCGACCTTGTCGCCGCTGCCCGCGGGGCCGATCCCGTCGTGCGACGGCTCGCCCTCGACAGCGCCCGCCTCGTTGAGCGTCATCCCCGCCTGCTGCAGCAGCTTCTGGAAGTTGATGGGGTTGTCATGAAGATCGCCCGTCGCGATCAATCTCCCTGGCGGCGCGATCTCATCAATCGATCCCCGCCGACACGCCGCGTTCCGATTCGCGTGCGCCCCCGCGCGGAGCGCATCGATCACGCTCGATGCGGACTGGAGTTGGAGCGGGGGTCGAAGCAAGGGGGGAGCATAAGCCCGCTGGCGGGTCTACTCAGTGCAGCGTCACCGCCAACACCGACACATCATCCGCATACGCCCGCCCGCCCGCCCACACCTCCAACGCGGCAATCAAGGCCTCAACGTCGCTTGCCGGGTCCGGGCTTGTCCGCAGCGCCGAGAGCACCCGCTGCGTGCCAAACTGCTCCCCGTTCGCGTCACGCTGCTCGGGGATGCCGTCGCTGAACAGCACCAGCCGCGAGTGCTTTGCGGGCGTGATGCGGGTCGAGGTGTAGGTCGTGTCCGCATCCGCGCCCAGCAGCGTCCCGCCGTCAGACTTGAGTTCGATCGCCTCGGCGTTGCCATCGCCGATGGGCGAGTGCAGCGCGCAATACCCGTGGCCCGCGTCCACCGTCTCGAGCGTCGCACCGTCCCAGATCGCCAGCCACAGCGAGGCGATCGCGGGCTGAAATCGCTCGGCGACGTCCCGGTTGAGCGCGGCCATCACCTCGCACGCCCCCATCCCCGCCGACAGCATCGAGCGAGCCTGCGTCTGCAGCAGCGCCATGAGCAATGCCGCGCCCGCGCCCTTGTCCATCACATCGCCCAGCAGCATCGCGATCTTGCCGCTGGGCAGCGCGAAGACGTCCACGAGGTCGCCCGCGACCATGCGACCGGCCTGACACTCCAAGGCATACTCGCACTGGGCCACGGTGCCGCGACGATCGGGCATCATGCGTTCCTGCACGCGCCGCGCGGCCTCGAGATCGCGCTCCAGTTGCTGCTGCCGCTTGGAAAGCTCGGCCCGCTGCAAGTTCCCCCACGCCACGCCGCCGATTTGCGCAAGCACGCGCACCACTTCGTAGGACAGACCCTTGCTGGTCCCTTCGATGCCGCGTGCGTCCGCGTACAGGAACGCGATGGTCGTATCGCCCACGCGAATCGGGGCGCAGCACGCCTCCTTGATGTCCAGCGACATGATGCTGTGCGTCGTGGGCACTTCATCGCCCCGGAGCACCACCAATTGCCCATCCATCGCACTTCGCACCAGCGAACGCGACAGCCGCAGCGTCGACACCGAACTCGTCAGCGGCGCGGCAGCCAGCACCCGCACCTCGCCAATCTCGGCGCTGGGCACGTCCAGCACCGCGACGCGCGGATAGCACGACAGATCGACAGTCAGGTCCGCCAGGCGCTGCGCCAACTCGCGATCGTGCGTCGCCGCGATCACGCCCGCGATCGCCTCGATCATCTTCTGCGTCAACGCGGGACCCTGCCCGGGCGTGGGCGGAGCGATGATCGTTCCCGGCCCGTCGTCAAACGCCCGGCTGATCGTGGTTGTCGCGCTGCCCTCGCCGAAGCGCATCGCCACGGGCCCCAGGTGCACCAAGTCACCCGCGACGATCTCGACGGGCCGATTGGGCGCCGCAACCACGCCCTGCACGCGCACGCCATGCTTGCTGGCGAGATCCGTGATCGTCCACCGCCCGCCCTTGAACTCAAACAGCGCGTGCCGCCCCGAGACACGCGGATCAGGAATGACGATGTCGCTTTGCGAAGAGCGTCCGACGATCGAAGCCTTGTCGGCGGCGACTTGCACGGGCTGCCAGCCAGGCAGATTAATGGCGGACAAACGCATGACGCATGATAAGAGCCGAACCGTGCGAGCGGTCGGCGGGTGCGAAGCGGGCGAAAGGGCGACTGGGGTGATTCGCCAGGGCCTTGCACCCCCGGGCTCTTACAGCCGTTCGAACCCGGGCAACTCACCCACCAGCGGCAGGCAATACTCGATGAACTTGCGGCTCACTTTGTTGTGTCCGCTTAGGAACTCGGCGGGCATGTGGCGGGTTTTCGCCGCGATTTGCGACAATTCG